>JASHPU010000194.1 GCA_030037885.1 Xanthobacteraceae bacterium | reverse complement strand
CGCTGCGGAAGTCGAATTTTTCGGCGGGCATGAGGGGCTCCTGCGTCGGCGGCAGGATACGCCGATTTGCCGAGACAGCGCAGCGCCCTAACTCAAAATACAAGAAGGGCCGCCCGTAAGGACAGCCCTTCCATTGTCAAGCCGTGGCCCGGTTGCGTAGGCGATATTGTGTGCCTTACGCTCGTGAGCCCGATGGCGGATTAGACCACCTTAGGCGAGGACCTCGGCAGAGGCGAGGATCCAGTTCACGAATGCCGGCGACCGCGGCGATAGACAATGAGACACTGGATCACCTCCTTTCGGTTGTTGACGATAGGCCGCCAATATAACGCCTGCGCGGCGATTCGAAAACCCATCGCCGTGACGGCCGGTCGCAGCGGTGCGAGCTAGGAGTGCCGGCCGGAATTCGCCGCATGCGAGAAGCCCCGATGCCACGCTACTTTTTCCATCTCACCGACGACAAGACCGTTCTGAACAATCACCGGGGCGTGGAACTCGCCGGCAACGCCGCCGCCCTGGAGGACGCCCGGGTGCTCGCCGACGACCTGCGCCGCGGCGTCAAGATGCCGGGCTGGAAATGGGCCGGCTGGTGCGTCGCCATTATCGATGAGTACGGCCACAAGGTCGACGAAGTGCCGATCGGCGACACGCTGGAGGAGGAATAGTGACAGATGGTCCCTGCAATGCCGAGAAGTCTGCAAGGCCGGCATGCATCAGCGGAACCGTTGATTGTATGCGTTACAGATACGCTGAATCATCGCGCTGTAATGCAGTGGATCACCCACTTTCGGACCTGGTGGCGTAGAAGCTACCCTTGATGGTTTATGAAACTCACCGTATTTGTTCTGCACGTCAGAATACTGCGGCCTCCCGCTCAAATAGTTGAGATTATCATGTTCGATGACCACTACACCCAAGGCGTCGAGGCCCTCGGCGTCGGACGTACTGCTTCGAAGATGGATTGAACGAAAAATATCGATAGCTTCCTTAGCGATCTGGTGAGAGGACTTCCCTTTTTGACGGTGCCAAGTCACGGGTTCCCTATTACGGCTCTCCAGGTTTAAGGGCGACAGGAACAACTCTGCCGCATTGACGACCAGGAATGCCGCAGCGATGGTCTTTGGGTCGTACTGCTTGGCGTAGGCCTGAAACGCGTTGAAGTCTCGGAGCCGATTTTTACGGGCCTTCCCGTGCTCGGTCCAGATAGACTTCAGCTCGATCGCAATTTGGATCAACGCCGGCGCTGTCATCCGGATCAGGTCACCGCTGCTCGGCGGCTTCGAAACACCAGCGGGCGTTCCTAACGCGATGTCGATAACCCAATCGTTATGTCCAACCTGCTGATGATGGCGAAGCTTGCCGACCAGCGCCCCACTCGCAGCTCGTTTGGCAAGGATTGGACAGGACGCGAGAAGGTCTCTGATAATTACCAGGGACTGCGTGTCGCTATGTTTTGACGTTCGCGGATGATACGCAGTCGCAGCGACTTCGGCGATGATTACTTCCTCTATTGAGCCCGTTTGCGCCACATCGCCCTGCTGAGGATTTGTTACGCCCGCTCGTACACCATTTGGCGCATATGAGCGCCGTGGTGAGCGGGTTTTCTAAGTTCCGCCTTAAGACGGTTTACGGTTGCATTCACGTAGGCAATCTCCACGTCTGAAGAGAACGAATTGCGCCCAGTGTTACAAGCCGCAACCGCTGTCGAACCTGAGCCACAGAATGGATCCACTATCAAATCTCCTGCAAAACTGAACATTCGGATAAGTCGCTCGGCAAGAGCCGCGGGGAATGGCGCAGGATGGCCATCCCTCAAACTCGCGCCTCTGATATCATCCCAATAAGGGCGCTGCCATGCATCCATCTCCTCTTTCTGCAGCATCGATAATGCCTTTTGCAGCATTGAGGTTGAACGATAGGCACCCGGCTTGCGAAGCATCAGCACGTGCTCAAAATCATTTTTGATAACTGCGCCCGGTTGGTAGGGCTTCCCATAGTATCCCGATGAGCCTCCGCCGGCCTCGTTTGTGCGATTTCCTATTTTGAACCAAAGGATCGGCGTTAGCGTGTCCAGTCCGACCGCTCTGGACCGGACCATGATATCAGCTGGCAATGGTAATATGCGATGCCTGCCGTCTTTACGACGCGGGACCAGAACATCGCCCACGACACAGCAAGCACGACCGCCGGGAACGAGCACGCGCTCCCATTCTGCAATGCACTTTGTCAATTCGCTCAAGAAGCATTCATAGTCATTGAGACGTGCCAGCTGTCTTCCAGCAGCATCACTTTCATACGGCTTGATATTGAAATAAGGAGGTGAGGTAACGATCAGGTGGATACTGTTGGATTCGATATGATCCAAATCGCGTGCGTCAGCACATCGGACGGTATGCGACGTCTTGTTGTATTCTTCAGGCCACGGATTTGAACGCCACCACTTATTGGCGGCCAGCAAGACATCCACCGATCCAGGTTCGTTGTCCTTCTGCGGCAGGAGGGGCGGTTGGGTCGGCAGCTGCAGCTTCAACGGCGGGCTTGTGACAATGACCTTAAGCTGCGCAAGCCTCTGCATGGGAACCCCCGACCGAATCGAAAAAATAATACCACGTTCACTAAATGTTCTGCAATCACAAAGCTTAAACTGCCTTGTTTTTCCACGATAATTTATCTCCCCAATTCCCGCATCGCCGCATCCAGCCCCTCCAGGGTCAGCGGATACATCCGCCCGCCCATGATCTGGCGCATCATGCGGATCGAGGCGGTGGTGTCCCATTCGTGCTCGGCCACGGGATTGAGCCAGACGGCCGACGGATAGGTGCGCGTGACGCGCTCCATCCAGGCGCTGCCCGGCTCCTCGTTGAAATGCTCGACCGAGCCGCCCGGCGCCGCGATCTCGTACGGCGACATCGACGCGTCGCCGACGAAGATCACCTTGTAGTCGTGGCCGTAGGTATGCAGCACGTCGAAGGTCGGCGTCGTCTCCTGCCAGCGCCGCGCGTTCTCCTTCCACACCCGTTCGTACAGGCAATTGTGGAAGTAGAGATGCACCATGTGCTTGAACTCGCTTTTCGCGGCGGAAAACAATTCCTCGGTGGCCTTGACGTGCCAGTCCATCGAGCCGCCGACGTCGAACAACAAGAGCACCTTGATGGTGTTGTGCCGCTCCGGCCGCAGCAGAATGTCGAGATAGCCCTTGTGCGCGGTGCCCTTGATGGTGCCGTCGAGATCGAGCTCTTCGGGCGCGCCGCTGCGGGCGAATTTGCGCAGCCGGCGCAGCGCGACTTTGACGTTGCGGGTGCCGAGCTCGATGTCGCCTGAAATATCCTTGAACTCGCGCCGGTCCCACACTTTCACGGCGCGGAAATTGCGGTTCTTGTCCTGGCCGATGCGCACGCCTTCCGGATTGTAGCCGTAGGCGCCGAACGGCGAGGTGCCGGCCGTGCCGATCCATTTGCCGCCGCCCTGATGGCGGCCTTGCTGCTCGGCAAGCCGCTTGCGCAACGTCTCCAACAGCTTGTCGAGGCCGCCCAGCGCCTCGATCTGTTTCTTCTCCTCCTCGGTCAGATATTTTTCGGTGAGCTTTTTCAGCCATTCGATCGGGATTTCGGCGGCGAGCGCCTGCTCGATGCGATCGAGGCCCTTGAAGACGTGACCGAACACGCGGTCGAACTTGTCGAGGTTGCGCTCGTCCTTCACCAGCGCCGCGCGCGACAGATAGTAGAACGATTCGACCCGGCGGTCGGCCAAATCCTGCTCCATCGCCTCGATCAGCGTGAGGTACTCGCGCAAGGTCGCCGGCACGCCGGCCGCGCGCAGCTCATGGAAGAAGGAGGCGAACATGGCGCCATTCTAGTCCCGAGGGCCGTATCCCGCCACGTCATAGACCAATCGGCTCACCGAATCGCAGCGACACCCTTGTCCAACCCATTGACTTCAATAGTCATTTTAAAAAGCCCGCCGAATAAAAAGATATATCTTGCGCTATAGCTCAATATGATCTATCTAATGATATATCTTCAACCTGGAGAACCAAATGCACGGACATTGCGAATCTCATCATCACGGACACTGGGCGGCCGGCCGCCGCCGCGGGCGTTTCGGCGGCTTTGGTGGCCGCCATGGCGGCGGTTTTGGCGGCGAGGACTTTTTGCGCGCCCGGCGCATGCTGGCGCAGGGCGACCTGCGGCTCCTTGCGCTCGCTCTGATCGCCGAGGCACCGCGCCACGGCTACGAGATCATCAAGCTCATCGAGGAGAAGACGGCGGACTGGTACTCGCCGAGCCCCGGCATCGTCTATCCGACGCTCACCTATTTGGAAGAAGCCGGCTACGTGACCGCTTCAACGGAAGGCGCCAAGAAGCTCTACGCCATCACCGATGAGGGCCGCGCCTATCTGGCGACCAACCGCGAATTGGCTGACGTCGTGCTCGACCGCCTCGCCGCGCTCGGCGAGCGCGTCAACCGCTGGCGCCGCACCGCGCGGGGCGAGGAGCGCGAGCAGCGCCGCGCGCTGCCGCAGCTCGTCGAGGCGACGTTGCAGCATTTGCGCGAGACCGTCGGCAAGCGGCTCGACAACGATCCGGATGCCGAGGCGCGGCTGGTCGAAATTCTCGCCCGCACCGCCGCGGAGCTGCAGCGCTCATGAGGCTTTGAGAACGTCCGGCGTGCGCACGTGCTCGGGCCGAATCCCCAAGCCCAGCAGCCGCGCCGGAATGCGGCGCAAAACCGGAAAGACGTTGAACGCCCGGAACACCAGCGGCGGCTTCGGCCGCTTCTGGCTTTCCAGCACGCGATTGATGATGCGTTTCTGAATGGTCAGCTGCAGCCGCTGGATGAACCGCACCGGCAACGTGCGCCGCTCCTGGATCGCGCGCAGATCGTCGTCGCTGACCGTGCGCGACTTGAGCGGTGCGGCCAGCCGGTTGGCGGCGGCGACCGCGTCCTGCACCGCCATATTGATGCCGACGCCGCCGACCGGCGACATCGCGTGCGCGGCATCGCCGATGCAGATCAGGCCCGGCCGCCACCATTGCCGCAGGCGGTCGACCGCGACGGTCAGGAGCTTGACGTCATCCAAGCTCTTCAATTCGCCGATACGGTCGGCGAGAAACGGCGACATGTCGACCACACGCCGCTGGAAGGCTTGCAGCCCTTCCGCTTTGATCTGGTCGGCCCTGCCCTTCGGAATGACGTAGGCGCACTGCCAATAATCGCCGCGGTCGAGCATGATCATCATCTTGCCGGCTTCGATATGGCCGAACGTGTCGGTGGCATCGTCCGCCTTGCGCGACAACCGGAACCACAGCACGTCCATCGGCGCACCGTAATCGTCGCATTTGAATCCGGCGCGCTCGCGCACCGTCGAATGACGGCCGTCGGCGCCGACCACGAGGTCGGCGCGAATCGTCAGCGGGCCGTCCGGAGCGCTGGCGCGCAAGCCGACGATGCGGCCGCGTTCTTCGATAAGGTCGGTCGCCTCCGTCTTCATATGCAGATCGAACGTCTTGTAGCGCCTGCCCTGGCTGGCGAGAAAATTGAGAAAGTCCCATTGCGGCATCAAGGCGATGTATTTGCAGTGCGTCGGCAGATGCCGGAAATCGACAAAGTCGATGTGGTCGGCGCCAACCTGGCCGGTGAGCGTCTCCACCTTCTGATGCGGCAGCTTGAGGAATTCATCGAGCAGGCCGAGTTCATGCATCAGTTCGAGCGTCGAGGGATGCACCGTGTCGCCGCGAAAGTCGCGAAAAAAATCGGCGTGCTTTTCCAGCACTACGACCTCGATGCCGGCGCGCGCCAACAGATACCCGAGCATCACGCCCGCCGGTCCGCCGCCGGCGATGCAACAGCGCGTCGCGATCGATCGATCCATGATGACTGCCTCCCGCAGACGGCTTGTGCCAAAGTGACGGAAAGTTCAATGTGCCGCCAAGCCGCACCGCGATAATGCCGGCCGGCACTGCCGCGTTCAAGGCCGGGCGGCACATCGTCAACAAGCGCGCGGATCTTCCGCAGCGGATGGCTTGCCGGAACCCGCGCTTGCGGCAAAATATACGAAAACAACCGGCCCTGATCCGGAAATGCGCCGCGCCTCGTCCGCTCCGCTGATTCGTCGCACAAAACTGAATCAGCAAACTCTTGCGTTGGCGAGAGGCTTTTTCCGCAAACTGCCGGAGTGAATTCGCTCGAATTGTCAGGTCGTCGCGATGCGCCGTCGAACGCAACGGCAGCAAAAAATCTCGAAAGGATTTTGTTGTCAAGGCGCGAAGCGCCGCCTTCGGCGATCGAAGACCTTTGGACAACAAATCCTTCGAAACACGCGGCGGCCGTTGCGATCGACGGCCTTCTCTGATCGAGAGGAAATCAGGCAGCGTCAATCTGCCGACAATCCGACAGCATTACTTGATCGCCTTGCTCGCCGTTGTGATTTGCAAATGCTGGATGCGATAGAGCATGAAGCGCCGACCCTTGAAGATTGGTTCGAGAACGGCGGGATCGGGATTTTCGAAATCATCGTCGGTGAAGAGCACGTAGAGATAATCGTAGTCCGCCGTCCAATCGCCCCAGTAATGGCCGGCGCCTGAACTGGAGCGGTCGGCAACGTCTACCAGGTCGTCGATCGCCGGCGGCGTGCCGTCGAGCGTGTCGACACGGTTGCGAAATTCGGGCCGGGCGTGCAGGACCTGCTTGCCGACCACGGTGAATGCGGTCGTCACCAGCGCCGAGCGCTCGATCAGCGCGATGCAATCGGCATGGACCAGGCCGTAATCTTCCAATGCGCTGCCGTCGTCGGCATCCGCATAGGCCACCAAGAGCTTGGCGCCGCGATTGATAAGCTGCACCGACTGGCGGAACGAGTCGATGCCGCGTGACAGCTGCTGCCATTTATACTCGACTTCGGACACCCGGATGGCGACCAGCGCCAACAGCGCGACCATCAAGCCGCGCCGCACGTTACGCTGGCGCAGGTCGACGTCGACGCAGGCAAGCAGGATGAAGGCGAGCGAGATCGGCAGGCGCTGGTCGGCCATGTAGGTGTCGAACAGCATGCGCGGCAGCGCCAGATAGACGACGCCACCGACCGCCAGCACCGCAATGCCGAAGGCGTGGAACGACAGCGCGCGGTCGCGCAGCGCCCAGCCGACGAGCAACGCGACGATGCCGACCAGCAACAGCGCGACCGAGTGCGAGTACACCTCAAATACGTAGATCAGGCCGTCGATCTTGCCGGGAAGCTCCCAGGACAGGCCCTGCCACAGTCCCCAGGTCGGGCTCATCATCAGGAGCGGCAGCACCGGCAGGAACGGCACACCGGTGGCGACGAAGTCGGCCAGCAGCGCCGGCAGCCGGCGGCGCGCCGCAGCGGGCGAGGCGCCGCGCAGCCGCGCATACGACGCCCACAGCCGGTGCAGCTCGAACGCCAGCAGCGCCAACCCGTAAACGCCGAGCGAAAACAGGTGGCAGAAGAACAACGCCAGCACGAACAGGGTCGAAACCGGCAGCCGCAACAAAAAGCTGCGCTCGCGCAACGCAAGCCACGCCGTCACCGCCCACAGCATCAGCCCGATGCCGAAGACGTAGTTCATCGTGCCGACCAGAAAGACATTGTTGTAGAGCAGCGCGAAAGCGAACAGCGGCAACGGCGACCAGCGCCCGAACAGCCGGCGGTGCAGCGCCAGCGTCCCCGACACGATCAGCCCGAAGCTCAGAAGCGTATAGACCTGACCGGCGAGGTAAACGTTCATCAGCCGCTCGAATTGCGGCACGATCAAATCCATCATCAGGTTGGGAATGACCTGCCAGTCGATCTCGTAATAGCGCGCCAAATCGGGATCGCTGTTGATCGCGGCGATGACGTGCATGCGCGCCAGATGATTGACATAGTCGGACAACGGCGGCAGCGGATGCAAAAGGATCGGGATCGACGTCATCGCCAACAGCACGACGAACAGAACCGCGACCGTAAGGCGGCCGAACCCGGCGCCGCGTGGCGGCACGCCGCCATCGCCTGCGGGCGGCGCCGGTGCAAGGTCGAAAGCCAGACCGGGGGATTGCGTTACATCGAGCATGGTGACCAAACGGCAACAGAGGGCAACGCGACCCCGGAGAGGCTTTATTGCGGTGGGATCTAGGCTCTTGAAACCCGCGGAAAGTGTCAGAGCCAACGTGAACGCAGGATGAATGTCACGAAAGCGGCCCCGCTCGGGCGCCTGGAAGCGCGCGGCCGCGGCTTTTGGGCAACACTTGGGCTGCGCCCGGCCTCACATTTCCGCCGCAACGCCTGTGCTAAAGGTTCGCCGGCAACCCTGCTTCCGCAACAGGCCATGCGTCTCTTTTCGGTCGTTCTCGCCGCATTCCTCACTATTGCGCCGCTGGACGCAGCGCTGGCGCAGCTTGCCGATACCGGCAATTTTCACATCGTCTGGGAGGTGAAGAACCGCTTTCGCCTGTTCCGCGACGAGGCCGATTTTCTGCGCCAGGTCGCGGCCAGCCGCGGCGACGGCGTGCTCGCCGCCGAGCGGCGGCTCGAGCGCGACAGCGGCGGCTTGGGTTGGGCTAAAGACGTGGTCAGCCACCTCTGCGTCGACAATTTCGGCAAGCTTTTGCAAACCTGCGAGCGCGACGGCGTCAACGAAAACTATCTGGCGCCGCGCGATCATCCGATCGGGGTCGCCATCTCCGGTCCGGTGCCGGCCGACGCCACTTGCGCGTGGACCTTCGATGACGGCGACGGCCCGCTGCGCCAAATGACCGCTGCCTGCGACACCGAGGTCAAGCTGCGCGTGCGCTACGGCCGGACCACCGTTGCCACCGTCGATATTCCGCTCGGCGACGGCACCGCGCAGCGCGTCGCGACCGAGATCGCGGTCCGCGACGTGCTGATCGCGGGCCTCGGCGATTCCATTGCGGCCGGCGAAGGCGATCCGGATCGCGCGGTACAGCTTGAAGGCAGCTTCTGCTTTCGCCGCCTCGGCACCGGCACGCAATATTTTCGGCCGAGCCGCGCCGGCTTTGTCGGTGACCACTCATGCGAAAACGGCCCGGCGAGCGAGAGCGCCGCCAGGGACTGGGCACTGCACGGCGCGCGCTGGATGAGCCCAGCCTGCCATCGCTCGCTGTACTCTTATCAGCTGCGCACCGCGCTCGCGCTCGCGGTGGAACAGCCACATCTCGCAGTGACGTTTTTGCCGCTGGCCTGCACCGGCGCGTCGATCGACGCCGGCATATTCGGCAGCCAGCAGACCGATGACTGCCCGGCGGTCGTCGGCATCGACAGCTGTCCCAGCAGCTCGCCGGCGCAGCTTTTAGAATTGAAAGATCTGATGGCTGCCACGCATCGCGTGCAGCCGCAGCGCATGATTGATCTGGTGCTGCTCACCATCGGCGCCAATGACGTGAGCTTCGCTGCGCTGGTCGGCAACGTCATCGTCGACGCGACGACCGAACGCGTGATTCTGGGCCGCGGCGGCGGCATCGTCAGCGTGCAGGACTCCCAACGCGCGCTGGATCAGCGCCTGCCGGGCGAATTTGTGCGGCTGCGCGGCGCACTCAAACCCTTCGTGGATGGCGATCTGGCGCGCGTGGTTTACGTATCGTACGCCAATCCGGCCATGCAGGCACCGAACAAGCCCTGCCCCGGCGGCCGCGATGGTCTCGACGTCCACCCGGCCTTTGGTGCCGACGCCGGGCGGCTGCGTGCGGCAGCCGAATTCGTCGACCAAAAGTTCCTTCCGGCACTGAAGGCGCTGGCGACCTGCGACGGCAGCCAAATCTGCCGCGATCCGCTCAAGGACCGCATGACGTTCGTCGATTCGCACCAGGCCGAATTCGAGAAGCACGGCATGTGCGTGCACGCGCCGGACGATCCGGTGTTCGATCGCGATTGTTTTTCGCCCAACGGCACGAGCTTCGTCAGCAATCTCGTCACCGCCGCCGAGGACCCGCTGGCCTGCTCGTATCCGGCCGGCGACTATCTGCCCTATGCGTCGCGGGGGCGCTGGATCAGGACCGCAAACGACAGCTACTTCACGGCCATGACCTATCCGGAAGGTATTCCGTCCGCCTTGAAGCCGACCGACATTCACGATGCGCTGTGGGGGGTCTATAGCGCCGTCTATGGCGGCGCGGTGCATCCGACCGCCGAAGGTTATGCGGCCATGGCCGATGCGGCGCTGCCAGCCGTGCGCGGCGTGCTCGGCCTGCCGGAGCCACCGGCGGTAAGCGCCGCACCGCTGCCGCCGCTCAATCCGGCGCCGGCAGTCGCGCCTGCCCCGCAAAATGGATCGACGCCGACGCCGCCCGTTTCGCGTCCGTCGGCAACGCCATAATGGCCAACGTTCGCTGGGCCGCCGGCAATTACACTTTCACCGGCTGTGGCGGCGGCGGCGGCGATACGCCGAGCTTCTTCTGCAGGCTGGTCGACGAGGTGGTGTACTGGAACACCAGCCGCTTGTCCGGATAGCAGTAGCGGTAGGCTTTCTGCGCCATCAGCGCCACTTCGTGGAAGCCGGACAAGATCAGCTTCAGCTTGCCGGGATACCAATTGATGTCGCCGACGGCGAAAATGCCGGGCACGCTGGTTTCGAAATTTTCGGTATTGACCGGAATGAGCTCGTTGTTCTTCAGTTCGAAGCCCCATTTGGCAACCGGGCCGAGCTTCATGGTCAGGCCGAAGAACGGCAGCATGACGTCGCAGGCGATATCGAAGGTCGAGCCGTCGTTGGTCTTGACGATGGCTTCGCTGATCTGGCCGTCATTGCCCTTCAGCGCAGCGACCTGGCCGAGCACGAAATCGATTTTGCCGTCGCCGACCAGCGCCATCATCTTGTTGACGCTGTCGGGGGCGGCGCGAAACTCGCTGCGCCGGTGCAACAGCGTCAAATGGCTCGCCAGCGGCGCCAGATTGAGCGTCCAGTCGAGCGCGCTGTCGCCGCCGCCGACGATGAGAACGCGCTTGCCGCGGAACGATTCCATCTTGCGCACCGCATAGAACACCGATTTGCCTTCATACGGCTCGATGCCGGGAATCGGCGGCCGCTTCGGCTGAAACGAACCGCCGCCGGCGGCGATGACCACGATCTTGCTTTCGAATTCGGTGCCCTGGTCGGTGCGCACGCGGAACAGCGGATCGCCGATCCTTTCCACGCTCTCGACCATCTCGTTGAGATGATATTGGGCGCCGAACGGCTTGATCTGCTCCAACAATGAATCGACCAGTCCCTGCGCGCTGGTAAACGGAACGCCGGGAATGTCGTAGATCGGCTTTTCCGGGTAAAGCTCGGCGCATTGGCCGCCGATCTTGTCGAGGATGTCGATAAGATGCGCCTTCATGTCGAGCAGTCCGAGCTCGAAGACGGCAAACAGGCCGATCGGCCCGGCGCCGATGATGACAACGTCGGTCTTGATGGGTTCACTCATGTCGTGCCGTGCTCATGTACGCTCATGGCAATGGATGCGATGCTGATAAGGTGGCGAGTGTCTAGCGTGCGCGCTACCGCAGGGGAAGAGCGCGCGCGGCGCCGAGCGGTACTGAATTGTTCCAGCAATGCGGGGATTCGTCCTGTTCGCTCGGATGTTCGCAATTTCAGGCCTGACGCTCCGGCGTGCGAACGGTCAGCCCGTCGAGATCCTGGCGCACCTTGATCTGGCATGACAGGCGCGAACTGGGCTTAACCTCAAAGGCGAAATCGAGCATGTCCTCTTCCATCGGCGAGGGCTCACCGACCTTCTCGCGCCATTCTTCCTCGATATAGACGTGGCAGGTCGAGCAGGCGCAAGCGCCGCCGCATTCGGCCTCGATGCCGGGCACGCCGTGCTTGATCGCCGTTTCCATGACGGTCGCGCCGACTTCGCCTTCGACGGTACGCGCCGTGCCCTCGTTGTCGATATAGGTGATTTTGACCATGGTTGGGCGGTTGACGCGGGCCGCCGGCCAGACACAGCGTGCGAATACGCTGCAGGAACCCGGCCGGCGCGGGTTTTCATCTACAGGCTTCTGCCGAACGGCGCCAGTGCAGGCAAAGAGAACAGATCAACGTGCGTCCGCAGCGTGGCTGGAATAATCTTCCAAACGCGCATCGATCGCCGCGCCGGCCTCGACCGTCGCTGCCGTGAGTTCGCCGAGCGCCGCACTGCGCTCCGTTTCAGCGGAGGCTTGCTCGAGCCGCTCTGCGGCCCGCGCCACGCGCCAGGCGCCGATGCCGCGCGCTGAGCCCTTCAGAGTATGAATCGCCAGCGATGCGGCAGTGGGCTCGCTGACGCCGATACGGCCGAGCATGATCGCGGCCTGGCGGCGAAAGATCTGCAAGACTTCGCGTTCGAGCCGGCGGTCGCCGAACGTCACCTGTCCAAGGTGTTCGTCATCGATGACGCCCTGACCCGGGGCGGCGGCGACCGCTTGCAAACCTGCACTCATAACACCCTCCCGCGCCCGCCCGCGTAGCCAAGCCTTTGTTGTAGGCTCGCCTCGCAAGTCTTTGCGCAGACGGACGTTTGCCGCGGTTTGCGGAAAAACTGCGTAAAATCCCCGAGCGTCAGCCCGCTAACGGGGCCTTCTTTCGTCGGACTGGTGAGTGAATTGCTACGGCGGTGCTCGCCCCAGCCGGCGCGGCGCACTTATCCACACGCTTAAGTCGGCGCCCGCACATAATCCGGTCTTTTTGCGCGCGAGGCCCCACGCTGGCCGCATTCTGGGCATCACGATGGCAACGGCGCCCCTGTGCGGCGGCCGTCGATGCCATGGTAAGCAAACCGTTAACGATGATTAAAGGGACGTTACCAGCGCGGTTTCCTTCGATGTCCCAACCCGATAGGATGGGCTACGGGAGTGCAGGATGAGGGCGGGGGCCCTCGCACGCAATTGAACACTTGAACGATCACGCGCTCGTGGCACGGCCCGCCGCTCTTTGGGCCGTCCTGGTCCGGCGTAACACGCGAGGCGACGACCGACATGGCGAACAATCCGAAAAAGACGATCGATCCGACGGAGGCGGCGCTGTCGGCGATCCAGGAAGCGCTTAACATTCGCGATGACGAGGACCAGGCCTCGCATCCGGTCGAGCCGGTCGGCGAGCCGCTTGCCGGTCATGACGACGAACGCCGCGTCGCCGCCCCGCCGCCCCCGTCCTACCGCGACGAGGTCGATTCCGGCCCGGTCGGCACCCGCGACCTCGGCGTACAAGCGCCGGGCGCGGCCAATGACGATCGGCAATCGATCGGCCAAATTCTCCAGGCACTGCAGCGCCGGCCGGCGCGCACGTCTTATTTCGTCGCCGCAATGTTCTCCGCCGCCTGGGCGATCGGCTGCCTTGCGCTGTCATGGGCCTATCTTCCGGACCTCTATGCCGCAGTCGGGCCGGGCCATTCGCTGACCGGCATTGCGCTCGGCCTGGGCGCCGCCGCGCTGTTGCCGATCATCTTCTTCTTCGGCGTGGCGCACATGGCGTGGCGCGGCCAGGAGTTGCGGCTGATCGCGCAAGCCATGGCGGGCGTCGCCATGCGGCTCGCCGAGCCGGAAAGCGTGGCGCAGGATTCCATCGTCAGCGTCGGCCAGGCGATCCGCCGCGAAGTGGCCGCCATGGGCGACGGCGTCGAGCGCGCGCTGGCGCGCGCCAGCGAACTGGAAACGCTGGTGCAAAACGAAGTCGCGGCGCTCGCCCGCACCTACGGCGACAACGAGGCGCGCATCCGCGGGCTGATTGCCGACCTCGCCAACCAGCGCGACACGCTGGTCGGCCAGGCCGAGCAGGTGCGCTCCGCCATCAACAACGTCCACATCGATCTGACCCAGGATCTGTCGACCATCAGCGATCTGGTCGGCCAACAGGTCAACGACGCGGCGCAACGCATCACTCTTTCGCTCGCTGAAAAGGGCGAGCACATCACGCTGTCGCTCGGCCAGGTCGGCGACGGTATGATTCAGCAGCTCTCCGTGCGCGGCGGCGACCTGCTCGATCGGCTGGAGACCGCGAGCGCCGAAACCTCGCGTGCGATCGCGACCGCGAGCGACCGGCTCACCTCGAGCTTGAGCTTCAAGACCGATCACATCAGCGAGGAATTCGCCGAGATCGCCCAGGGCATCGAGGACATGCTCACGGCGCGGCTCGACCGCGTCACCGAGACGTTCTCCGAAAAGGCGCTGGCTACCGTCGACATGATGGCCGGCCGGTCGCAGGAGCTCAGCGAGGCGATCGTCGATACGTCGAGCCAGATCGCCGAAAAGATCGCGGCCAGCGCCGAGGAGGTCAACGCGACGCTGCGCACCTCGGGCGAGTCGCTCGTGCTGGATCTGAACCTGCGCGGCGGCGAATTGGCCAGCAAGCTCGAACAGGCCGGCAGCCGCATCACCGAGGCGATGCTGTCGCGCAGCAACAAGATGACCGACTCGGTAAGCGCGAGCGCCGAGCAGCTCGTCTCCGTCATCACCTCGCGCAGCGACGCCATGAAGGAGATGCTGGCGACGCGGCTCGCCGCCTACGAGGAAATGTTCAGCCATTCCGGGGTCGAGCTGGGCGAGAAAATCTCGCGCGACTCCGCGACGCTCGGCAACCTCATCACCCGGCACTTGAGCGAGTTCGACCGCACCGTGAAGACCTACGGCTCCGAACTCGTCGAGCGGCTCGGCGCCCGCACCCAGGACGTCTCCGAGTCGATGCGCAGCTACATCGACAGCTTCGATAACCGCGTTACCGCCCGGGCCAACGAGGTCACCACCGCGCTGGACCAGCGGCTGTCGCGCTTCCAGGAGACGCTCGATAGCCGCACCGAGGCGCTCACCGAGGCGCTGTCGACGCGCGTCATGGACATTGCCAAGACGCTGGCCGAGGGCGGCAAGGAAGTGGTCGCCGCGGTCGACAAGCGCGTCAGCGACGTCGCCAACGTCATCGACAGCCGCGGGCAGAGCCTGGCCGACATGGTCAGCGAACGTGTCGCCGCCATCGACACCACGCTCGGCGCCGGCGCCAAGGAGGTCGCCAGCACGCTTGATGGCCGCATCACGCATCTCGAGCAGCTGCTCGTCGGCCGCACCGAAGCCGTCATCCGCGAGATGGACACGCGCAGCCGCGCCGCCGCCGACCTGCTCAATTCGCGGCTGGTGGCGCTGTCGGACGCAGTCAAATCGAATTCGGGTGAGGCCGAGCGCTCGCTCAGTCAGCTGCTCGCCACCACCACGGATTCGCTGGGCAAGAGCGTGACCGCGGCCGTCGCGGTGACCGAAGCGTTGAACCGCAGCGCCGCGGAAACGACCGCTTCGCTCGACCGCAGCGCCACGACGCTCTCCAGCACGATCAGCAAGAATGCCGCCGCCGCCACCCTTGCCATCGACAAGACCACGACGACGAGCAGCGATACGCTCGGCAAGAGCGCCGCCTCGCTCGCCGAGACCATCAGCCGAACGGCCGTGGCGGCGAGCAACTTGCTCGACAAGAGCGTCAGCTCGGCCAGCGACCTCGTCGGCAAGAGCGCCGCATCGCTCAGCGAGACCATCAACCGAACCACTGCGGCGGCGAGCGATGTGCTCGGCAAGAGCGCCAGTTCGGCCAGTGAGCTTCTCGGCCGGAGCGCGGCCTCAGCCAGTGATGTCGTCGGCAAGAGTACCACCTTGGCCAGCAGCGCGATCGGCAAGAGTGCCGCCACGGCCAGCGAGACCATCAAGGTCGCGTCGGCGAACGCGACCGAGCTGATGGCGCAGACCGCGCGCGCCAGCGCCGATGCCATAAGCCGTTCGGCTGGCGAGGCCGAGCATACGCTGGTCAGCATGAGCACCGACGTCGCCCGCAACATCGTCAACCGAGCCGACGAGATCCATGCCGCGGTGACCCAGCGCGTCGGCGATCTGACCCGCACCCTCGACGAAAGATCCGGCGAGATGAACCGGGCGCTCGACGAGAGATCCAGCGAGATGAACCGGATGCTCGATCAGAAATCGAGTGATCTGGTCGCGGCCCTGGCCGGCAAAGGCGAGCAATTCGCCGTCGAGGTCGGCCGCGTCACCGACCAGGCGGTGAAGGCCATCGAGGCCAAGGGTTTCGTCTTCACCCAGACGATGATGGACAACAGCGAGGAGATCGCGCGGCTGATCAACGAAGCCGGCGAGAACGCCACCACGGCGGTGACGCGCACGCTCGGCCAATTCCAGGAAGGCACCCAGGGCGTCGCCGATGCCGCCAAGACGGCGATCACGCGCACGATGCAGGACCTGCACGGCGCGACCCGCACGGCGATCGAGGAATCGAAGCAGACCGCGGCGGCGACCGTCGCCGAGATGCTCGAGACTCACGGCATGCTGCGCTCGGATTCCACTGCGTTGTTCGAGCGGCTGCGCGAAGCCAACATCCTGCTGCAGGAGGTGTTGAGCGGCGCCCACGAGAATATGAACGCGATCGAGCACACCATGGTGTCGCGCGTCTCCGAGTTCGTCGCCGCCATGAACGAGCTCAACAGCAAGAGCGGCACCGCCACCACCAAGGTCGAAGAGCACATCGGCGCCTTCAACCGCACCACCGCCGGCGTGCTGCGCGACTTGAGCGAGCTCGCCACCCAGTTCAGCACGCACGGCCGCTCGCTCGCCGAGGCTGTCGAGCTTCTGGAGAAGAGCAACCGCCGCAGCGAGGATTCGATCGCCAGCCGGCACGCCTCGATCGAGGCGCTGGTCGCCACGCTCGACGCGCGCACCGAGGATTTCGGGCAGCGGCTGCGGCGCTTCTCCGGGCTGCTCGACGAGTCGCTCGATTCGGCGACCGCGCGCGCGCGCGAGATCGCCAGTATCGTCGCCGAGACCAGCAACGAAAGCGTGCACAATATCGAGCATCAGTTCGAGACCGTGCGCTCGTCGGCCGAAGAAGAGCGCAAGCGCACCAGCGAGGCGCTCAGCGCGGTCTACGAAGAGGCCTCCGGCGAGGTGCACACCATGTTCACCCAGGCCGCCGATCGCTTCGCCGACATCATGGCCGGCATGAAGCAGATGGCCGCGGAGATGCAGCGCGAGCTCGAGGCGACGCGCGGCGAGCTGCGCCGCGGCGTGCTCGAGCTGCCGCAGGAGACGGCCGACAGCGCGGCACAGATGCGGCGCGTCATCGTCGACCAGATCGAAGCCTTGGCCGAGCTCAACCGCATCGTCGCCCGCCACGGCCGCGCGCTCGACGCGGTCGAGCCGGTGCGGCGCGAGGCCGAGCCCGCCTACGCGGCGGGCGGCGGACG
>JASHPU010000004.1 GCA_030037885.1 Xanthobacteraceae bacterium | reverse complement strand
GGCCGCGATGCGGCGCGCTCCGCGGCTGCCGCCATCGCCGCCGGCGCGGCGAGCGAAACCGTATAGGCGGTGACGCGCGGCAGCGGCGCCGCCAGACCCGCCAACTCGTGCGCGCGACGCCCAGTCTGCTTGGCTGCCAAATCCCAGTACGCGCAATCGAGCGCATTGCGCGCCGCGCCGGCGCGCATCGCGTTCTGCAACCCGGCGCGGTCGAGACCCTCCCGCACTGCGCCGCCCATCGCTGCGAGCGCCGCGACGACACCCTCTGGCGTCTCGCCATAGCGCGCATAGGGGACGCACTCGCCGCGCCCGCGATGCACGCCGGCGGCAAGCTCCGCCACCACCACGACCGCTTCGGTCTTGCTGCCGCGGCTGATCGAAAACGCACCGAGGAGCGGCCAGCGCTCGATGCGGACGGAGAGATGCATCTGTGGATTGCCTCAATCCCATTCGAGGTGCTTGCCGCGGCGCCGTATGATACATAAGCGGCATGACAGCGCCGACCCGCGATATTTTGGACCGCAAAACGCTTGAGGACGAATACCAACGCCTTGCCAGCGACATACGCGGGATTGAAACCGGCAACGATAAGGCTGTTGCCCTCGGCCTTACCGTCATTGGTGCCGGTTTCGCGTACGGTATCAAAGAAAACGTCAGCTATGTGTTTCCCTTTTTGCCGGTCGCGCTAATAGGTGTCTTTCTCTATGGGACCCTCCAATATCACAATCTGTTTTGGCTTGGCGGCTACAAGCGTGCCGTAGAAGAAAAGATCAATGAGCTTGCTGGGCGTACTGTGATCTGCTGGGAAGATTTGGTCGAACACCGGCGGAAGCGTGTAAACGTTATCAATGTCGGACTAACACTGGTCTATGTTGCGGTACTCGTCGCGATGACCGGAATTAGTTCCGATAGAACAATTAAGGCATTTGGCCCTGCGTATGGTATGGCCTCCGGCATTGTCGATTTCGGGTTAGCCGTTCTGCTGATTTTGGGCTTTCGCCGGATGTTTCGAGGTTACGATGACGCACTTACCTACGGCAGAAAGAAGCTTCTCTTCGCGATTTCGCACAATGAATTGGAAAAGGGGCCGTGAATTGGAAAAGGGGCCGTCAGGCACATCAGGGTAGAGCTGAAGCGGGCCGAGATGGGCACGACTTTGGCAAGTCGAAATCCTGCATCGCCAGCAAGCTACCAAGGGTAACGGCCTCGGCGCATTTTTTCCTCGTCGCGCTGGTAGGCATGGGCCGCGGTCGGTATCATTGCAGGATATTCACCTGCCGTGCTGAGGCATGCGCTTGCGTCGGCTTCGCATACCCGAAATCGTCCTTGGATTCCTGTTCGCGACCGCCCTTTGGGCGATCGTAGCGGCTCTCCATCCAGAAGCCCGTCAAGCCCAAAATCAATCCCCCAAAACCCCCGGCGGCAGGGCCGGCGAGATTGCGGCGACCAAGAGTGTCGATGATGGACTGGCTCTCTATACGCTGTGGCTTGCTATCTTCACGGGCTGCTTAGTAGCCGTTTCTGGAGTTCAGGGAATCTTCCTTTATCGAAGCGACCAAACGGCTCGTAGAACCGCCGATGCAGCGCTGATGCAGGCGCGCGCCGCTATAGCGGCGGACTCGCCGATCCCGATCATCCATGAAATCAAACTTGTTCAATACGAAGGTGGAGGCATTATTCCGGTGACCAAGGTTGCCGATCCCCTCCCACCTGGCCCGATCCCTGCCGGTTGTCGAATTACGATTCTGGTTGGCAATGAGGGACGGTTGCCGATGCAATTGGCCGAGTTATGCATTGAGCAAGAAATTGGGACTGAGCTGCCCCCCGAACCGAGTTATCAGCTCATCGAACGCTGGCACACTCTTATTCGGGCCGGGGACAAAATTTGGCTGCAAGCCTCTGATTTACTCGGTGAGATAGTGCTTAACCGTAGCGAATATGCTGAGATCGAGGCCAGACGCGAATACCTCTGGGTCTATGGCTATGTTGGCTATCACGATCTTCTTGGCATAGTTCAGCGGCACAGATTCCTTGTTCGCTGGGATGTCTACCAAGGGCTGGTTGCGGTGCAACGCCCCAATTACACCTGACATGCTGCCAGCGACCGCACCACGCGCAGCGCCAAGTCCGCCGCCCGGCGCTTCCGCCGTATGCCGTTAAGTTCCCATCTCAACTCCTCGTGCCGCCCGGTCCGCGATCCCCTCGACCGCATTGCCCGCCATCGGAAAATCCACCGCGATCCAGGCCGCCTCGGCGGCGCGCAAGGCGGCGCCGAGCGCGGGGCCTTTGGGTACGCCGCGGCGAGTGAAGTCGGCGGCCTTGAGCGGGAAAATTGGCGCGGTCCAGCGTTGCGGCAGCGTGGCGAGCGCGCGCCAGTCGTTATCAGCGGCGTCGGCCGGCTCCCGGCTCCAGGCGAGCAGCACGCGATCGACAAAGGATTGCGGGCCGAGCTGATAAAGGAGGGCGTGCGCCGGCTGCTCACTCGCCGACGGCGCCACGCGCCACCAGCCGTCGAGCGCGAAGAGCCGCTCCGCCTCGGCATTGAACAGGCGCAGGCGCCCGGCCAAGCGCTCGGCATCCTCGCGCACCATCACGCCCAGCGCGCCGAGGCGTCGCACGGGGTCGGGCTCCAGCCCAAGCGCCGCTTCGCGTTCGGCAAGTCTCTCGAAGCTCGCGACGTAAGGCACGCCGCCCAGCACCATGCCCAAAATGCCGGTCTCAACCATCACCCACAGCGTCGATGCGGCCTGCGGCGCAACCACAAGCTTGACCAGCTCCATGCGCACGCGCTCGCGCGACAAAAGCGCGAGGGCGGCGCGGGCGCGAATGCAGGCGGCAAGGCCGGCGGCATCCGGCGCGCCGGCGGCGAAATGCGCGTGGAAACGGAAAAAGCGCAGGATGCGCAGATAATCCTCGGCGATGCGCTGCCCCGGATCGCCGATGAAGCGCACGCGCCGCGCGGCGATGTCGTCGAGCCCGCCGACATAGTCGAACACCTCGCCGGCGGGCGACGCCGACAAAGCGTTGATGGTGAAGTCGCGGCGCTGCGCGTCCGCCAGCCAATCGCGGCCGAATTTGACGCGCGCCTTGCGGCCGAACGTTTCGACGTCCTGGCGCAGCGTCGTGACTTCGAACGGCTGGCTGTCGATCACCACCGTGACGGTGCCGTGCGCGATCCCGGTCGGCGCCGCTTTCCAGCCGGCAGCCGCCACGCGGCGTGTGACCTCCTGCGGCAGCGCCGTGGTGGCGACGTCGATCTCGCCGACCGGCAGGTGCAACAGCGCGTTGCGCACCGCGCCGCCGACCGCGCGCGCCTCCTCGCCATCGCGGTCGAGCACGGCAAGAAGCCGCGTCACCGCGCCGTGCTTGAGCCACGCCGCCTCGGCAAGCGGTGGGCGCGCCGTCACTGCGTGCGGCCCGGCACGAACTTGCCGTCCTCGACATGCGCCGGCACGTAGGTCGAGCCTGGCGGCGCGCCGGAAAATTGCGCCAGCACCACGAAGCTGGCGATCATCAGCACCAGCGCCGCGATCAGGAGCGCGGTGAGCCGCCGCGGCGCCCACGATTTCTGCTGCAGCACCCCGGCATTGGTCGCGAGCAGAAACGCCGCGTAGAGCACGAACGGCGTGAGGAACAGCCCGATTTCGGTCAAAGCCGGCCGGATCATGCGGCGTAAACCCGCTCGTAGAGATTACGCAGGATACCTGCGGTGATGCCCCAGATGTAGCGTTTGCCGAACGGGATCGCATAATAGTCCCGCGCAATGCCTTTCCAGTCGCGGGTCTTGCGCTGGTAATTGGCGGGCTCCATCAGAAAGTCGAGCGGCACTTCGAACGCTTCGGTCACCTCGCGCGGATTAAGCGTGAGGGAAAAATCCGGCTTGACCCGCGCCACGGTCGGCAGGATGCGGAAGCCCGAAAAGGTCAGATAAAGGTCGAGATAGCCGATCGGTTCGACCAGCATCGGCAACAGCCCGACTTCCTCCTTGGCCTCGCGCAACGCGGCGGCGACCGGGCTTTCGTCGTCGGGATCGATCTTGCCGCCCGGAAACGCGATCTGTCCGGCGTGGCTTGTCAATTCGGCCGTGCGCTGGGTGAGCAGCACCGTCGGTGCAGCGCGATCGACGATCGGCACCAGCACGGCGGCAGGTCGTGTGGCGCTCACCCCGGCACGCTCCCACAAACTCGGGTCGAGATCGAGATCGCCGCGGCGAATCCCTTTCGCGTTCGGATCAGTCAGCGCCGGCGGCACGTCGAGCCGCAGCCTTTCTCGCGCGCGTTCGAAGAACGTGTCGGCCGCCGCGATCCCCGGCGAAATTGCACTGCGCTCGTTCACGCCAAATCCCTCACCTGATCGGCCGGCGCCATGGCGAAGAACACGCCCATCGACGCCACGCCGAACATCGCCTCGCCTTCGACCTCGCACTCTTCGCCGAGCTCGACCAGATCGAAAAACAGCGCCCGCGTCACCTTGGCCCACAGATCGCGGCGCACGTGCAGATAAGGCTTCAGGCCGCCGGTGCCGGCTTCCGGCTCGAAGCGCAGCGGGTGCTCGGGACCACAGGCGACCCAGTCGTCGACATTGGTGCGGAAGTGCAGCACGCGGCCGGCCGAGGTCTGTTGGACCCGGAGTTCGACGGCGAGAAAAGGCGCGTCATCGACCTCGATGCCGCACTTTTCGACCGGGGTGACCAGAAAATATTTGTCGCTTTCGCGCTTGAGCACCGAAGCGAACAGCTTGACCAGCGCCGGCCGGCCGATCGGGGTCTTGAGATAGAACCAGGTGCCGTCGGCGGCGATGCGCATGTCGAGATCGCCGCAAAACGGCGGATCCCAGCGCTCGACCGGAGGCAGGCCCGTGGCGCCCTTACCGGCGGCCTCCGTTAGCGCGTCCGTGATCGAGCCGAGCTGCGGCCGCCCTTCCTTCGCCATGGTTTGCCCTGACCCTGCCGCCGGATCTCGACAGTCCGGGGGCCGACTGACCGAGCCTGCTCGCGCGATCGTGAAGAGCGAATGCCGCCTGCGCAGGCCCAAGGCCAAGTTGTGCTTCCTGTGGATGAAAAAATAGCCGCCCGATCTGCCTTTCTGCAGCCGGCGCATATATTGCATTGTCTAAGAAGGGTGCAAACTTCGGTGCAGTGGGATTGATTCCCACGATGAATGCTGTCCACCCGTGCCTTGCTTCCGCATCGAAGGCAGTGGATGGGGTTGGACAGCTCAAGAGGAGTTGACGATGCCCGCTATCGGCGGAGAGGGATTGGAAAAACTCGAAGACATGATCGTGCGTGCGGCCGAAGCAACCGCAGCGCACGCGCGCGCCGCCAAGGCCGCCATCGGCACCGTGATCTTCGGCCAGGACAAGGTCATCGAGCAGGCGCTGGTCACGATCCTGTCGGGCGGCCACGCGCTCCTGATCGGCGTGCCCGGCCTCGCCAAGACCAAGCTGGTCGAGACCACGGGGATCGTGCTCGGGCTCGATGCGCGGCGCATTCAGTTCACGCCCGATCTGATGCCGTCCGACATTTTGGGCACCGAAGTGCTCGAGGAAAGCCAGGCCGGCAAACGCAGCTTCCGCTTCATTTCCGGCCCGGTATTTGCCAAGCTGTTGATGGCGGACGAGATCAACCGCGCCAGCCCGCGCACGCAGTCGGCGCTGCTGCAGGCGATGCAGGAACAGCACGTGACCGTCGCCGGCGCCCGCCACGACCTGCCGAAACCGTTTCACGTCTTGGCCACACAGAATCCGCTGGAACAGGAAGGCACCTATCCGCTGCCGGAAGCGCAGCTCGACCGCTTCCTGATGGAGATCGACGTCGACTATCCCGACCGCGACGCCGAGCGCAAAATCCTGTTCGACACCACCGGCTCCGAGGAAACACGGCCGAAGCCGGCGATGACCGCCGACGAATTGATGGGCGCGCAGCGGCTGGTGCGGCGGCTGCCGGTCGGCGAATCGGTGGTCGAGGCGATCCTGCAGCTGGTGCGCTCGGCACGGCCGGCGGCCGACAGTCCCGACGCCAAGCTGATCGCCTGGGGACCGAGCCCGCGCGAGCCAGGCGTTGATGCTCGCGGTGCGCGCCCGCGCGCTGCTCGACGGGCGCCTTGCGCCCTCGATCGACGACGTGCTCGACCTCGCCGAGCCGGTGCTCAAGCACCGCATGGCGTTGACGTTTGCGGCGCGCGCCGAAGGCGAGAGCATGGACGCGGTGATCGGGCGCTTGAAAGCGCAGATCGGATAGCCAATGGCGGTCGAGCCGAGGCTCAGCAAGCAAGAACACGTCGCGGTTCGGCATGCGGTCGGCGAAGGCCAAACGCTCGCCGCCGCCATGCCGCGGCTCATTCTCGAAGCGCGCCGCGTCGCCGCGACCGTGATCCACGGCCTGCATGGCCGCCGCCGCGCCGGGCCCGGCGAAAACTTTTGGCAATATCGCCGCTTCATCTCCGGCGAGCCGGCCTCGCGCGTCGATTGGCGGCGCTCGGCGCGCGACGATCATCTTTATGTCCGCGAGCACGAATGGGAAGCGGCGCATACCGTGTGGATTTGGCCGGATCGCTCCGCGTCCATGGTCTTTGCCTCGCAGCTCGCGCGTGAAACAAAACTCTACCGCACGCTGGTGCTGGCGCTGGCGCTCGGCGAGGTTTTGGTCGACGGCGGCGAACGCGTCGGCCTGCCCGGTCTGATGCAGCCGACCGGCAGCCGCAACGTGGTCGAGCGCATGGCGCAAGCGATCCTGCACGACCGCACCGAACGCGCCAGCCTGCCGCCGAATTTTTCGCCGGCGCCGCTCGCCGAAATCGTGCTGCTGTCCGATTTATGGAGCGACATCGGCGAAGTGCGGCGCACGATCGCGCAACTCTCCGGCAGCGGCGCGCGCGGCCACGTCGTGCAAGTCGTCGATCCGGCCGAAGAAACGTTTCCCTATTGGGGCCGCATCGAATTCGTCGAGCCGGAAGGCGGCGGCCGCATCACTGCCGGCCGCGCCGAGACCTGGCGCAGCGATTACACCGCGCGGGTCGCCCGCCATCGCGCCGAGATCCGCGGCGAGACCGACCGGCTCGGCTGGAGTTTCATCATTCACCGCACCGACCGCCCCGCCAGCGAACTCCTGCTCACCCTGCACGCGCGCATTGGCGCCGCCGTAGCCGAGTTCGCGGCGCAGCCGTCAGTCACGCCCGAGTCGAGGGCCCCGCCATGATCGGCGGATTGCCGCTCGGCTTTGCCGAACCGCTGGTGCTGATCGGCCTCCTGACCCTGCCGGTGCTGTGGTGGCTGTTGCGCCTGATTCCGCCGCGACCGCGGCGCATCGATTTTCCGGCGACGCGGCTGCTGTTCGAGATCGCGCCCCGAGAGGAAACGCCGGCGCGCACGCCGTGGTGGCTCACTCTGCTGCGGTTGACGCTGGCGGCGCTCATCATCGTCGCCGCCGCGGGTCCGCTATGGCGCCCGCCGCTGGCCGCAACGCAATCGCGGGCGCCGGTCGGCATCCTGATCGACGACGGCTGGGCGGCGGCGGCGACCTGGGACGCGCGCGTGCGCACCGCCGACGACATCATTGCGCGCGCCGCCGACGAACGGCGCGCGGTCGCGCTGATCCCGCTGTCCGACGCGACGCGCGACATTTCGCTCGAGCCCGCGGAATCCGCACGCGTGCGGCTGCATCAGCTCAAGCCTGTGCCCTACACCGTCGCCCGCGCCGACGCGCTCCCTGCCATCGCGCGCTTCATCAACGCGACGGCGGACCTCGAGCTGGTCTGGCTGTCGGACGGAACGGATCTCGGTAAGGGCGGCGACTTCGTCAAAGGTTTGGCGCAGACCATCGGGCAAAAACATCCGCTCACCATCGTGTCGGGCGGCGTGCCGGAACCGCGCGCGCTGGCCGCGGCGGAGAACGCGGCCGGCGGCTTGAGCGTGAAGGTGCTGCGCGCCAATGCGGGCGCCGCGGCGTCCGGCACGGTCCGCGCGCTCGATCTCAAAAGCCTGTCGCTCGGCGAAGCGCCGTTCGCGTTCAAGGCCGGTGAGCGCGAAACGCAAGCGCGCTTCGACCTGCCGGTGGAAATCCGCAACGACATCGCGCGCCTCGAAATCGCCGGCGACCGTTCCGCCGGCGCCGTGCAGCTTCTCGACAAGCGCTGGCGCCGGCGCACCGTCGGCATCGTTTCGGCCGCCACCGCCGACACCAACGAGCCGCTGTTGTCGTCGAGTTATTATATCCAGCGTGCGCTGTCCCCGTTCGCCGACCTGCGGCTCGCACAGGGCGAATCGCCGGCCGATGCAATCACGAATTTCCTCGATCAGAGACTGCCGATGCTGGTTCTCGCCGACGTCGGCACCATCGCCGGCGAGGCCCACGAGCGGCTGGCGCAATGGGTCGACAACGGCGGCGTCTTGGTGCGCTTTGCCGGGCCGCGCCTTGCCGCCTCCGACGACGATCTCGTCCCGGTCAAATTGCGCCGCGGCGGACGCATTCTGGGCGGCAGTTTAAGCTGGGATAAACCGCAGCCGCTCGCCGCCTTCTCCCATGACAGCCCGTTCAACGGCATGGCGGTGCCGAACGACGTCACCGTCACGCGGCAGGTGCTGGCCGAACCCGATGCGACCTTGAGCGACAATACCTGGGCGACGCTGGCCGACGGCACGCCGCTGGTGACGGCGGCGCATCGCGGCAAAGGGCTGATCGTGCTGTTCCACGTCACCGGCGACACGCGCTGGTCCAATCTGCCGCTGTCCGGCACCTTCGTCGACATGCTCAAGCGCATCGTCGATCTGGCCGGCACGTCCAGCGTGGCAGAGAACGGCACCGCTACTGAAGCCGGCAGCGCCAAGGCGGCCAACGTGCGCGAAGCGCTGCCGCCGACGCGCATGCTCGACGGCTTCGGCGCCTTTGCGGCGCCGCCGCCCACGGCGCGGCCGGTGCCGGCCGACTTTTCCGGCAGCGCCAATGCCGATCACCCGCCCGGCTTCTATGGGCCGCCGGAAAGCTATTTCGCCGTCAATGCGCTCGCCCCGACCGATCACCTGGCGCCGCTCGATTTCCGCCCGCTCGTCACCGCGCGCCACGAAATGTACCGCACCAGCGAGCCCTTGGACTTGCGCGGTCCGATCTTCCTCACCGCGCTCGCGCTGTTGCTGCTCGACACGATCGCCGTGCTGGTGCTCGGCGGCGGCATCCAGCGCCTCATACCGCGGCGGCGCGCTGCCGCGGCGCTGGTCGCCGGCCTTGCCGTTCTCGCCCTCTCGCTCGCTTTTGCGCGCGCACAAAACCCGAGCGCCGACGTGCCGCCGGCAGCGCTCCAAACGCGGCTCGCTTACGTCGTTACCGGCGACAGCAACGTCGATACCATCAGCAAGGCCGGCCTGGCCGGCCTGACCGCGGTGCTGGCGCAGCGTACCGCGCTCGAGGCCGGCGATCCGATCGGGCTCGACATCGCGCATGACGAACTGGCGTTTTATCCGCTGATTTATTGGCCGATCGTACCGGGCGCGGAGCGGCCCTCGGCCGACGCGCTCAAGCGCATCGATGCGTACATGAAAAACGGCGGCACGGTTCTGTTCGACACCCGCGACGCGGCGGAAGCGCCGCCCGGGCCGGGCGGCGAGACGCAGAGCCCCGGCATGATCGAGCTGCGCCAAATCCTCTCCTCGCTCGACATCCCCCAACTCGAGCCGGTGCCGCGCGACCATGTCCTGACCAAGACGTTCTATCTGTTGCGCGACTTTCCCGGCCGCTTTTCCACCGGGCAGCTCTGGGTCGAGGCGCTTCCCGCCAATGCGGACGAGGAGCAGGCAAACCGTCCGGCGCGCGGCGGCGACGGCGTGTCGTCGATCCTCATCACCTCAAACGATCTCACCGGCGCCTGGGCCATGCAGTCGGACGATCAGCCGATGCTGCCGATGGTCGACGGCGGGGCGCGCCAGCGCGAGATGGCATTCCGCGCCGGCATCAACATCGTCATGTACACGCTGACCGGCAATTACAAAGCCGACCAGGTGCATGTGCCGTACCTGCTCGAGCGGCTGGGGCAATAGGAAGTCTTACTATTGACATAGTAATTTCATATGAATAGATTCATGGCGCACAATCCGCAGGAAAGCGTGACATGAGTAAATATGAAACTCTGCCGCAGTTTCTAGGACGCCTGAAAAGCCCGTTCCGCCGTCTGAGCTTTCGCGAGGTCGAAGGTATTTTGGGCTTCAAGCTGCCGGCAAGCGCCTATGAATATGAAGCTTGGTGGAGCAATAACGCGACAGGCCATTCCCATGCTCGTGCTTGGCTCGATGCCGGCTGGCACACCGAGGCGGTCGATCTCGCCGCACGCGAGGTTACGTTCCGGCGCGCGATGCCGTCAGCGACGCGTGCGGCGGCAGCAAAAAGCCGTGACCCATGGGGCTGCATGGCCGGCACGGTTACAATTCTACCGGGGACGGATCTGACCGCGCCATCGGACGATCATTGGAACGCGGAAGAAGGCCGCCTGCTCAATGAATGACGACCTGCTCCTTGATACCTGTGCATTACTATGGCTCGCGGAGGGCATCGAACTGGCTGCAGAAGCGCGCAAGGCTGTGACCGACTCGAATCTGAACGTCTCGCTGATCAGCGTCTGGGAAATTGCCAACCTTGTTCGCAAGAAGCGAATCGTCCTCGCGATGCCGGTAGCAAAATGGTTTCGGCAAGCTGTGGAGCAGATGCAAGCAACCGCGTTCGGGCCGACGATCGAAATTCTTGCGAACTCATGCGAATTACCGGGTTCACCGCCGAACGATCCGGCCGATCGGATCATTATCGCCACGGCACGCGAGGCCAGAATGATCGTGGTAACGCGAGACAGGGGCATTCTGGCTTACGCGCGCGCAGGCTACGTGCGAACGATGGTATGTTGAAATGAATCTCGGTATCGCCTTCGCCCCGCTGGTCCAGCCGCAAATTCTCTGGGCGGCGATCGCTGCAGCCGTGATCCTGGCGCTGCTGTTGTTCGCCTCGCGCAGCCGCGGTGCGGCGATCCGCACTTTGGCGCTGGCGCTCATCGTGCTCGCGCTGTCCGACCCGTCGCTGACGCGCGAGGACCACGAGCCGCTGAGCTCGGTCGTCGTGGTCGTGGTCGACAAGAGCGCCAGCCAGAATTTCGGCGACCGCACCCAGCAGACCGAGGCGGCGCGCGCGGCCTTGGTCGAACGATTGCACCGCATCCCGGGCCTCGAAGTGCGCGTCGTCGAGGCCGGACAATCCAACGGCGAAACCGACGGCACGCGGCTGTTCTCGGCGCTCGGCTCGACGCTCGCCGATGTGCCGCCCGACCGCGTCGCCGGCGTCGTCATGATCACCGACGGCCGCGTCCATGACGTGCCGGCGAACGCCAGCGCACTCGGCTTCGCCGCGCCGGTCCACGCGCTGATCAGCGGGCACAAGAACGAGCGCGACCGCCGCATTGCGCTCCTTGCCGCGCCGCGTTTCGGCATCGTCGGCCAGTCGCAGACCATCGGCTATCGCGTCGAGGACCACGGCGCTCACGAAACCTCCGCCGCGGTCACGGTGCGGCGCGACGGCGAGGTTTTGGAGAAAGACAATGTCCCGGTCGGCGTGCCGCAAAACGTCGCGGTGCCGATCACCCATGGCGGCGCCAACATCGTCGAGATCGAGGCGGCGCCGTTGCCGGGCGGCGAGCTGACGCCGGTCAACAACCGCGCCGTGGTGTCGATCGACGGCGTGCGCGACAAGCTGCGCGTGCTCCTGGTATCCGGCGAGCCCAATCCGGGCGAGCGCACCTGGCGCAACATTCTCAAATCCGATCCGTCGGTCGATCTCGTGCACTTCACCATTCTGCGGCCGCCGGAGAAGCAGGACGGCACGCCGATCAACGAACTGTCGCTGATCGCCTTCCCGACGCGCGAACTGTTCGTCAACAAGATCGTCAAGCAGCCGCCGGGAAACAAGGCGTTCTTCGACCTGATCATCTTCGACCGCTACGCGCGGCAGGGCGTGCTGCCGTTTCCGTATTTCGAGAACATCGCGCGCTACGTCCGCGAAGGCGGCGCGGTGCTGGTCGATGCCGGACCGGATTACGCGAGCCAGACCAGCATCTGGCACACCCCGCTCGACGAGGTGCTGCCCGCGGCGCCGAGCGGCGACGTCACCGAGCAACCATTCCATCCGCGCCTGACCGACCTCGGCAAGCGCCATCCGGTGACGCGCGGCCTCGCCGGCTCCGATTCGGATCCGCCGCACTGGAGCCAATGGTTTCGTGTCGTCGATACGCAGGATGTGAACGGCACGACCATCATGCAGGGCCCGGAGCACAAGCCGCTGCTGGTGCTGGCGCACGAGGGCGAAGGCCGCGTGGCGCTGCTCCTGTCCGACCAGATGTGGCTGTGGGCGCGCGGCTTTCAGGGTGGCGGACCGCAGCTCGACCTGTTGCGCCGGCTGTCGCACTGGCTGATGCAGGAGCCGGATCTCGAGGAGGAGGCGCTGCATCTGATCGTCCGCGGCCACAATCTCGTGGTGCAGCGGCAGACCATGGCGGATTCGGTCGGCGACGTGACTCTGACTGCGCCGTCCGGATCGAGCCGCGTGCTCAAGCTCGATCAGACCAAGCCCGGCCTGTGGCAAAGCACGGTGACCGCCGACGAACTTGGGCTGTGGCGCGCCACCGACGGCAAGCTCAACGCGCTGGTCAATGTCGGCCCGGCCAACCCGCGCGAATTCGCCGAGGTCACATCGACCACCGACGTGCTGGCGCCGATCGCGCAGGCAACCGGCGGCTCGTCGCGCCGGCTCGACGACGGCAACGGCCTCGAAGTGCCGCGCGTCGTCGCGGTGCGCTCCGGCGACACTTACGCCGGCGACAACTGGATCGGGCTGAAAATGACCGACGCCAGCATCGTGCGCGGCATCGGCGTGCTGCCGGTCTTCGCCGGCCTGCTCGGCCTTCTGCTGCTGCTCGGCAGTTTGGCCGGCACGTGGGCGCGCGAGGGGCGGTAAACCTCGCTCGATCAGCGGCTGTAACCAACTACCGTAACGGCCGAACCAGGAAATCTTCCGGAAGAGGATCGTCAAAATCGTCTGCGACGAACGGGAATATGTCCTTGACCCCGCGTTTTTTCAGAAATTTCTCGCCCTGTTCCAGCCGAAGCACATTGGTCCGATGAGGAATGAGATCAAATATGGGCTTGCCTTTGCGAGTGACGACGATCGTTTCGCCTTTTTCGACCAGCCGAGCGAGTGCGGTCAGACGGTTCTTGGCTTCTCTAATCGATATGAAAAGCATGGGATAAAAGGTACCTTCTGTAGCTACTTTGGCAAGGCAATGGACGTCGCCTGAGTTACGACACCTGTTCCCATTCCCCCCGCACCCGCCCGCTCACGCCGTCGAAAGCGCCTGGCACCAGGTCGGCGACCAGAACCCGCGCCGGGTCGACTGGGCCGGGCATGACAACGCGGCCGGGTGGGATGCGGCGAAAGCCGCAGCGGCCGTAATACGGCTCGTCGCCGACCAGGATCACCAGCCGCTCGCCTTTATCCGCAGCTTCCTTGAGCGCGCGGCCGATCAGCGCCTGGCCGACGCCGCGCTCGCGGAACGCCGGCTCGACGGTGAGCGGACCGAGCAAAAGCGCCCTGGCGTCGCCGATGCGCACCGGCGACAGCCGCACCGAGCCGACCAAAAGCGTGCCGATGCGCGCGGTGAACGACAGGTCGAGCCGGTGCGCCACCTGCTCGCGCAGCCGGTACGCGGTCTTGGCGTAGCGGCCCGGGCCGAAGGTGCGTTCGTGCAGCCGTTCGATGGCCTCGGCATCGTCCGCGGTTTCGGGCAGGATCGTGAGCGCAATGTCGTTCATCGCGCCGCCGCCTAGCACCCGTCCCGGCCGCGGTCCAGCGCCGGCTCGCGATTGGCCATTGCGAGTATTACATCGGAACCAAGCAGCGGAGACACATATGGGCCTGCTCGTCGACGGCCGATGGCAAGAGGACGCCTCGCGCACCAAGGACGGCCATTTCATCCGGCCGGCCACGCAATACCGCAATTACGTCACCGCCGACGGCAGTCCCGGGCCGAGCGGCAGCGGCGGCTTTTCGGCCGAGCGCGGCCGCTATCACCTCTATGTGTCGCTCGCCTGTCCGTGGGCGCACCGCACCCTGATCTTCCGCAAGCTCAAAAAGCTCGACGACGTCATCTCGGTTTCGATCACCGAGCCGCTGTACGGCAAGACCGGCTGGGAGTTCGGCAGCACGATGCCCGGCGCGACGCCGGACGCCGTCAACGGCAAAGCGACGCTCGCCGAGATCTATCTGCTGGCCGATCCGCATTATACCGGCCGCGTCAGCGTGCCGGTATTTTGGGACAAGCAGCGCCGCACCATCGTCAACAACGAATCGTCCGAAATCATCCGCATGCTCAATGCGGCGTTCGATGCCTTCACCGACGCGCATGCCGATTACTACCCGGCGACGCTGCGCGGCGACATCGACCGCATCAACGACCTGGTCTATTCGACCGTCAACAACGGCGTCTATCGCTCAGGCTTCGCGACCACGCAGGCTGCCTATGAGGAAGCGGCGCGCGGCGTGTTCGCCACCCTCGACCGCCTCGAAGAGCTGTTGTCGCGGCAGCGCTATCTGGTCGGCGCCCGCCTGACCGAAGCCGACTGGCGATTATTCACCACGTTGGTGCGTTTCGACGCGGTTTATTTCAGCCATTTCAAATGCAATGTCCGGCGCATCGCCGACTATCCCAATCTGTCGAATTATCTGCGCGAGCTTTATCAGATTCCGGGCGTCGCCGAGACCGTGAGCATCGATCACATCAAGCGGCACTATTACGGCAGCCAGCGCAACGTCAATCCGACCGGCATCGTGCCCATCGGGCCGCTCATTGATTTCGCGGCGCCGCACAACCGCGGCCGCTTCGCGTAAAGAAGCGGCGCGCCGTCATCGCGACGGCACGCCGCGCTCGTCTTCAGGTCAGACGCTCGTCAGCAGACCCAGATTCGGCGCCAGCTCCAGCCGAACGGCGTCCAAACGTGCCGCAATCGCCAGCAGGTTCCGGTATAGGCCCACAACGGACCGCCCCACCAGCCAAAGCCAGGACCGAACCGGCGGCGGAAACCGCGATTGAAGGCGACGCCGGGCCGACCAACGAAGCCGGGTCGGCCGGTGAAGCCGGGTCGCCCCGCGAATGTGCCGCCGCGGTTGAACGCCATGCCGCCCGACCGGCCGCCGAATGCTGCGCCGCCGCCCATGCCGCCGCGGGCGCCGCCGAACGCGGCTCCGCCACCGCCCCGTCCGCCCATGCCACCGCCGCCGTGAGGCGCCGCCATCACGCCGGTCGTCATTGTTGCCGCGCCAAGTGCAATCGCCGCCGCGATTGCCATCGCTCCTTTGCGCATGAATTGTCCTCCTTTTGCCTGCACAAGGCCCTGTTACACGGTCACACAACTTGCCTGCACAAAGGCCCTGCCTCTCAACGCGCCCGCCGGGCGTTGGTTGCGGCATTGGTTGCGGCCCTGCGCTGCGGCCAATGGGAGCAGCGGTCTAGGAAAGAATGTCGGCGAACGTCACCAAATTTCTGCCGCGGCAAGGCCGGCGAGCACTTCGGCAATGCGAGCGCGCGTCGCGCGGCTTGTGTCGTCCGGCAGCGCATCGACGGTAAAAAAACCGTGCGCGATGATTTCGCGATTGGGCTGTGGCGGCGCCGTCTGTCGGAACGAGCGCACAACGTACAACGTTACGTGATCCCGCCAGGCGATTCGCCGGTTCCAGTACACGCCGAACAGTTCGGGCGGTCCGATCAGCTCGATATTGCCTTCCTCGTGCAATTCGCGGGTCAGCGCCGCGACAAGGGTCTCGCCCGGCTCGACGCCGCCGCCCGGCAGATGCCAGCCGGGGACGTAGCTGTGCTTGACCAGGAACACGCGGCCGCGCGCGTCGAATACCAGGCCGCGCACGCCGAGCGTCAGGCCGCGGCTGACCCGCCAGTACAAATGCAGGAACCGGCGGGCGGCGGGAGGTAACGGGCGGCGCATCACGTTCCCATTCATACCGAAATTGACGCCCAATTCCCCTAGCGTAACTCTTTAGAGTCGTTCTAAGATAGTGTCCGCCCACCAGCGACCCAGAGGCACGCCGTGAAGCGTTTTGCCGAATTGACCGAGCAAGAAGTCTTGGCGCTCGCCATTTCCAACGAGGACGAGGACCACCGCATCTATCGTTCCTTCGCCGCCGCCCTGCGCAGCAGCTATCCGGATACGGCGCGGATGTACGACCGCATGGCCGAGGAGGAAATCAGCCATCGCGACATGCTGCTTGACCTGCACCGCAAGACGTTCGGCGAGTTCCTGCCGCTGATCCGCCGCCAGGAGGTCAAAGGCTTTGTGACGCGCCGGCCGGTCTGGCTGACGCGGCCGCTGAGGCTCGACGCGGCGCGCAAATTCGCCGAGGAAATGGAATACGAGACCGCGCGTTTTTATCGGCGCGCGGCGCACACCGCGCATGACGAAGCGACGCGCGACCTGCTGCGTGAGCTCGCCGCCGCCGAGGACAAGCACGAAAACCTGGCGCACGAGCTCGGTACCAAGCTCGAACCGCAGGCCCGCGCCGCCGAAGATCAGACGGCGCGGCGCATGTTCGTGCTGCAATACGTGCAGCCCGGCCTGGCCGGACTGATGGACGGCTCGGTTTCGACGCTGGCGCCGCTGTTTGCCGCCGCCTTCGCCACCCACAACACCTGGCAGACTTTTTTGGTCGGCCTTGCCGCCGCGGTCGGCGCCGGCATCTCCATGGCTTTTGCCGAAGCGCTGTCCGACGACGGCTCGCTCACCGGGCGCGGCGCGCCGGTTGTGCGCGGATCGGTGACCGGTACGATGACCGCAATCGGCGGCCTCGGCCATGCCCTGCCCTATCTCATTCCGAATTTTTTCTTCGCCACGGTGCTCGCCTTCATTGTTGTCGCCGCCGAGCTGACGGTGATTTCCTGCATCCGCACCCGCTACATGGACACGCCGTTCCTGCAGGCGGCGTTTCAGGTCGTGGTCGGCGGCGTGCTGGTGTTCGCCTTCGGCATCCTGATCGGCAATGCGTGACATGCCTGTTGGCCGCGCCCGGCCGGTCGCCTAGCATCGAGCCGCGATGTTCATTCTCGCGCATCTGTCCGATCTGCACCTGGCGGGCCGGCCGCGGCCGGCCGAGCTTGCCGGCAAGCGCGGCCTCGGCTTCATCAATTGGCAGCGCAAGCGCAAATCCATCCATCGGCCCGAAGTGATCGAGGCGATCACGCACGATCTCAAATCGGAGCCGCATGATCACGTCGCGGTAAGCGGCGACCTCGTCAACTTCTCGCTTGACGACGAATATCGGCGCGCCGCCGCGTGGCTCGCCACGCTCGGCGCGCCGTGCGACGTCAGCGTGGTGCCGGGCAACCACGACGCCTATGTGCGCGGCAGCGCGGGCGCGCCGGCCGCGTTCTGGGCCGATCAGATGCGCGGCGACGACGGCCTCGACCGCTTTCCGTATCTGCGCCGCCGCGGCGACGTGGCGCTGATCGCACTGTCGACGGCGCTGCCGACCGGCCCGTTCATGGCGACCGGTCGGCTCGGCCGGCGGCAACTGGCGCGGCTCGCCGAAATGCTGCAGCAAACGCGCGGCCTGTTCCGCATCGTGCTCATTCATCATCCGCCGCGGAGCCCACTGCGGCGCTATCTGCGGCGGCTCATCGATGCGGCGCCATTGCGCGCCGTGCTGGCCGCGCACGGTGCCGAGCTGCTGCTGCACGGCCACGATCACCGCCGTGCCGTCGTCTGGCTCGACGGGCCGCAGGCGACGAAAATCCCCGCGGTCGGCGTGCCGTCGGCGTCCGCGCACGCCCGCCACGGCGGCGAGGACGCCGCCGGCTACAACATGTTTCGCATCGACGGCGGCAGCGGCGCTTGGCGCTGCGAACTCATGACGCGGCAGCGCGACGCCGACGGCACGGTGCGCGAACTCAGCCGGCAGACGCTTACACCTTAATGAAAGCGGCTTGCGATCAGGACGCCGGCAGCGGCCAGGCCCAATAGGCCGAGTACGAAGCCGAACACGAAGGCGCCGACGGCGCGCCAGCGTCGGCGCCGCCGCTCGCGCTCGGCGACGCTGCGCGCCACGCGCTGGATGAATTCGGGATCTTCGTCGAGCGCCCGCTGCCGCTCGACGATGCGGCGCGCCACGTAGGTGGTGACGGCCCGCACGATGTCGTCGATCCCGGTCGATTCAGCGAGTACGCGGCGGCCGATCCGGGTGTCGTGCAGGAAGCGATAGACCCGCTTGTCGCGTCCCATGGCGACGTGGGCGATCGCGTCGATCCACAACCTCGGGGTCTCGCCGCGCGTCACGCCGCGGTCGAATAGATCGACGTCCGGCGGAATGTCGGCGAACAACGGATCGAGCGCCTCGTTCAACAGCTCAAGCCGCGCCCATTCGGCGTCGCGCAGGTCGACCACGACGCCGGTGCGCTCGGCGGCCTCGATGCGCGCCTGATGCACCGCCTCGCGCAGCGGCGACAGGTTGTCGCCCTCAGCCGGCACGCCGGATTTGCCTTTTCTGCCCCACATTCAGCGCCTTCCCCGTGCGGCGGACCATACACCAATCTCTGCGGCTGCAAAAAGCGCCGGTGGATGGCGGAAACGCGGCCCCAACCGCGGCGCCAAGGTCCCGATTTGACGGCCGGCGGGCAGCATGGGTCCAGATTTCGGGCGGAATAAAAGCTTGCCTGCAAGCTTCGTACGCTGCATCGGCCGTCAGCGCGAGCCGCGCCGCGCGCTGCGCAGCCGGCGATTCGCTCGATGGCGTTTAATTGATGATCTTCCAGTTGCCGTAATAGACGAACTTGATGCTCCGGGTCACGTAACAGGTCATCGCGACCACGCTGCGCATGAGGGCCGCAAACGGCGTCGGGCGAATGATATCGACAAACAGGCAGTAGCGCGGCTGTTCGGTCTCATTGGCTGACAGGTGCAGTAATGTATCGTCGAAAATGAACAGCTTGTTGTCGCGCCAAGAGCTGGTGGTGCCGCCGACGACGATGTAGGCGGAATCATCTTTCATGTCATTGAGATTGTAGAGAAGGCGCAGCGACGCCCGCAGATAGCCAAAGTGCTTCGACGTCGTTACCCTTCGATTGAAGACCGAAACGCCGATGGTCTGGATGTATTGCCACGGCTGATAGAAGGCGGGCACGTTGAGCGACGCGTCGAGGTTCATGCCGTACCAGCGGAAGAAGAGCATCGTGCGCTGATTGTCCTTGGCCCGGTCTTCGAGCTGACGAACAAGATCGGCGTCTTTTGCAGCCCCAATCAGGCGTTCCACCTCGTCCTTGTGCCCCGGCGGCAGGTCCTCCAGCCGATAGACGCCTTTGTTGACGTACGGCAGCGACAGCAGGTCGAGAAGGCAATTGAGCGGAGACAAAAGCCAGGTCCCGACGCCGTTGCCGACAAAGTAGCGGCGAAGAACTTCCGGCGTGATTGGGCGATTGCGGCTCACATCATAAGCGCCGCAGATTGCGTAGACGAGCGCGATCTTGGGAAAGAAGTAGGCAAAAGGCGCCAACACACACAGCGGAAATAACACACGCCTGACGGCAACCTTCAAAATCCTTTCAAGGTAGGCCCGGCCTGTCAGGGATTCGGTGACCGTAGTGCTCATAGCGAGGCCTTGCTCCGACGGCGTGCGCCCTGAACGCCGGATCGCGATGTTGCGGTGGCGGCTTTCAATCAGGGTACAATCCTTCCCAGGTCAGGTCTATCGCTCGGGTGTGGTCCTTGCCTCATGTTCGAATGAACCCCCGATTTGCATTGTTGGCACATCGCATCATGTCGCGGCCGCGCAGCACTTCTGACATTTTCAAGGCAAGGCGCACGTTGCGCGATCTCAAAGCACCGAATTGACGCGTTCACGCCCTAAATGCAGCGGCCGCCGTCGACCTCGACGATGTTGCCGGTGATGAATTCGGCGTCGGCGGAGGCGAGAAACAAAGCCGCGTTGGCCATGTCCTGGACTTGCGCCAGCCGGCCCAGCGGAACCGTGGCGATGAATTTCTCGCGCGTGCCGGGCGCCGACCCCAAAAAGCTCGGCAATAGCGGCGTCTCGGTGGCGACCGGCGCGATGGCGCAGACCCGAATGCGATCGCCGGCAAGCTCGGCGGCGAGCGCCTTGGTGAGCGTATGCACCGCGCCCTTGGTGGCGTTGTATGCGGCGAGGCCGGGCCGCGGCCGCAACCCCGCGGTCGAGCCGATATTGATGATGACGCCGCCGCCCTGTTTGCGGAGTTGCGGCACCACGGCCTGGCAGCACAGGAATACGCCTTTGACGTTGACCGCGAAGGTGCGGTCGTACTCGTCTTCGCTGATGTCGAGCATCGGCTTGTTGACATGGGTGATGCCGGCATTGTTGACCAGCACGTCGAGGCCGCCGAATGCGGCGAGCGTGTCTGCTATCATGGCCGCGACCTCGGCCTTGCGCGCCACGTCGCAGTGCAACGCGATGGCGTTGTTGCCGATGGCGCGCGCCGCCTGTTGCGCCGCCGACCCATCGATGTCGGCCAGCGCGACCCAGGCGCCTTCGCGTGCATAGGTCTCGGCAATGGCGCGGCCGATGCCGGAGCCGGCCCCGGTCACGAGTGCGGTCTTGCCGTCAAGGCGCATGCGTTTGCTCCTCTCTTGAAATCGACGCCGATCAACCCGCTGTCGCTTTCGGCACGATGCCGTACGGCCTCGCCCAGCCGAGGCCGGCCTCGGTGCGGGTTCGTGGGCGGTATTCGCAGCCGATCCAGCCGGCATAGCCGAGCCGGTCGAGGGCCGAAAAAATCTCCGCGTAATTGACCTCGCCCTCGTCCGGTTCGCGGCGCGACGGCACGGCGGCGATCTGCACGTGGCCGACCAGCGGGAAATACGCTTCGAGGCGCCGGATCAGATCGCCGCCGACGATTTGCGCATGATAGAAGTCGAGCTGAATGCGCAGGTTCGGCGCGCCGACCTTTTCGACGATGGCGGCGGCGTGCTCGAGATGGCTGAGGAAATAGCCCGGCCGGTCGCGCGGATTGATCGGCTCGATCAACAGCGTGACGTTGGCCGGCGCGGCGGCCGCCGCGGCGCGTTCGAGATTTTTCAGAAACACGGTCTCGGCCGCCGGCCGCTGCTCGGCGGCAATGCAGCCGGTCATGCAATGGATCGCGGTGCCGCCGATCGCCGTGACGTAATCGAGCGCCTGGCGGAACGCCGCGTCCCACTCGTGCTCGCGACCCGGCCGCGCGCCGAGGCCGAAATCGCCCTCGCGGCCCATCGGCGTATTGACGCCGAGCTGGGTGAGCCGGTGCCGCTGCAGCTCCGCCTTCACGGTGGACGGCGCAAGTTCGTAGGGAAATTGCAACTCAACCGCGGCAAAGCCCGCCGCCGCCGCGGCGCCGAAACGCTCGATCGGCGGCCGTTCGGTGAACAAATAGCCGAGATTGGCGGCGAAGCGTGGCATCAGGTTTTCCGTTGCTGCTGGTGCGCGCGGGGATGAAGTACTCATGCCGACTCGGCGCCCACGCCCGTCGGTGCACGTCGAGCATACGCGGCAGCAGCGCTTTGCGCGATCCTTATGGGACATATCCCATAAGATTGCCCAATGCAGACGTGGGCAGTTTTGTGGTTGACGCCCCCGCGGCGGCTTGGTTCGCTTGGCGCCCAAAAGAGCGCCGCAGCGACATGCGGCGCAGGCAGCGGAGGATACGAGGAGCGGCATGCGATGAACGCTCAGGAATTGCTACAGGAGATCGCCGATTATTGCCGGCAGACCCGGCTCGCCGAATCGACTTTCGGCCGGCGCGCGGTCAACGACGGCAAGCTTGCAGCGCGGCTGCGCAACGGCGGCCGCATCACCACCGACACGCTCGATCGCATCCACAATTTCATGACAACCCATCCGCCCCACGGCCGCCCGACCATCATCGAACGGCCGCGCGAGCCGCAGGCGGTGCCGCCGCTGCCGCCCTTCGCCGCCGCGGCTACGGCGAGCGCGGCCGCGGCAAAACCGGCCGACCCGCAGCGCAACTTCCGTTTTTTCGACAACCGGCAAAAATATCTGCTCTTCGTCAACACCTGCAGCGAGAAATGGGAAGTGGCGAACCGCGTCGCCGCCGAGCTCGCCCACATTCACCCGCGGCCGCCTGCCGTGCGCGTGTTCGACGCCGGCGTCGGCGACGGCAGCGTGCTGGTGCGCGTGATGCGCGCCATGCACGACCGCTTTCCGCACATGCCGTTCTACACGGTCGGCAAGGAGATCAGCCTCGAAGACGTGCGGCTGACGCTGCAGAAAATGCCCGACCGCTTCTTCGAGCATCCGGCGACGGTCTCGGTGCTCACCAACCTCGCCTATGCGGACGCGCCGTGGCTGCACGTCAAATCGCTCAACGCGGCATCGAGCCTGGTCTGGCACGAGCTGCCCTTGATCGGCAATTCGGCGCACCGTTTCGAGGAGCAGATCATCGATCTCGAGTCGTTTTTGGCGGCCAATTGGAAGGCCGGCGTGAGCTCGCGCACCGGCAACCCGATCTACGAGCGCCCGGTGGTGCTGGTGATCTATCGCGACGACCACCGCTTTCTGCTCGATCCGATCATTCCGAAACCCGGCGGCACGCAGGCCAATTACGATCTCGTCATCGCCTCGCAGCCGTACCGCGCGCGCGCCTCGCTGGAGTTCAAGGCCAGCCGCGTGATCGGCCCGCTCGCCCGCGCGCTCGGCTCCGGCGGCCGGCTGATCGCCATCCATTCGCACGGCCACGATCCGGGCATGGAAATCATCCAACACGTCTGGCCGGACGACAACCCGTTCATCCACGACCGCCATCAAATTCTCAAAGCGGTCAAGCACGAGCTCGGCGCCACCGGACGCGATCTCAATTTCAACGCCTATGCCGACAATCGCTCGCTGTTCAAATACGTCATGCACACGCTGCCGACCGAGATTTCCGAATCGATCGGCACTTCGACGCTGTTCGCGGCCTGGAACGCGGCGATCTACGTGGCGCAGGTCGAGGACGACCGGCTCGGCGAAGTCGTCGCCGACGGCCGCTACCTCGACGCCACGCGCACGGTCTTGCGCGAGCGCGGCGGCCTGTGGTTCTTCGATGAGTCTTACGTGATCTCAAAGCGAAGGGCGTAGATTCCAATCCCTCTCCCCCGCTCCGCGGCGGAGGAGTAAGATCGCCGCATGCTGTTCGTCGTCCACGCCCTCGACAAGGAAAACATCCTGCCGACCCGCGCCAAGCATTATCGCGCGCACCGCATCCATCTCGACCGCGCCGAGGATCACGCCGTCGACGTGGTGACCGCCGGCACGCTGGTCGCCGACGACGGCGAAACGCCGGTCGGCAGCGTCTTCGTCATCGACGCCGCCACCCGCGCCGCAGTCGACGCCTTTACGCGGAGCGACCCGTATCACCTCAACGGCGTCTGGGAGCGCGTGCAAATCCACCGCTACAACAAAAAACGCGGCACCCCGCTCGCGAGCAAAAGGTAGCGCACGAGGCCAGCATGGGCGCGTTCGCGTACATGCTGCGATGCGCCGATGGCTCGTATTATGTTGGCAGCGCCAGAGGCGACGATCTCGAGCCGCGCGTCGCTGAACATCAAGCCGGTGTGCGACGGAGCTACACATTCACGCGTCGGCCAGTCCGCTTGGTGTGGTCGGAGCGTTTTGATCGGATCACAGATGCAATTGCCGTCGAACGAAAAATCAAAGGCTGGAGTCGGGCAAAGAAAGAGGCTTTGATAAAAGGCGATTGGGCTGCGGTGAGTTTTCTTGCGAAGCGCCGCGCTGGCAACCCTAAACCCTCATCCTGAGGTGCCCGCGCGCAGCGCGGGCCTCGAAGGATGTAGGCCGAGGCGCCCGGGCCTGCACCCTTCGAGGCTCGGCGCGGAGCTTGTCATCGGGCCGGCCGAAGGCCGGACCCGTTGGCGCCGAGCACCTCAGGGTGAGGAATAGGGGCGTTCGCTTCCTCTAGCTTACACGTCGTTCGGCTTCACCTTCTCCCGCAACCCCATGCGCTCCAGCCGCCCGCACACCTCGTCGACGAAGTACGGCAGTTCGTCGATGTAATTGACGAGCGAGATGGCGATGCCGGTCAGCCCGGCTTTGCTCAGATCGGCGAGTTGCGCGGCGACGTGGTCGGGGTCGCCGACGATCGGCAGGCCGCCCATGCCTTGGGCGTATTGGCTGCGCTTGAGCACATAATCCTGCATCGGCACGGTCTGCGGCGAGATGTTTTTGAGCGCCAGAATGCCGTCGACCGCGCGCCAGTCGGCGCGCTCGACGGTGATGTGCTGGAAATACTCTTCCGCCTCCTTGCGGGTCGGCCGGCAGGTGACGACGCCGACCGTATAACAGCCGATCTCGCAGCCTTGCGCCCGCGCCGCGGCCTGCGCGTTGCGCACCCTCTGCGCGGTGTCATCGAGCGAGGTGCGCGACGCCTGCAGAAAGAACGCGTCGCAATTGCGCACCGCGAACGCCTGGCCGGCCGGCGATGAGCCGGCATTCATGATCACCGGCCGCGTGCCGGCGCCGCCGAACGGCTTCGGCTTGCCGCGAATGCCCTTCATGTCGAGATAGCGGCCCTTGAAATCGAAATCCTCGCGGTCCGACCAGATCATCTTGATGACGTCGATCCATTCCTCGGCGTAGTCGTAGCGATCCGCGTGCTCGCGCTGCGCGACACCGAACATGTCGAACTCGCCCTCGTTCCAGCCGACCACGATGTTGAGCCCGAAGCGGCCTTCGCCGATGTGACCGGCGGTGACCATTTCCTTCGCCGCCACCACCGGATTGAAGATCGGCGCGTGCACGGTGCCGAACACGGTGATGCGCTTGGTGGAGGCAAGCAGCCCGGTCGCCCAGGTGATCGTTTCCAGCGTGGTGCCCTGGTAGTCGGTGTCGCCGCCATAGCCCTTCCAGCGCCCGATCGGCAGCAGGAAGTCGATGCCGGCCTCGTCCGACATCTGCGCGAGCCGCCTGTTGTCGGGCCAATTGCCCGACCAGCGCTCGGGCACGAGCGTGACCGCGCGGCCGGACGAGCAATTGGGGCCGAACAGACCGATCTGCAGCGTGTTCTTGCCATGCATGGCGCGGCGCGATTGGATCGACCCGTCGCGCGCTGCGGCTTCGGAAAGTGCGTGCACTATTCATCCTCGCTTGACT
>JASHPU010000193.1 GCA_030037885.1 Xanthobacteraceae bacterium | reverse complement strand
CAGGCCGAGGCGCCCCCGCGCGCACCGCGCGACACGCTGGCTGCGCTTGCCGACGAACTCTCGCCGCGCCCGGCGCCGCCACCGCCGCGCAATCGTCTGCAAGCGGCGAACGCACGACCGCAGGCCACCGAGCCGCGGCAAGAAATACGGCAAGAGACGAGGCCCGAACCGCGCATGCCGGCGGCGCAACCGGCTGCGGCGGAGTCCGCCGCATCGATCGATCAAAGCCTAGCCGACATGGCGCATAAGCTCGAAGCGGCCCTGCGCAAGCCGAAAGCCGATCGCGCCGAACCGCGCGCCGCCGCCCCGCCGCCCAGCACAGAGGCGCCCGATGCCACTGCGACGGTGCCGCCACCGGCCGCCGCCGCAGCGCGTAACCGCTCCATCGAAACCAGGCCGGCACGCACCGAAGCCAAGCAGCAACCGAATCCCGGCAAGACGCTCTACGACAGTCTCGAGCAGGAGATGGCAAGCCTGCTCGGCCGGCCCTCGGCAAAGAACTAAAGAACGAATGCAACACGACTGATGCACACTAACTGATGCACATCTCTTGGGGCCGCCGCGTCCGCCTCACGACGGTAGCGGCCTCGGTAGCGGCACTTTTGTTCTCGGCGACGCCGCTCGCCGCGCAGGACATCAGCATCAATCTCGGCCAGGGCGGTGCGGGCGGCGGCCTCAACGAGCGCCTGGTTCAGCTCATCGCGCTGTTGACGGTGCTGTCGCTGGCGCCGTCGATCCTGGTGATGATGACCTCGTTCACCCGGATCGTGGTGGTGCTGTCGCTGCTGCGCACCGCGCTCGGCACCGCGACGGCGCCGCCCAACTCGGTCGTCATTTCGCTGGCTTTGTTCCTTACCGCCTTCGTCATGGGGCCGGTGCTGACGCGCTCCTACGACGCCGGGGTCAAGCCACTTATCGCCAATGAGATTACCGTCAACCAGGCCTTCGACCGCGCCAGCGGACCGTTGCGCGGCTTCATGGAAAAGAACGTCCGCGAGAAGGATCTAAAACTGTTCCTCGACATGTCGGGCGAAAAGCCGCCGGCCAAACCCGAAGACCTGTCGATGCGCATCCTGGTGCCGGCCTTCATGATCTCCGAGCTCAAGCGCGCCTTCGAGATCGGCTTTCTGTTGTTCCTGCCGTTCCTGATCATCGACCTTGTCGTCGCCTCGGTGCTGATGTCGATGGGCATGATGATGCTGCCGCCGGTCGTGGTATCGCTGCCGTTCAAGCTGATCTTTTTCGTCCTGGTCGACGGCTGGACCCTGGTCGCGGGCTCGCTCATCCAGAGTTATGGGACCTAGCCTTTATGGGCAAATAGCGAGTGGCGAATAGCGAATGGAATTCCACTCCCTACTTGCTACTCGCCATTCGCCCTCAACCCCACACCGCCCGCGCCGTCTCCACCACGCGCTTTAATTTGCGCTTCTGATCGTCGGGGCCGAGCAGGTTGCCGACCACGTCGGAGGCGAAGCCGCATTGCGGCGACAGCGCAAGCTGGTCGAGCGGCAGGAATTTGCTGGCCTCGTCGATGCGCCGCCTAAGCGTGTCGAGGCTTTCGAGTTCCGGCCCCTTGGTGCCGACCAGGCCGAGCACCACCACCCTGCCCTTCGGCACGAAGCGCAACGGCGCGAACGAGCCGGCGCGGGCGGTGTCGTATTCGAGCAGGACGCGCTGGTGCGGCAGTTCGTTGAACAGCCGCTCGGCGATGGCGTCGTAGGTGCCTTCGCGGTGCCACATGCTGCGCTGATTGCCGCGGCACAGATGGATGCCGAAGGTCACGCCGGGATTGTTGGCGACGACCGCTGCCTCGGCCTTGAGCGAACGGGCGAAATTCTGCTCCGGGTCTTCGCCGCGCGCGCGCATTTGCGCAAGCGACGGCGGATCGACGTAGGCGGTAAAGCCCGGCGCGTCGATCTGCACGTAGCGGCAGCCGGCATCGGTCAGGCTCGATACGATCTGCCGCTCGATCGCCACCACGTCCGACAAGAAATCGTCCATGTCGCGATAGACCGCGGTCGAGCTCTCGTAGGTGAAGCGCTGCGCAATGCGGTCGGGCCCGATCAGCGACACTTTGGCCGGCTTGCGCGCGAGAGGCGCGACGGCGCGATATTCGTCGAGCGGCAGGTTGTTGGCGAGCTTCAAGCGCGCCTTGACGGGACGGCGATGCGACACCGCGGTGCCGACATCGTGCATCTCGCGGATGTCCCAGCGCCGCCCCGGCACCGCGCCCTCGACGCGCTTTTCATAGGCTTTAAGCGTCGAGCGGCTGGCATCATAGCCTTCGACCGAGCCGCCGAAGCTGTCCTGAAAGTTGAGCCGGCGCATTTCACCGTCGGTGACGACGTCGAGGCCGACCTCCTCCTGCAGCCGCACCGCCTCGCGCACCGCGTCGTCCTCGATGGCGCGCAGCGTGGCGGCGCCGATCGCGCCGTCGTCGCACTTCATCCGCGCCTCCTTCAAACGCGCCGGCCGCAACAGGCTGCCGACCACGTCGGTACGGATTTTTGCCAAGTCGGGTTTGCTGGTGGATTGTTCAACGACGGTCATGCAAGGCCGCTCCAAGCCATCTGGTAAGTGTGCCCGCGCGAAAATCAAGCAGCAAGCGTATTGCTTAGCACGCCCAAATGAATGGATTTTGATGCAGTCGACGCGATCGCTGCCTACCGCATCGCCGTGCGTCCCGGAACATCGCTGCGCGGAAGGGGTGGCGCGGCGACCGGTGCGGCGATTTTTGACTGCGCCGGCGCGGCCGCCGCTGGCGTTGCGGCTGCGGCCGCTGCGGGCGCGGCCGCCATCGGGCCTGCGGAGACCGGATTGGATCCCGGGTAGCGCGCTTTCATGTCGCGCAGGAAATCGTCGAGCGTGTCGGCGGCGGCCGCGATATGGGCGATGTCGTGGAAATCGGTGCCGCCGGTGCCGAGCGGCGCCGATACGATCTCGAACGTGCGCGCATCCGGCGTGCCCGCCATCTTCGCGGCGTATTTGTCGCGGAAGCGCTCCAGGCCGAGCTTGTCCTCGGCGAGCGCATAGCCGACCTCGGCGCGCAAGATGTCGGAGCGCTCGACGTCGGTCAGCGGCTGCCACTGCTTCCAGCGCTCGCCGTACAACAGCTCGATCTGCTCGGCCGCTTGCCGCCACTTGCGCGACGCCCAATAGATGTCCGAGCGCAGCCGGATCGCCACCGGTCCCTTGACGTCGGATGCAACATCGAGCGCGAGCTCGTGGCGGCCGAGATCGGACAGCGCGCGCGCTTCGAGGAGCAGGCGCTGATCGTGCAGCTCGCCCGACAGATCGGCGACGCGCGTCGACCGCAACGTCGCCAGCGCCTGGTCCGGCTTGCGGTTCATCAGATAGATCACGGCAAGCCGTGTCGCCACTTCGGCGCGCGCCGCGCCCTGCAGCCGCTTGTCGACCTGGTACTGCAAGAGATCGGCGGCCTGATCGAGCAGATCGACCGAGACCAGGCGGTCGGCGAGGCGGCGGATCATCTCGTCGCCGCGGCTGCCGACCGGCGTCAGTTCGCGGAAATCGTAGAATAGTGACAGTGCGTCGATCGCCGACATCGAGTCGCCCTTGCCGGCGAGGAACAGCGAGTCGAAGGTTTTGGCCGCCTCCTCCTGGATTTTACGCGTCATGTCCCAGTCCGGATGCGCCGTCATGGCGCTCCGCATGACGTAGAACGAATCGCGGTAGCGGCCCTCCTGGGTGTAGAGCTCGGCCAGGACCTTCAGCGCCTCGATCTCGGTCTCGTCGCCGCGCCAGATCGTGGTCAGCGATTCCAGATCAGAGACCACGTCCTCGCGCTTGAGATCGCCGAGCGAATAGCGCAGCTGGGTCTCGCGCAGCCGGCCCTGTGCCGCCGCCGGCCGGTCCTTGGAATCGGCGGCAATACGATAGGCGGTGAGCGCATCCTCGGTGCGGCCGATGCCCTCGTCGAGCCGACCGATCAGCACTGCGATCGCCGGCTGCATGGCGTGCGTGATGCTGATCGTCTGCAGATCGTCGAGCGCGTTCTCGGCGTCGCTATAGTCGCCGACTTCTATGGCGGCACGCATTTCTTCCTTGAGCGCGACGCGCTGCAGCTCGATCGGCAGCGTGGCGATGGCGGCCTCTGCGCTCTTAAATCCGGCGCGCGCCTCGCCCCAGCGGCCCAGCCCGGCGTAAGCCATCGCTCGCCACAGCGGCGCGTCATGCTGGTCGCCGACAGCAGGATCGGCCAAATCCTTCAGCGCCGCCTGCGGCCGGTTCATCATGATCTCGGCAATGGCGCGCAGCACAATCGCCGAGACGTCTGCGGACGCTGGCCGCTTGTCGGCGAGCACGACGTCGAGAACGCCCTTGGCTTCAGGATACATGTCGCGGGCAATATAGAAGCGGGCGAGCTCGAGCCGCGGCTGCATGCGCTTGTTGGCGGGCGCGGCTGCGGCGTCGGCGATCAGGCGCGATTGCCGCTCTTCGTAGGACGCTTGGCGATCAAAACCCCAGACCTCGGCGTCAAAAATTTGCGGCTGCAGTGCATTGCCGCGCAACAGCGCCTGCAGAGTGCTGGACAGCGTCAGCCCGGCAGGACGGCCGATCACGACCTTGTCGGGCGCCAATGCCACGGTTAGGTCGTCGGCGAGCGGCTCGATCGCCACGCCGTGCGCCGAGGCGAGCGCGCGGAACTCGATGAAATCCTGGCCGTGAATGAGGCCGCGCGCCGGCGCGAACGCGGTGACGACGATAAGTTGGTCGCCGGCGTCCGGATCGGTGATGCGATGCAGCGCGTGCGCGCCATCGAGCGCGATGCTGACGCTGGAGCGGTTCGGTCCGATCAGGTTGCGCGACAGATCAAGGGCATGGGTCGGGTCGGCCACCGTGTCGCCGATCTCCACGCTCCATGCCGGTCCCTCGCCGGCGACGCTCGCCAGACGCGGCCGGTCGAGTTTGACGCGCACGATGTCGGCATCGGGCGCGCGCGTCAGCACGGCGCCGCGGATGGTGCGGCTTGCTTCGTCGCGCAGCGCGCCAAGCTCGATGTCGGCTTTGGTATCGAACACGATCCACAGCGTGTCGGCGCGCTGGAAGACGGCGGCTGCGGTCGGTGTCAGGAAGTCGAACGAGATTTTCAGGTTGGCGCCTTGGCGCGCCAGCTCGACCGGGACTTTTCCGCTTGCCTCGACATTAGGCGGCGGCGCAGCAGCCGCGGCGGCCGGCTTTGGCGGCGGCGCCGCGATGTTGGCCGCGGCAGCTTGAGCATGGACCTTGGCCGGTGGCGACGGTGGCGGTGCGAGCGATTTGTTCGCCGGGAGCGCCGGTGCTGCGGCTTGAGCCATCGCCGGCTGCTGCACCGCCGGCTGTGGCTTCGCTGGCGCGTTCGGCGGCGGCGCAGCCTGCTGGTTCGGTTGCTGCAGCTTAAGTTGCGCGGCTGGTTTTGCCGGCGCCGATACTGCGGCACCCGGCTTTGCCGCCTCTGCCGCCGCGCCCGCAGCGGGCGGTTTTGCCGCGTTCTGCTGATCAGGCGCGGGCTGAGCGGGCAATGCCGGATTTGCGGGAGGTGTCGCCGACGCGGGTGGCGGTAGCGCGTGTGGCGGCATGGTCAATACAACGGAATTCTGTGCCGGCTTGACGTCCGGATCGACGACGTCAACCACATAGCCGCTGTTATCGCGGAAGGTGCGCACCTGAACATTCTCGGCAAAACTGAAACGCAGTGACGCCGATTGCTCCTGGGTCTGCGGCTCGATTGTGCGCACCGTGGCCGGGAGCGCTGCCGCGGCATCGCCGAGATCGAACCGTAGCGGCGCATCGAAGGTAAGCGTGAGCGCCTTGTCGGCGCGCTGCGCAACGACCTTAATCTGCTCCGGCACGTCGAACACGTAGCGCGTGAAGGTCGGCTGGGTGGCGACGTGCATGCGCACCGGCGGAATTTTTTGCAGTGCCACCAACCGGCGCTCGCGTTCGGCGAGCTGCTCGGCGTCGCGGGCGCGGCGCGCCAGCGCTTCGACCACGTCCTGCGGCAGGCCGGGCGGCAGGCCGTGCCAGGTATCGGGCAACAGATCGACGAAGTATTTCTCGCCCGCAGGCATGGCATTGACCGTGACCGCGCGCTTGAGCGCAAAGCGCACCGCCATGCCGTCCGGATCGCGCCGCGCACCACCGATGTAATCGGGCACTTGCGTGACGAGTTGTTCGACCGAGACGTCGACGGGGCTGCGGAAGCTGATGATCAGCACATTGTCCGCCTGACGGACATTCGCCGGGTCGTAGTCGCTCAGGTTGAAGATAAGGCGGGCATAGCCGCCGGCATCGCTTGCGGTCAGCTCGGCCTTGATCGGATCGGCAAGCGCAGGACGCAGCGCCGATAAAGCGGTGAGTGCTACCGCGGCGAGGCTGGCGGAAACTGACGCAACGCGGCCGCACGCCATGAAACGGGACTCGACGAACAGAAGAGGCCAGCGACCCTAAAGCTGTGCGTTTAACGGCTGATTAACGTCTTTTCTCGCAATTACAAAGACTTGTGACACAAATGGCGAATGGCGAGGGCGACCAGCGCATAACCACGGATAATTGCCCCATTCCCATTTGCTATCGATCACTCCGCCGCCAGCTGCCGCGCGGCCTGCTCCTCGTCGTGGAGCTGCCTGAGGATGCGCCGCGCCGCGAGCGCGCCGGCGTCGGCATTGATGTCGACCTGCGGGGGATCGGAAAAGATATTCAAGTTCTTCTGCTGCGCGGTGAACACCGCAACGTCTTCGGCGAACGCCGTTCGGATCTGTTCGAAAATCCGGTTGGTCATGTCGGGATTGTTGACGTCGAAGTCGTGCGCCTGCCCCCAAAAGTAATGTGACGTGGTCTCGGTCTCGGGCGTGATGGCGTTGAGATTGCGCATGCCGATGCCGCCGACGCGCCGGCCTTGCGGCGCCCCGGTGCCGGTCGGGGTGGCGCCGACGTCGAGCCGCAGGAAAGCCGGCGGCGTGAAGTCGATGATCTGCCAGCGGTCGACATTGCCGGTAAAGCCGCCGACTTTCTTAAACGTCGGCGGCGGCTCCTGGTCGATGATCCAGCGCGTCATGACCACGTTGTTGGGCGCGCGCGCCACGTTCACCTTGGCGTGCTCGGCGAGCGCCAGATTGCCGATCGTGGTGTCGTGCACGAAGGCGAGATGCGTGAGATCGAGCAAGTTGTCGACGACGAGTTGCCAGTTGGCCTCGACGTGCAGATAGGAGGATTTGGCGCCCCAATAATTCGGATCGTCGAGCCAATGGAAATCCGTGATGTTGGCCGGATCGGCCAGCGCCGGATCGCCCATCCAGATCCAGACCCAGTGATAACGCTCCACTACCGGATAGGTGCGAACCTTGGCGCCGTGCGGAATGTGCTCCTGGCCGGGAATGCGCACGCAGCGTCCGTCCGCGGCAAAGCGCAAGCCGTGATAGTGGCATTGCAGCACGTCGCCGAACAGCTTGCCCATGGACAGCGGCAGATGGCGGTGCGGACAGCGGTCCTCGAACGCCACCGGCGCGCCGGCCTCGCTGCGGAACAGCGCCACCGGCTCACCGAGAATCGTGCGGGCGAGCGGCTTTCGGCCGATCTCCGTGTCGCTCGCCGCGACGTACCAATAATTGCGCAGGAACATTGGCGCTTCTCCCAGACGCGATCGCGCCGCCCGGATAAATTGTCGTCTCCGCAGGCGTTGAGACAGGGACTATAGTTCAATTCCAACCAGAGTACGACGGCGCCTCGGCTTGCTGTAGGCGGTGTAGCGCAGGCCGGAAGGTGATATAGATGCTGGAACGAGGGTTCCGGTGAACTACGGCGACATCATCACCATCGAACCGGGCAAGCGCGGCGGGCGTCCCTGCATTCGCGGTCTGCGGATTACCCTAGCCGACGTGCTGGGCTGGCTTGCCGCAGGAATGTCGCACGCGGAAATTCTTGCTGACTATCCTGAATTGACCGAGGAGGATATTCGCGCCTGCCTCGCTTACGCAGCCGATCGCGAGCGCCGTGTCGTGACAGCGGCAAAATGAAGCTGTTATTCGACCAAAACCTGAGCTTCAAACTCTGCCGACAATGAGCTGATCTCTTTCCGGAATCGAGTCACGTCCGTCTTGTGGGGCTCGATCGAGCGGAGGATCATGCGCCGTGGGATTTTGCCAAGAGCAATGACTACACGCTCGTCTCGTTGGATGCCGATCTTGCGGATTTGGCGGCCTTGCCCGGTTCACCGCCGCGATTGATCTGGCTGCGCTGCGGTAATCAGCGGACTGGCTTCATTGAGAACCTGCTGCGGGCCCGCGCGGAACCTATTGCTGCGTTCGAATCCGGTCCGGCCGCCTGCCTGGAGGTTTATTGACGCGAGTCACTGCCCGGTCGGCTTGCCTACGATCTTCGGCAGCTCGCCGGGGGCGTTCTTGGCCGGCCCCTGCGCCTTGCTGGCGAGTTCGACGGTGAGGTGCTCGGCCACGTCGGGCGTCATCTGCGCCATGATATCGGCCATGACCCGCGGCTTGATCTGAGACGCAACCTTGATCAGCACGTCCATGTCGAGCCGGTCGAAGATTTTAGCGGCGTCCCGCGGCTTCATGTTCTCGTACATGGTGATGAGGCCTTTGAAGCGGGCGACCTCGGCCTGATCCTTCTCCTCGGTCTCGACCTTGATGCGGCTCTCGATCTCCTTGACCTCGGCCAGGTGCGCGTTGATGCGCTGCTCGGCGGCCTTGATCAGATTTTCGCGGATGTCGAGCTCGCGGGCGCGCGCATCGAGTTGCTCGCGGCGCTGCTGCAGCCGCTCGAGAATGGCGCGCTCGGCGCCCGAAGGCTGCGCCGGGCCGTCGAGCGGGATGACCGTGCCGTCGATCGACGGCGCGGGCTGCGCTCCCTTGACGCCCGGTCTACTCGGGGCGGGCTTGGCATTCGGCGCCGCCGGCGCCGGCGCGCCGCTGATCGAGCCCGTGATGTCGCCGCTGCTGCGCTCAGCATCGGCATGCGCGAGCTTGGCGCGTTCCGCGGCCGAAGGCCCACGCTCGTTGGCTGCCGGCGCGGCAGCTTCGCCGCCCGGAAAGTTGAACATTTGCCGCGCCCACGACTGATTTTGTCCGGGCGGCTGCGTCGCGTCCGGCGCCAAGCGAGTGACCGAAGCATCGTCGGCCGGCGCACTGTCGCCGGCGAGCCAGCTCCCGCCGTCGAGCACCAGATCGGCGGTCGTCAGCGCCAACAGGCAGGCGCTGGCGACCAGCGCGATCGGAATGAACCGCAGATCGCGGACAAAGCGCATCATCTTAAATCCTCCCCCGCGAAGTGGGGGAGGGGAACCATCTTGCGAAGCAAGATGGTGGAGGGGGCGCGGGCGCCGCAGAAAATTTTCGAAGCCCCGCGCCCCCACCACCGCGCTTCGCGCGGCCCCCCTCCCCCGTTCCGCTGCGCTCCAAGGGGGAGGAAAAGAAGTTTCTCAGCGCGCATCATGCGGCAAGACCAAAGACCTTGCTGCGCAGCCGCTCGGCAAAAGCTTGCGCGGCTGCGGCGATCGCCTTGGCGTCCTGCACCGGCTGGTTCGGCTCACCGCCGCGGCGGCCGGCGACCGCGATCTGCGACAGGTGTCCAACCACGTCCTGGCCGGCGGCGAGCCGGCGATCGAGATCGGCGCACAGCCGTTCAGCGCGCGTCAGGCGCTCGCCCAAGCCGAGATCGCACTCGCGCGCGGTGACTTTGAGCCCGGCAATAGCGCGTTCGGCGATTTCAGTCGCGGTGACGAGCTCGGCGATGGTGCAGCGGAGCGCGTTTTCGTCGGCCCGCAAAAGCTTGAGCCGCCGGTTGAGCAGCATGCAATAAGCAATAGTGAACATGAGCAAAATTGCGACTAGCGCCTCGATGATCACTCCCATGCCATTGGTCATGATGCCTCCATGCGGTTGCCGGAGCCGCCGGCTGTTTCGAACATGGCGAACGTCATGCTCGGCTTGCGCAGCGGCTTGGCGACGCGCACGGCGACGCGATCGCCGACGCGGCCCATGCGGCCTTCGGTCAGCGTGACGTTGCCGCAGCGCACGATCACCAGCGCGTCCGCTTTCAGATCGAGCATCAAGGTGTCGCCGACGTCGAGCTTCATCATCCGCCGCAGCGGCAGCCGCGCCTCGTAAAGCACGGCATCGACGGCGATTTCCGCCTGGCAGATTTCGGTGGCGAGGTGGCCTTCCCAGGTCGGGTCGCGGCCGAACTTCTCGCCCATGAACATCTGCAACAGCACGTCGCGGATCGGCTCGATGGTCGCGTAGGGCAACAACAGCTCGATGGTGCCGCCGCGGTCCTCCATGTCGATGCGCAGCCGCACCAGAATCGCGGCGTTGGCCGGCCGCGAGATCGCGGCGAAGCGCGGATTGGTCTCCAGCCGGTCGATGTTGAACTTCACCGGCGACAGCGGCTTGAACGCCAGTTCGGCGTCGGCCAGCACCACCTCGATCATGCGCTTGACCAGGTTGGTCTCGATCGTCGTGTAGGGCCGGCCTTCGATGCGGATCGCAGTCTGGCCGCGGCGGCCGCCAAGCAGCACGTCGATGATCGAATAGATCAGGCTGGAATTCACCGTCACCAGCCCGGAATTCTCCCACTCCTCGGCCTTGAACACCGCCAGTATGGCCGGCAGCGGAATCGAATTGAGATAATCGCCGAACCGCACCGAGGTGATGCGGTCGAGCGAGACTTCGACGTTGTCCGAGGTGAAGTTGCGCAAGCTCGTCGTCATCAGCCGGACCAGCCGGTCGAAGACGATTTCCAGCATCGGCAGGCGCTCGTACGACACCATCGCCGAATCGATGATGGCGCGGATGCCGGAATTGTCGTTGAGCGAAATGTCAGCCAGCGAGAAGCCGAGCAGCGAATCGATTTCCTCTTGGGTCAGGACGCGCTCGGCACCGCCCTTGGTGTTGGGCAGGAACTGGCCGTCGTCGACCATCGCCGCCCAATGCGCCGCCATGGCCTCCGGACCGCTCTCCGGTTCGGCGGGCGCCGGCGCCGCTTCGGCGGCCTCCTGCTCGGCTTCGAGCGCGACGCCCCATTCGGCGGCAAGGGCGTCCTGGTCGATCTGGTCCTTCGGCTGCGCCATGGGCTAGTTGCCGCCTGTTTGCTCTTGAGGTGCTCTTGGCCCGCTCATTCCCGCGAAAGCGGGAATCCAGCGGGAGCGCGCCGATTTTCCTTCTGCACTTTCTGGGTCCCCGCTTGCGCGGGGACGAGCGGCAGAGACGGCATCACTGCACCACGATTTCCTTGAACAGCACGGCGTTGATCCGCTCCGGCGCAATCGCGGCGTTGACGCGCCGCGTCAGCTCCTCCTTGAGGCGGTACAGGCCCGCCGAACCGTCGAGATCGGTGGCGCGCAATTCGCGCAAATAGGTCTGGAACGTGTCCATCAGCCGCGGCATCAGCGGCTCGATCTCGGTCTTGACCGATTCGTCCGGCACTTCCAGCACCACTTTGACCTTCAGATATTGGGTGCGATCGTTGCCGGTCGACGACAGGTTCACCAGCACCTCGGGTAGATCGACGAAAACCGGCGGCTTGATCTTGCTGGCGGGGGCGGCCTGACTGCTTCTGCCGCCCAAGACGTGATAGGCGCCGCCGCCGGCGGCCAAGCCGAGCACGGCGGCCGCCGCGATGACGATGAGCTTGCGCGAGGCCAGCGCCTTGATGGAGAAACCTTTGCTTGCCGGCGCCGCTTCGGCGGCTTCGGTATCGTCGGCGTCGGCTTCGGGCCGTGCGGCTTTTGCGGCTTTTGTCGTCGCCATGACGGCTCCCGCTGGCGTAAAAGCGCACGCAGGAGAACGCAAAACCAACGCCGCGAGCGCCAGCCGCCGCCGTTTTTTGGCGGGGCCGCAATCGAAGCTAGGGAGGAATGGTTAACAGAAACTTGCCCACGTCCAGCGCTACGGAAATTTTTGCCCAGCGCAGGGTTAATAACGGCTTTTTCTGCCCGGACTTCGACGCCAGCGCCGTCGCTTAGCCCTTTGATCCCTCGCGATTTTGCCCGTTGGCACGGCTTCTGCACCGTGGCTTTGCGCCACGCGCTTGGGAGAGCGCGTGGCGACTTGGGACGGCTTGCAGGCTGTCGCGCCGGCGCCTGCCAGGCTCAGTTGGGGAGAAATTTCCGATGGAGAACGCTCTTCTCGTCGGCTTGTCGCGGCAGATGGCGCTCAGTCACGAGCTCGACGTCGTCGCCAACAACATCGCCAACATCAACACCACCGGATACAAGTCCGATAACGCGCTGTTCGCGCAGTTTTTGATGCCGAATGCCAGCGACGAGCAATTCACCGGCAGGGACCGGCGCATCGATTTCGTCGAGGACCGCGGCAGCTGGATCGATTTTTCGCCGGGCGCAGTGCAGCGTACCGGCGCTCCGCTCGACGTCGCCATCCAGGGCAACGCTTTTCTCGCGGTGCAGACCCCGGCCGGCGTGCGCTATACTCGCAACGGCGCGCTCGCCATCAATGGCACCGGCCAGCTCGTCACCAGCGACGGCTATCAGGTGCTCGGCGATGCCGGCCCGATCACCTTCCAGAACACCGATCACGACGTGATCATCAGCCCGAGCGGCATCATCACCGTGCGCGAGGGCAACAACCCCGCCGACGCGCCGCGCGGCCGGCTGCAGCTGGTCGGCTTCGACCAGACACAGTTGTTGCAGAAGGACGGCGGTTCGACGTTCGAGGCGCCGCCCGGGGTCGATCCGGGGCCGCCGCCGCAGGGCACCCAGGTGGTGCAGGGCGCGATCGAAAAATCCAATGTCAATCCGCTCGCCGAAATCGCGCGCATGGTCGAGATCACGCGATCCTACGGCGACATCGCCAACATTCTGCAGCAGCAGAGCGACCAGCGCCGCAATGCGCTGACGCAGCTGTCGCAGACGCCAGCCTCCGGCTCCGCCTGAGCGAATAGCGGCCGCCTGGCCGGAAAAGTTTGAGGAGACGTTCTGATGCGTGCGCTCGATACCGCAGCGACCGGAATGGCGGCGATGGACCTGCAGGTCCAGGTCATCGCCGGCAACATCGCCAACATGACGACCACGGCCTACAAAAGCCAGCGCGCCGAGTTTCAGGATTTGCTCTACGAGCACGTGCAGCGCATCGGTGCCCAGGCCTCCGACCAGGGCAATATTCTGCCGGTCGGCATCGAGCTCGGCTCCGGCGTCAAGACCGTGGGCACGCCGCGGCTGATGACGCAGGGCACCTTGGCGCAGACCGGCAACTCGCTCGACGTTGCGATCCAGGGCTCCGGCTGGTTCAAGATTTTGATGCCGGACGGCACCTTCAGCTACACCCGCGACGGCTCGTTCCAGATGGACTCGCAAGGCCGCATCGTCACCGCCGAAGGCAACCTCGTTCAGCCCACCATCACCATTCCGGCGAACTCGACCGGTCTCACCATCAACCAGCAAGGCCAGGTTTCGGTGACGCCGCCGGGCTCCACCACCTCGACCATTCTCGGCCAGTTCACGATCACCACCTTCATCAACGACGCCGGCCTGCAAGCTCAGGGCTCAAACCTGTTCACCGCGACGCCGGCCTCGGGCCAACCGCAGGACGGCGTGCCCGGAACCAACAATGCCGGCACGCTTCTGCAAGGCAGCCTCGAACAATCCAACGTCGAGGCGGTGACCGAAATCTCCAACCTGATCGCCGCGCAACGCGCCTACGAGATGAATTCCAAGGTGATCAGCGCCGCCGACCAGATGCTGCAGACCACCTCGCAACTGGCACGCTGAGAAAGGTCCTTTCCGCCATGATCCGCCTGACCACACTCAACCGCCTTGCCGGCATGGCTGTAGCGCTTGTTCTCGCCGCGGCCGGCAGCGGCGCCGCCGCGGCCCAATCGGCCCGGCCGACGCTGCGCGCCAGCGTCACCGTCGACGGCGATCTCGTGCGCATCGGCGATCTCATCGAAAACGCTGGGCCGGTCGCCAACGCCGCTATCTTCCGCGCTCCCGATCTCGGCACCACCGGCGCAGTGTCGACGGAACGCATTACCGACGCGATCCGGCCCTATCAGCTCATCGACATCGACACCGGCGGCCTCAGCGAAGTCACCGTGACGCGTGCCAGCCGCGCCATTGAGGTCAAGGAGATTTCCGATCGCATCGCCGCAGCGCTGTCGCAGCAATACGGGCTCGGCAAGCCGGAAAATATCGGGCTCACCTTCGATCGTCCGCTGCGCACAGTACAGGTCGAAGCCAGCGCCGGCGGCGAATTGCAGGTGCTGGCACTCAATTACGACGGGCGAACGAACCGCTTCGACGTCGCGCTCGATATGCCATCGAGTCCGACGCTGCACCGCCAGCCGCTTCGCCTCACCGGCATCGCGGTCGAGACGGTCGAAGCGGTTGCAGTCAACCGGCCGGTGGAGCGCGGCGAGGTGCTGCAAGCCTCCGACCTCACCATGCTGCGGCGGCCCAAGGCGCAAGGCACAGGATTTGCCGCGCCGGCCTCCGTCATCGGGCTTGCCGCACGCCATGCGCTGCGGCCCAGCCAGCCGCTGGCCGTCGCCGATCTGATGAAGCCGGAAATCGTGGCGCGCGGCGACGCCGTGACGATGGTCTTTCAGGCGCCGGGCATCATGCTCACGCTGCGCGGCCAGGCGCAGGATTCCGGCGCGCTCGGCGACTCGATCGGCGTGCTCAACCTCGAGACCAAGCGCATCGTGCAAGGCGTGATCAGCGGCCCCGGCCGGGTCAGCGTCGTGGCGGCGACCACGCACCTCGCCGCCGCCGTGCCGCAGGCCAACTAGTCTAGTAACGCGTTAATACCGAATGTTTTGTGTCCGCTTGATGAATTCCGCTCATTCCCGCGAAAGCGGGAATCCAGAGAGCCCGCGAAGAGCTGGGTCCCCGCTTTCGCGGGGACGAGCGGAAGCAAAACCGATCGGTTGGGTTCGTAAGTGAAAGGCAGTCAAATGTCGAAACGTACCGTGCTGTTGCGTTGCGCGCTGCTGTCGACCGTCGCGCTGGTTTCCAGCTCGTGCTCCACGTTCGAGCAGTTGAAGCACCTCGGCGAAACACCGCCGCTGTCGCCGGTGAAGAATCCGACCAGCGAGCCCGGCTACAAGCCGGTGCAGATGCCGATGCCCACGCCGCAGCCGGCCTCCTACAATCCGAACTCGCTATGGCGCAACGGCTCGCGCGCGTTCTTCAACGATCAGCGCGCCCATCAGGTCGGCGACATTCTCACCGTGAAGGTGAACATCAACGACACCGCGGAGTTCCAGGATCAGACCCAGCTCCAGCGCAGCACCACCGAGGATTCCGAGATCACGAATTTTCTCGGCGCCAACACGCTCAGCAATCCTTCGAAGTCAATCCTGCCGGGCTCGCTGCTCACCACCAACGGCAATACGCAGACGAACGCCAACGGCACGATCAACCGGCAGGACCAGTTGGTCACCAACGTCGCGGCGGTGGTCACGCAGGTGCTGCCGAACGGCAATCTGGTGATCGAAGGTAAGCAGGAAATCCGCCTCAATTCCGAGATGCGCGAACTCTTGGTGGCCGGCATCGCGCGCCCGGAAGACATCGAAAGCGACAATACCATCGAACTGCCGAAGATCGCCGAGGCACGTGTCGCCTATGGCGGCAAGGGCACGCTCACCAACATTCAAACGGCGCCCTGGGGGCAGCAGGCGACCAGCGTGCTGCTGCCGTTCTGACAGGGATCAGTAATCAGAAGGTAAGGAGGGTTCACATGACCAGTTCTGATTACTGATTACTGATTACTGATCCCTGTTCCTGGCTCCCCCGCCGTCCCGCTCGCGCGCGGCGGACGGCGGCCAACGCGGCCTCCGGCAGCTCCCCGCCGGAGGCCGCTCGTTTTTGTTTCCGTGTCGGCGGGATCAATTCGTCATTGCGAGCGAAGCGAAGTAATCCAGGGGCGGTGGCACTGATTCTGGACTGCTTCGTCGCCCCTGCGGGGCTCCTCGCAATGACGACGAAGTCGGACTTGCGCCGACGAATTGTTTCACTTCATCACACACCACCTCCACCACGCTCGCCCAGTCGGCGAAGTGCGGCTGGCGGAACAGGCGCGCGGTCGGATACCACGGCGAGCCGCGGCGCTCGCGCAGCCAGCGGAAATCGGCGGCGAACGGCAAAAGCAGAAACAACGGCTTGCCCATGGCGCCGGCCAGATGGGCGACTGCGGTATCCACCGCGATCACGAGGTCGAGCGTCGCAATCGCGGCGGCAGTGTCGGCAAAGTCGGTGAATTGCTGGCCGATGGACAGGACGTCGGTTCGCTGCGCCAGCAGCGGCGCGTCGCTCTCGCGCACGTCGTGCTGCAGGCTGACGAATTGGACATCCGCAAGATCGAGCAGCGGTGCCAGCGCTTCGAGGCGCATCGAGCGATTGATATCATTGTCATGCGCCCGCTCCCCGGCCCAGACCAGGCCGATCAGGGGCCGGCATCGCGGCAGGCGCGCGCGCCAAGCCCCTACTCTGTCCTGCGGCGGTGCCAGGTAGGGAACGGATGCCGGAATTGTTTCCAGGGCGGTGCCGAAAGCGAGCGGCAGACTGGGGAGCGGACAATGCAAGTCGAACGGCGGCAATCGAGCCCCGCGCCCGAGCACGGTCGCGATTCCGGGCATGTCGGACACCAGTGGCACCAATGGCGGCTGCACTTCGACAAGGACGCGGGCGCCGCGCGCGGCCACAAGCGGCGCGTAGCGTATGAACTGGATCGTGTCGCCGAAACCCTGCTCGGCGTGCAGCAAAATGGTTTTGCCGGCGAGCGAATGCTCGCCGAGCCACAGCGGCGCCGCCAGCTTGCGACGCTGCGGCGTGAATGCGCCGCCGCGGCGCCATTCATAGCCGCGCCAGCCGCCGGCAAAATCGCCGAGGTAGAGCCGCACGCCGGCCTCGACAAATCGCGCTGGCGCGAAATCCGGTTGCACGGTAATGGCGCGCGCGGCGCTCATCATGGCCTCCTGCGGCCGGTCGAGCCGGCGCAGCGCGATGGCGCGATTGGTGTGCAGCTGTGCGTTGTCCGGCACGATTTTCAGCGCGCGATCGTAGGCGGCAAGGGCCTCTTCCGGCCGGTTGAGCTTGAACAGCGCGTTGCCCAAATTACCGAGCGCATCGAGGCAGTCCGGATCGGCCTTGAGCGCGCGGAGAAATTCATCGCGCGCCTCGGTCGGCCGTCGCAATTCCAACAAGGCCACGCCGCGGCCGTTGCGCAGCTCAGCAGCGTCGGGCGCGAGGCGCAGTCCGGCGTCATAAATCGCCAGTGCCTCCTCGAAGCGGCGCTTCATGTGCAGCGCAAGCCCGAGCGCCGCATAACCTTCGCACGACAGTTCAGGTCGCTGTTTCCCGGATGCGGCGCAACGCGCAGCGGTGCGCCGCTGATCCGGGATCGTCCCGACCTCGGCGTCCGTAGCGATCCCGGGTCTGCAGCGCACCACTGCGCTTCGCTCCGTGCTGCGCTGCGCCCGGGAAACGTCGCCTTTTCCGTCCGCGCCAACGACCTCAATCCTTAACGCTCCGTAGCCAAGCGTGGTAAACAATTGTTTAAAGTCTTGGGAGCCGCCGCCATCGACTTCACCCTTTCCGAGCTGCAGCTGTCGCTGCGCGACGCGGTGGAGAAAATCTGCGCGCGCTTTGGCGACGCGTATTGGCTCGCGCGCGACCGCGACAAAAAGTTTCCCGAAGAGTTTCGCCGCGCGCTGGCCGCCGACGGCTGGCTCGGCATCGCCATCCCGCAGGCTTTTGGCGGCGCCGGCCTTGGCATTGCCGATGCCGCGATCATGATGGAAACCATCGCGCGCTCCGGCGCCGGCTTTTCCGGCGCGTCCGCCGTTCACATGAACATTTTCGGGCTCAATCCGGTCGTAATGTACGGCAGCGAGGAGCAGAAAAAGCGCATGCTGCCGCCGATCGCCGCCGGCAAGGACAAAGCATGTTTCGCGGTGACCGAACCGAATGCCGGCCTGCAAACGACCAAGCTGCAGACGCGCGCCGAACGCCGCGGCGACCGCTACGTGATCAACGGCGCCAAGATCTGGATCTCGACGGCACAGATCGCCGACAAGATGCTGATCCTCGCCCGCACCACGCCGCTCGACGAAGTGCGCAAACCGACCGACGGCCTGAGCCTGTTCTACACCGCGCTCGACCGCCGCTGCGTCGAAGTGCACGAGATCGACAAGATGGGCCGCGCCGCGGTTGATTCCAATCAGCTGTTCATCGACGGCTTGGAAGTGCCGATCGAGGACCGTATCGGCGACGAAGGCGTCGGTTTCAGATACATCCTCGACGGCATGAATCCGGAGCGCATTCTGGTCGGCGCCGAAGCGGTCGGGCTCGGTCGCGCCGCGTTGCGCAAGGCGGCGGCCTACGCCAAGGAGCGCGTCGTGTTCGACCGGCCGATCGGCCGGAACCAGGCGATCCAGCATCCGCTGGCGCAATGCTGGATGGCGCTCGAAGCCGCCGAGCTCATGGTGTTCAAGGCGGCCTCTTTATATGACGGCGGCCAAGCGTGCGGCCCGGCCGCCAACGCCGCCAAATATTTGGGCGCCGAAGCCGGCTTCAAAGCCTGCGAGACCGCGGTGATGACCCACGGCGGCTACGGCTACGCCAAGGAATTTCACGTCGAGCGCTATTTCCGCGAAAGCCTGATCCCGCGCCTCGCCCCGGTCTCGCCGCAGCTCATTCTCTGCTTCATTGCAGAACGGGTGTTGGGAATGCCGAAGTCGTATTAGGCGCGCGAATGGCGAGTGGCGAATAGCGCATGAATCTTTCCATTCGCTATTTGCTATTTGCTGTTCGCCATTCGCCCGTCACTCCGGTGGCGCAGGGATCGCAAGTCCGATATCGTTCGCCGTCTGCCGACGCGGCGAAGGAGCAAGGGAATGGAAACGCCGGTGTTCGGACGCAGCGGCATGCGGCTCTCACTGCTCGGCTCGGTTGCGGCGCGGTCGGCGGACTGATAGTGCGCGGCGACCCCGCCGACCAGGAGCGCACCGTCGCGCGCGCTTGCCGCGGGTGTAGGTGAGCGAGAGCAAATAAATCAGCGCATGCGTCGCCGCCCGCGCTCCCTCCACCATCCTTCGCTCGCTATGCTCGCTGCGGATGGTCCCCCTCCCCCGCTTCGCGGGTGAGGATGAAGGCTACTCCTCCCGATACACCCGCTCACGGCGCTCGTGGCGCTCTTGGGCTTCGATCGAGAGGGTTGCGATGGGTCGGGCTTCGAGGCGCTTGAGCGCGATCGGCTCGCCGGTTTCCTCGCAATAGCCGTAGGTGCCGTCGTCGATGCGGGCGAGCGCCGCGTCGATCTTGGCGATGAGCTTGCGCTGACGGTCGCGGGCGCGCAACTCGATGGCGCGGTCGGTTTCCGACGACGCGCGGTCGGCGAGGTCGGGGTGATTCTGGCTCTCGTCTTGGAGATGCTGCAGCGTCTCCTTGGCCTCGCGCAGAATGTCGTCGCGCCACGACAACAGCTTGCCGCGAAAATACTCGCGCTGGCGCTCGTTCATAAACGGCTCTTTATCGGTCGGCCGGTAACCGCGCTCGCGCTCCGCCGGAGCGCTCCTTCCATTGCCGTTCTTGTAGAATTTATCGTCGGATCGACCGTTCTTGCTCTTAGCCGACTGCAGCATTTGCCCTCACTCCGCGCACGCAACTGTGCAGGGACCTCCCGCGAGGCTGGCCTATATATCGAGCGTTCATGACAGAGACAATAAGAATGACGGTGCCGCCCGCCGAAAAAAGGGAGCCGCGGCGCGCGGAGTTGTTTGCAGTGCAGCAAAAGGCAGAATGGCCTGAAAATCGAGCTTTGCAGGCACGCCGCGCGATGAGATGGACTTGATGCTTGCCTTATTTCACCCACCGCCTGCTGAGGCAGAGGCGGCGCTGGGCTTCAGCCGATGCCTGCCTTGGCCAGTTCGACGGCAACCCGGAGATCGATTTCGGCGACGACCGCGTCGAGCCGCTCGTCGCCGGAGCCCTCCTTTAAATCGGCGGCCACGGATTTGAGCCGCAGCAGGGTGGCTTGGTCAAGGGTTCCGGCCAATAGGCCGAGCTTGACCTCGTCGAGCGCGTCCAGCGCGCGGCGGCCGTTTTTCACCACGCGGCGGCGCCGTTCCACCGGGTCTTCGATGCCTTGCAGGGCGATCAGCGCATCGATGCCGCTGACCGTACGTAGCGCCACGGCCGGGCTTTGCGCCGGCGCCGCCCCGCCCTCGGCGACGGCAAAGCCGCCGGCTGCGGCGCGGCGCGCGACGACGGGCGCAGTGGCAAGGGCGGTACCGTTCGGACCGGAGACGCGCATATGCATAACGTGTCGGCTTATGGTTAATGCCGGGTAAAACCTGCCGGCAGTTGTTGCCGGCCCGCAGCAAGCGCTGCTCACCCTACCCCGCCCGCCTCAGAAAAACAAAAGTTCTTTCAGAGACTTACGTCTGCCATAGCGTTGGCACGCAACTGGCATCAAGCTTTCCGTCCGACTCTTGGGGAGCAAGAGATGAGAGGGACGCTGAAAATCGCGCTCGCCGCGCTGGCGATGCTGGGCTGCGCCATATCCACGGCCGCGGCCACCTCGCGCATCAAGGACCTCGCCAATATCGAGGGCATCCGCCAGAACCAGCTGATCGGCTACGGCCTCGTGGTCGGGCTCAACGGCACCGGCGACACGCTCAACAACGCGCCATTCACCAAGCAGTCGCTGCAAGGCATGCTGGAGCGGCTCGGCGTCAACATCCGCGGCCAGCAGATCCGCACCGGCAACGTTGCGGCGGTGATGGTCACCGCCGACCTGCCGCCGTTCGCCACCCAGGGCACACGCATCGACATCACCGCGTCCGCCATGGGCGATGCCAAAAGTCTCGAGGGTGGTACGCTGCTGGTCACCCCCCTCCTCGGCGCCGACGGCAACGTCTACGCCGTGGCGCAAGGCTCGCTCGCCATCGGCGGCTTTCAGGCCGAAGGTCAGGCGGCGAAGATCACGCGCGGGGTGCCGACCGTCGGCCGGCTGCCGAACGGCGCCATCATCGAGCGCGAGATCGATTTTGCGCTCAATTCGCTCGGCCAGCTGCGGCTGGCGCTGCGCAACCCCGATTTCACCACCGCCAAGCGCATCGCCGTTGCGATCAACGATTACATGGGCGCGCCGGTCGCCGAGCCGCTCGATCCGTCGACCGTGCAGCTCACCATGCCGAAAAAATTTCCGGAAAACGTCGTGGCCATGCTCACCGACATCGAGCAGTTGCAGGTCGAGCCCGACGAGGCGGCGAAGATCGTGATCGACGAGCGCTCCGGCGTCGTCGTCATCGGCCGCGACGTGCGCGTCTCCACCGTGGCGGTGGCGCAGGGCAACCTCACGGTCAGCATTTCGGAATCGCCGCAGGTAAGCCAGCCGGCACCGTTCGCGCGCGGCCGCACCAGGGTGGTGCCGCGCACCCAGGTCGGCGTCCAGGAGGAAGGCCGCAAGCTTGCGCTGGTGAGCGAGGGCGTATCGCTGCAGCAGATCGTCGACGGGCTCAACGCGCTCGGGATCGGGCCGCGCGATCTCATCGCCATCCTGCAGGCGATCAAGGCGGCCGGCGCGATTCAGGCCGACATCGAGGTGATGTGATGAGCCAAGGCGCCGCCGATCTCGGTCTTTCGCTCTCATCGCTCGGCACGGCCAACGTCGCGCAACTCACCGCCGAGATGAAGATCAAGGGCAAGGCGAAAGCCGCCGCCCAGGATTTCGAGGCGATGTTTCTCAACACCATGTTCCAAGAGATGCAGACCGGTATCGACGGCGACGGCCCGTTCGGGGGCAGCGGCGCCCTGAAAGTGTGGCGGTCGTTTTTGACCAACCAATACGCCACGACCTTCGCCAAGGCCGGCGGCATCGGCATCGCCAATCAAGTCTATCAGGAACTGCTGCGCCAGCAGGGGATCAGCTCATGAAACCGATGACGAATGCGGCGGAAGCAGAAAGCGCGCTCGACGAATTGAGCGGGCTCGTCGAAAGGCTCACTGCGCTGTTGGCGCAGGAGACCGCTTTGGTGCGCGCCGGCGAGATCCGCAACGCCGCCGCCATGGAGCCGGCGAAGCAGGACTTGACCGGGCGCCTGATCGCGGCGGGCGAGCGCATCAAGGCCAATGCCAAGTTCATCCTGAGCGCGGCGCCGACGCGCTGTGCCGCGCTTAAGAGCATGCAGGACACGTTCCGCGCCGTCATCCAAAAGAACATGATGGTGCTCGCCACCGCGCACGCGGTGTCGGAAGGCATCGTGCGCCGGCTGTCCAGCGAATTGACCCGCAAAGCCGCGCCGCAAACCTACGGCGCTACTGGCCGTACCACCGCGCCGAGCCCGCGACACGCGCGACCGCTGGCGGTGAGCAAGACGCTCTAGCCGTCATTCCGGGGCCGAGCCAACGGGTCCGGCCCGAAGTGGCCGGCCCGATGACAAGCTCCCGAGGAGCCCGGAATCCATAACCACAGCAGCCCGATTTCGGCGCCTGCGCACGAACTTCGCTTTTCGTGGTTATGGATTCCGGGCCCGCGCCTTCGGCGCGTCCCGGAATGACGGTTGTCACCCTGCCCTACCCTTCCGCCGCGCCAAATCCTCGAGCTCCTCGCGCAGCTTTTGCAGCGGCCCGGACCAGTCGCCGATCGCGCTTTGCCGGAACAGCCGCATGGTCGGATACCAGGGGCTGTCGGTGCGGTGCATGAGCCAGCGCCAATCCGGCGAGAATGGCAGCAAAAGGGCCGTCACCTTGCCCATTGCTCCGGCCAGATGCGCCACTGAGGTGTCAACCGCAACGACAAGGTCGAGCATCGCCAGGACGGCGGCGGTATCCGCGTAATCTTCAAATTGCTGGCCAAGCTGTAATATCCCATGCTGCTCCAACAGCGCCGCCTGTGCCGGGCTCACGTCCTTTTGCAAGCTGACGAAATCTATTCCGGGCACGCCGAACAGCCCGGCGAAGCATTCGAGCGCGATCGAGCGGTGGCGGTCGTTGCCAAAATCGGGATTACCGGCCCAGCACACGCCGACGCGCACCCTTCCGTTATCCGGCAGGCGCGGCCGCCACGCCGCAAGACGGTCCGCGAAAGGCCGCAGATAGGGAACGTTCGCCGGGACCGTTTCGAGCTCGGTGTCAAACGCGAGCGGCAGGCTGAGCAGCGGACAATGCAGATCGAAGGCGGGCAGCGCGTCGCCATCCGTCAGCACGAGCGAAACGCCGGGCACGGTTGTCGCCAAAGCCTTGAGCGGGCGCGGTACCACCAGCATAACTTCGGCACCGCGCGCTGCGACCAGCGGCGCGTAGCGCGCGAACTGGATGACGTCGCCCGAGCCCTGCTCGCCGGTGAGCAGGACGATCTTGCCAGCTATATCTTCGCCGCGCCACATTGGCTGCGGATAGTTGCGGCGATGCCCCGCAAAGTGTTTCGTGTCCCAGCGGTGCTCGTATTGTTTCCAGCCTTCGCGATAATCGCCCATGCACAGGCGCGTGATCGCCGCGTTGAAATTGGCCTCGGCGTTCACCGGCTCGCGCGCCAGCGCCTCGGCGTAGGCCTCCAGCGCTTCCTGCAGGCGCGACAGCTTGAGCATCGCGTTGCCGCGATTGACGTGAGCACCGACGATATGCGGCTGGATGAGGAGCGCTTGATCGTGGCACGCAACCGCTTCCTCGCAGCGATCCAGCAAGCTCAGCGCGACACCGCGATCGGTGAGCGCGATCGGATGGTGGGGGTCGATCGCGAGCGCTTGCTCATAACTCGCCAACGCCTCAGTGAAGCGTTTGTCCTTTATGCATGCGTTGCCACGATAGATAAGAGCGGCGATATTACCGGGCTGGCGCGCGATCAGCGCGTCGAAGATCGCGAGTGCTTCGTCAACGCGATCGAGATTGAGCAGTGCGGTGCCGCGATTGACTTCAATTTCGGGGCGAGCTGCAGCAGCCAGCGCCGCATCGTAGCTCGCCAGGGCCTCGGCATGACGACCGAGCTTGCCGAGGATGACGCCGCGGGTGTTGAGCACGTCCGGCTGCGCCGGATCTCGGGTTAGAGCTTTATCGCAGACAGCGAGCCCCTCCTCAAAGCGATCCAGTCGCAAAAGCGCATTGGCGCGGTTATGGAGCGTTTCGACACGTTCGGCGCCGCCGGCGAGCGCGGCTTCGAATTTCTCCAGCGCCTCTTCGAGCCTTTGCAGACTGAGCAATGCCAGCCCGAAATTGTTGAGCGCGTCGATACGCTGCGGTTCGAGCGCAAGCGCAGCCCGATAGCTTACGCACGCCTCCTCATGCCGCCCGAGCCCGCGCAGCGCGTTGCCGTGGTTGTAAAAGGCATCGGCATAATCGGACCGCACCGCAAGTGCACGCTCAGCGCTTTGCAGGGCCTCTTGATGACGTCCAAGCTCTGCGAGCGCCACGCTGCGATTATTGAGCGCGTCAGCGTCGTTCGACTCGAGCACGAGCACAGCGTCATAGGCGGCGAGTGCTTCCTGGTACCGCTTCAAGGCGATCAGCGCGTTACCGCGCCGATTATGCGCCGGCGCGTGGCGCGGTTGCGACGCCAGCACCGCGTCATAGTCGATGAGCGCCTCTTGGTGGCGGCCCAGCGCGGCGAGGACGATGCCGCGATTGAACAGAGCGCCGCTGTGCCCAGGCGAAAGCTCGAGCGCCGTCTCGTAGCTTGCCAACGCATCGGCGTGGCGGCCGAGACCGGCCAATGCGCGGCCACGGTTGTAATGCATGGAAGCGCTTTCCGCGCGGCTCGCCAACGCCTCGTCGAAAGCGGCAAGCGCCTCTTCGTAGCGTTTGAGCGCTTCGAGGATCACGCCGTAGTTGATCAACGCGTCGGCTGCTCCGGGCTGCGCCTTGAGCGCGGCGGCAACCAATCGCAGACCCTCGACCGAGCGGCCTTGCTGGTGCTTGAGGACACCTCCGAGGTGCAACGCGTCGAAATTGTGCGGATCGCTGGCGATCACCGATTGATAGATTTGTTCGGCTTCCTCGAGACGCCCCGCCTGGTGCAGCGCCAGGGCTTGCTGGACGAGAGGCGCGGTTTGCGGGCATTGGGCCGCTGCATGCATGGCCATCGATCATTCACCGTGAAGCGCAGGCGAGGAACGGGGGACGTCTCTCCTGCCGTCGCCCGATTGGTCGGGCGCCGCTGCCGATTGGATTTGACCCGGATAACGTCGGACAAGATGGTTAACCAAGCGTAAGTCCGGACGCGAGAGACTCAAAATTAACCGCCTCCGGGAACAATCGATTCGGGGCCAATTGCCCGGGAGCCGGTGGAATGAGCATTGGAAGTGTCGGCAGCACCACTTCGTTCTGGCAGCAGGATCAGAACTATTGGCAGCAAGCCCAGCAGAACGACAACTCCACCGCGGCCACTACGTCGGTGATTGATGCCATCAGCTCGGCCGAGACCAGTCTGGGCAAGGGCCTCGCCAGCATCGCCAATCAGAGCGCTCTGGATCGCGTCAATTCGCAATTGTCGGCTGCAATCCAGAGCATCTTATCGGGTGACACCGGATCGTCGACCTCCACCGCTTCCTCCACGTCATCTACTTCGAACTCGTCGTCGTCACCATCTCCGGCCGTCGGCACCGGGACGGCGGTGCTCGCGATAAACACCCCGTTGTCACTTCTCGGCATTCCAGCCGGCGGCACGATCACCGTCGGCGCCGGCGACGATACGACGACGTATACGTCAACAGGCACCGACACGGTCGGCGATCTGATGAACGCGATCAATGCGAATGATTTTGGCAATGCGGCGGTGACCGCATCGCTGAGCAGCGATGGCAGGCTGATCCTCACCAGCAAGAACGACACCGATACAATTACGGTCGGAGGCCTTTACGCCTCAAACATCGGCTTTGCCGTAGGCAATCAGACCTTCAATCCAACCGAAGGCACGTCAGCCTCTTCGACCACATCGAGCGCAACTGCGAGCTCTGCCGCAAGCACGGCGGGCAGCAGCTCCAGCTCAACCAGCACAAAAAGTTACACGACGGTGGCATCGGAGATGCTCAGCAGCGCCTCATCGCTGTTGTCGGATTCCGGCGATGGCGGCACTCTCGTTGACATGCTGGCCTGATCGCCAGGTTTCAGAGACAGCAAACACGTAAATCGTCAAGCTGCCAGGTCAGGCTGCGGCGAACTGCGATGACAGGTCGCCGCAGAACGCCACCTGGCCCACGTGATTGAGCTTGGAATTCAGATCGGCCCAGATTTCGCCGCCAATATCGGTCCAGCGCTTGCAGAAGGCGAAATCCTCGCTCAGATAAGTGCCGTCCTCGGCGATCATGCTCTCGAAAAGAGCAAATCGCCTTTCGCTTTCGACCGCTGCATCGAGCGAATGGTCGCGTTTGTATTGCAGATGCGTGTAGCACGCGCACATTCGCTCTAATGCGGCCCGCCGGATCATCAAAAAACCAGTGCCGGCATAGCGTACCTTGACGAATCCGGATTGCGCGGTGACGGCGTTCGGATCGTCGACTTCGAAGACGTATTGCAGCGCGGCAGCGGGCGCATTCGGACGCGCCGCCTCGATGGTCGATTTGACTTTGGCCCAATCGATCCGCTTGACCGGATAGATCGCGGCACACACCTCGGCCCCGCACTGGATCAGCCGCAGGACCTGCTCCGGCTCGAAGCCGATATCCGCGTCGATGAACAGCAGGTGGGTCGCGTCCGCGTCCTCGAGGAATTGCGAAATCAGGCTCGCGCGCGCGCGCGTGATCAAGGCATCACCGTCCTTGAACCGCACCTTCAGATTGACCCCGGAATAGGATCGCAGCCGCGCCTGCAGCTTCAACAGCGAAGCGGCGTATTGAACGGAGATCTGCCCGCCGAAGCAAGGAGTCGCAATGACGAGGCTTATCCCGGTAGCTGCCGGGGAATCGGGCATTGGGGGAACCGTTTCAAAGTTATAGTTACCAAATAGCGAACCATGGTAAGCAATTGGTGAACGAGTGTGGTTATTAGCGGCTTAAGGAACAGCCCGAAAGCCGCCAAACACCCGGAAATTCCTGTCGCGCGAGCGTGGCAGCCGGTCAATTCTAACGACTGTATTAACAGGCAACGGTTCGCGTACACTCGGCAAATCCCCAGTGAACCGCCCAGATTTACGCGTCTTTAAGCGAAATACGGCAAACGTCTGACAACCGATTATGCGATCGGAACATGCACTCGCCGGTACGGCAGGTACAGCAAGTGCAGCCAGTACGGCCTGTAACCAGAAGGGTACCACTATGTCTGACGTCACCTTAACCGCAGGCATCCGGCAGAACCTGCTGTCGCTGCAGCAAACGTCCGCCGAATTGACCTCCACGCAGGAAGCCCTCGCCACCGGCTTGGCGGTTAATTCCGCTGCCGAGAACCCGGGCGCCTATTTCACCTCGCAGAATCTGACCAACAGCGCCAACTCACTGAGCTCTCTGCTCGATCAGATCGGGCAAGGCCTGCAAACCATCGACGCCGCCACCAACGGACTCCAGGGCATCACCAGCTTGCTGCAGCAGGCGCTGTCCACCGTCCAGCAGGCGCAGTCGGACCCCTTTACGACGGCGGCGGCCACCACCGGAACGGTCGACCTGGCCACCGGTGGCGCTCCCAGCGCCGCAGCCGGCGATCTGCTGATCAGCGTCGGGACCTCGACCGCCACGGTCGCCATCACCTCGGGCGAGGCCTTGAGCGCCATCGAATCGGCGATCAACAGCGCCAGCACCAGCACCCTCGGCGGCGCCGTGACCGCGAGCGACAACGGCAGCGGAGATTTGGTGCTGAGCTCAACCTCGACCATCTTCACGGTCGGCAGTAATGCCACCGCGACGGGGCTCGGCCTCACCGCCGGAGCCATCACCGGCACCAGCAGCACGCGCACCACGCTGCAGGACAACTACAACACGCTGCTGACGCAGATCGATCAGTTGGCCGGGGACTCCGGCTATAACGGCGTCAATTTGATCGGCGGCAACAATCTGCAGATCGACTTCAACGCGACCGCCACCAGCTCGCTGACTATTGACGGCGTGAACTTCAATGCCGCGGGACTCGGCCTGACCTCAGTCAGCGGCTCGGCGGCCGGCTCTTTCTTCGACACCAGCGAGCTGTCGAGCTTGGTCACCTCTATCAACACGGCCATCTCGAACGTGCAGAGCCAGACCGAGACGTTCGGCACCAATTCGTCGACGATCTCGACCCGGCAGACGTTCACCACGGCCATGATCAACACGCTGCAGACCGGCGCCAGCAACCTGGTGGCGGCGGACCAGAACCA
>JASHPU010000022.1 GCA_030037885.1 Xanthobacteraceae bacterium | reverse complement strand
GCGCGATGGCGTCGCGCTGATTGAGGCGGCGATCGCCGTCACGATCGTCATTGCGATGAAGCAATCCAGAGTCGATGTACTCGGCCTTGGATTGCTTCGCTGCGAAGCACCACGTTCTCGTCATGCCCGGGACGGGTTCCCCGCGACGCTTGCGTCGCGGGGACCCCACGCCCGGCAATGACGAATGAAGGAACTCGATTCGATTACAGCGGAACATGCTCTAGCTCGGCACCTTCGCGAACAAAAAAGCCGGCCGTCTGTGGCGGCCGGCTCGTCGACTGCGGAACGGCTGCAAGCCGCTGGGTCAGTCCAAAGGATCAGTCAAGACTCAGCCCACGAATCCGACGCGCTCTTGCTCGCGCGCTTCTTCGGCAGTAGCCGGCTGCGCCGGCAGCTGCAGCACGGTGGCTTGCTGCCCTTCGCACAAGAGCGTCAGCAGCACGATACGCCCATCGGGAAATTCGAGCGCGTCGTGGTGCGCGGCCAACTTGTCCTTGTTGACCTGACGGAAGATCGCGGTGCGGTGATTGATGGTCTTGGTCTTCCAGCCCAAGAGGCCGGCCGGCAGGCACGCCACCTCGCCGGCGAAGGCCAGTTCGGTTCCGGGCCGGATACAAACGGCCAATCCAGCATCGTCGGCGGCGGAGAACCCGCGTGTTCCCGTCCCGAAGTCGCGGGTGACGAGCTTGTCGGCGACTTTCGCCGGCCGCGACCGCACGCTTTGAAGGCTAAAGTCACACATTGGCGACTCCTTTCTTCCCGGGCCATGGTCCCGGGGCTTTCTGCTACTCAAGCCCCACAACCCTCACGAACAACGATCTCGGCCAAGAATGGTGCCGCGCCGGTAAAGAAAAGACATTTCGGCACACGCAACGAAGCTGCGCTTAGCGCCGCAGCCGCGCGGCGACATCATTCGGCTGGCCGGAAGCCATCGTGAATCTTGCCGGGATTTGAGGCGGATGTGCGGCTCGCTTAGCGGCGGTGCGGTCACTTGACTGTGATGCCGCCGACCATGCCGTACCAATCGTGGTCGGCGCAGCGCAGGTCGTATTTGCCCGGCTTGTGCGGCGTCAGGAATAAGTCCTTCTTGTCGCCCGGCTGCAACGTGACTTCGCTGCGATTGTTGTCGAGAACGCCTGGATTGTCGATCGTGGCCGTCGCAAAAAAGACCGATGCCGTGAACTCGTGCGTCTCATTGCCGTGGTTTTCCAGGTGCAGCTGATAGTGCACGCCATGCCGAAAAATCAGGTGATCGGGCTCGAAGCTGTAGTCGATCAGGACGACGTCGAGCTTGACCGGTTTCGGGGCCGACTGTGCCAACGGCGCGGCGACCAGCAGTCCAAGGAGGCAGCCGATGCGCCGAAGCGCGCGGGTCTGACGCACGATCGTCGTCCCTGTTTTCGGCCGCAGTGAATCGAAGGTCGGCGGCGACCGGGCTTTTATGGCGCAAAAAGAGGCAGCGCTCAATGCGCGGCGGCTGCGCGACCCGGCCCGGACACCCGTTTTATGGCCAGCAGCACAATTGGTACGAGCACGGCGGAAAAAATCGCCCAAGTATGGAACACATCGATATAGGCAAGCAGCGACGCCTGGCCGCTGACCAATTGGCCGATCAAGCCGTAGGCATGGGCCTGAGCGGTGGTCGGCGGCGCGCCCTGGTGGATCAAGTATTGACTCATCTGGTTCACCGTCGCGTGGAAGACCGGCGACGATGGGACCATGTTTTCAACCAGGCGGGACTGATGAAATTGGCTGCGCCGCAGCAACTCGGTGTTGGCGAGCGAGACGCCGATGCTGCCGCCGAGGTTGCGGGCGACGTTGATCAGGGCCGAGCCTTCGCTGGTCTTGTTTTGCGGCAGCCCGTCGTACGCGATGGTGTTGATCGGAATGAACAGGAAGGGCAGCCCGATCACCTGAAAGATGCGGACCGTCGCAAAATACCAGAAGGTGGCGTCGGGCGTGAGACTGGTCGAATACCACATCGCCAGCGCCACGGCGCCGAGGCCGAACGCGATCCAGTATTTCGGCTGCATCAGGCCGGTCACCTGGCCGGCAATGGGCATCACGACCAGCATCGCCAAGCCGCCCGGCATGACGGCGAGACCGGACAGCTCCGCCGTGTAGGGGAAGCTCGTCTGCAACAGTTGCGGCAGGATCTGGTTGGAGCCGAACAGGATCGCGCCGACCGTCATCATGATCAAAAACGCCATGGCGAACTGGCGGCGGCAGAGCAGGCGAAGGTCGACGATCGGATCGCGCTCGGTCAGCTCCCAGAGCAGAAAGAAGATAAACGCCGCGGCGGCGATCAGGCTGAACGCGAGGATCGTGTTCGACTTGAACCAGTCGTCTTCCTGGCCGCGGTCGAGCACGAATTCCAGGCTGCCGAAGGTGAGCGCGATCAGTGCAAAGCCCATCCAATCGATGCGCAAGCCGCCGGCGAGGGATTCGCGCCGCTCGCGTTCGAGCGCCTCCGGTTCGACCAGCACCCAATTCACCAGGATGAGCGAGGCGATGCCGATCGGGATGTTGATGAAGAAAATCCAGTGCCAGGAGTAATTGTCGGTGATCCAGCCGCCGAGCGTCGGCCCGACCGTCGGCGCCACGATCACGGCGATGCCGTAGAGCGCAAAAGCCTGCGCCCGCCGCTGCGGCGGGAAGGTGTCGGCGAGGATCGCCTGCTCGCTGGTCGGCATGCCGCCGCCGCCCAAACCCTGCAGGATGCGGAAGAAGATCAGCGCGTTGAGGCTCGGCGCCAACCCGCACAGCAGCGAGCTTGCCGTGAACAGCGCCACGCATATCATGTAGAAGCGCTTGCGGCCGATGACGTTCGACAGCCAGCCGCTGACCGGCAGCACCACCGCGTTGGCGATCAGGTAGGTCGTCACCACCCAGGTGCTCTCGTCGATGCTGGCGCCGAGGCTGCCGGCGATGTAGCGCAGCGATACGTTGGCGATCGCGGTGTCGAGCACGACCATGAAGGTGGCGATCGACACGATGACCGCGACGAGCCACGGATTGCGGTCGCCGGCCGCCGAGCGGCTCGGGCTCCAGCCGGCGTACCGGGCTTGCTCGCTCATCGCAGTCTTACGGTCGGCACCACCGACATGCCCGGGCCGAGCAGCAGGTCGGGCGGCCTGTCGAACACGATCTTGACCGGCACCCGCTGCACGATCTTGACGTAATTGCCGGTCGCGTTCTGGGCCGGCAGCAGGCTGAACGCCGTGCCGCTGCCGGCCTGCACGCTGTCGATGTGGCCCTTGAAGGTGCGGTCCGGGAAGGCGTCGACCGCGACGTCGACCGCTTGGCCGGGCCGCAGCGCGGCGAGCTGCGTCTCCTTGAAATTCGCCGTGACCCAGACGTCGCGCGGCACGAACATCATCAGCGCCTGACCGGCGGCGGCATACTGGCCCTTGGCGGCGGTGAGCTGCGTCACGTAGCCGGCGACCGGCGCGGTGATGATTGTGCGGCCGAGATTGACCTTCGCCTGCTCGAGCCCGGCGCGCATCTGCTCCAATTGCGCCTGCGCCTGCAGCGCCTGGCTTTGCAGCACGGGCAATTGCTTCTCCGTGGCCGTGGCATTGGCCTGCGCGGCGTCGAACGTGGCTTGGGCTTGCAGGAAATTTGAATGGTATTGCTGCGCCTGCTCGACGGTGACCGTGCCGGTCTTGAGCAGCCCCTGATAACGGTCGTTTTGCTGTTGCGCGAAGGTGAGCGCCGCTTTCGCCTGCGCCGCCTGCTTGTCGGCCTGTTCGATGCGCGCCTTTTGCGCGGCGATCTGCGCGTCGAGATTGGCGATGTTGGCCTGCGCCTGATCGACCTGCGCGGTGCCCTGGTCGGTCTGCACCTTGAAGTCGCTGGGGTCGAGCCGCACCAGCACGGCGCCGGCCGCGACGAACTGATTGTCCGTCACCAGCACGTCGACCACCTGGGCATTGAGCTGGGCGCTGATGGTGACGGTGCGGGCGTCGATGAAGGCGTCGTCGGTCGATACATAGTTGCTGGCGTTGATCCACCAGAGGGTTACGCCGACGATGAGGGCGATGCCGATCGCCGCGACCGCCAGCACCAGCGCCCGATGCGCGCGCAGGCGGTCAAGCCAGGACGGTTGCCGTGGTCGCTCAGCGACACTGGGCCGCGCCGGGCGGCCCGGCACGGTTTCCTGGCGGCGTTCGTCATCGACGCGCTGGTCCATGCTTTTGATCGAACGTCTGGGGTGCGGGTCCGTTTCCCGTCCCGGACAGGAAAGCGGGCCGCGCAGGCAATCAATGTCCCGACGTGGTGTAGCGATTAACGCTGCAGGAGGCTAG
>JASHPU010000021.1 GCA_030037885.1 Xanthobacteraceae bacterium | reverse complement strand
GGCGCCGAACGCCGAGCCGACGATGAAAAACGCCAACGTCACCAGCATGCGGGTGTTGCCGCCGCCGACCGTATAGAGCGTGCCCGAGGCGCAGCCGCCGCCAAGCTGCATGCCAAGCCCGAACAGAAACGCGCCGACCAAGAGCGAAACGCCGACCGCGCCGTATTCGCCGTGCACCGGCTGGCCGAATAGCGTGCCGTGGCCGAGCGCGGGGAAGAACAGGATGGCGGCGGCCGCAAGCATCACCATTTGCGCGCGCAATCCGGCGCCGCGGCCGTTGGCGATGAACACCCGCCACGCCGAGGTGAAGCCGAACAGCGCATGATAGAGCGTCACGCCGAGCGCACCGCCGACGAGGAACAGCGCGCCTTGCCGCCACGAATAAGCCTCGGCCAAGGCCAGTGCGCCGGCGACAAGGACGGCGGACGCCGCGAGCACCACCGGCGAATTGATGGGCGGCGCGGCGCCGCGCTCGCTCGCCAGCAGCCGGGCGTCAACGGAAAGGTCGGTCATGTTTTTGGACTTTCACCGAATTCCACAAGCGGGACAGCAAGATAGGTCCCGACTGACGGGGTTCCAAGCCGCGCTTGTTCCGTTGTTGCTGGCAGCGCAGGCGAAATATTCTTTTCCGCGGCGCCGCGGGAGAAATGTGTTCCGCGCAGGTTATGCGTCGTGGTTAGGCCGCCCGCCGCCGCTCCAGCGGGACGAGCGCCAGCCGCAACAGTTCGGCGCCGCGCAACACTTCGAGCGTCAGCTCGCGGCCGATTGTGTCGCCGGTCAGCGTGCGCACGAGGTCGTCGGCGCCGGAAATGGTGGCGCCGTCGAGCCGCACGATGATGTCGCCCGGCCGCAGGCCGGCGCGGCCGGCGGCGCTGTCCGGCTCGACATTGGCGGCGATCACGGCGCGGTCCTGGGTCAGCCCCGCGGCGTGGCGGAGCCGCCGCGGCACCGCGATCTGCTGGGCGGCGATGCCGATGAAAGCGCGGCGCACGCGGCCGTGGCGCACCAATTCGCCGAGCACGAAGGTCGCGGTGTTGGCGGCGACCGCAAAGCAGATCCCTTGCGCGCCCATGATCACCGCGGTGTTGATGCCGATCACTTCGCCTTGCGAGGACACCAGCGGACCGCCGGAATTGCCCGGATTGAGCGCCGCGTCTGTTTGAATGACGTCATCGATCAGTCGGCCGTTGCGCGCGCGCAAGGAGCGGCCGAGCGCCGACACCACGCCGGTGGTCACGGTGGATTCGAAGCCGAGCGGATTACCGATGGCGATGACGAGCTGGCCGCGTTTGAGCCGCTTGGAATCGCCGAGCGGCGCGGCCGGCAGCGTCACCGACTCGTCGATGCGCAACAGCGCGAGGTCGGTGTCGGGATCGTCGCCGACGAGGCGCGCCCGCAGCTCCTGGCCGTCCGGCGTCGTCACGCCGATGCGCGACGCACCGCCGCCGGCTGTGCCGGCGACGTGGCTGTTGGTGAGGATGAGCCCGTCCGGCGCCACGATGACGCCCGAGCCAGCGCCGTGCGTGGCCTCGCCCTCGGCGCGGCCGTTGCCGGCGCGCTCGCCGCGGCGGACGGCAAGCGCCACTACGGCCGGACCGATGCGGTCGACGACGTCGATCACGGCCCGCGAATAGGCATCGAGCAGCGCCTGGTCTTCGGTGGGTACCGCGGAACTCTCCGGCTCGCCGCCATTACGCCCGCTCGAGAACGCTTCACTGATAGGGATGATGTTCATGGCTACGCGGAATGTCGCGCGGCGCGGCTCAAGCGAGCGACGCCACAGGGGGTCAACATAGCGGGCACCACATATGGGGTGGGGTATAGCGAGAAGGAAGGGAGACCGGGTTGCGCCGGCAAGGTTAGCGGCCGGGCCGCTCCTTCTTCCCGCCGTACCGACTTGCGTATATGCCTGCGCGCGATGCGCGGGGCGGGAATAGGCCCGGCGCCGGGGTGTTCATCCGATCGATGGCCGCCGCGCCGGCAAGCGCCGCGGGTCAAAGACGTGGTCCATCAACTTAAAGGAGATACCATGATCCGTACCGTGTTTGCCGCCGCCTCGGCCGCCGCCATCGTGCTCGGGCTCGGCGCCGCCATGGCCCAGCAGGATGTCATCAAGGCGCGCAAGGACTTGATGAAGGCCAATGGCGATCAGGCCAAGATCGCGGCCGCGATGGCCAAGGGCGAAAAGCCGTTCGACTTGGCGGCCGCGCACAAGATTTTTGCCCAGTTCGAGGATGCGGCAGCGAAGATGCCGAATCTCTATCCGGCCAATTCCAAATCGGAGGAAGGCTCGCCGGTCGCGGACAAATTCAGCCCGACCGACAAGGTTTGGACGGATATGGCCGACTTCAAGAAGCGGTTCGCCAAGTTCGGCGACGACGCCAAAAAGGCCAATGCCACGGTCACGGACCTCGCCAGCTTCAAGGCCGCGATCGGCGCTATCGGCAAGAACGATTGCGGCGGCTGCCATCACGACTATCGCCACGAAAACAAGAGCTGACAACCACGTCGTCGGGATTTGGTCGGGCGGGGCGTCCGCGAGGGCGCTCCGCTTTGTCATTCCAGGGGCGAGGGAGCGACGTCAGCGCCCGGCGGAGACCGTGACCGGGGCAAGCTGTGGAGCGAGGCGCGTAATATAACGTGTGCATCTGTTGCGTCGGCCGTCATCCCCGATCCTGCTCAGAACACCCCGAGATGCTGGCGCAGATCGACGGCGCCGGCTTTTAGTTCGGCGGCGGTCGAGACCACGGCGACGCGGCCGGAATTGAGAATGACGATGTCGTCGGCGATGTCGAACACGAGCTTCGGGCTCTGCTCGACCAGTACGATCGAAAGTCCGCTCTCCTTGAGCTTGCGGATGGTCGCCATGACCTCGGCGACGATTTGCGGGGCGAGGCCCTCCGACGGTTCGTCCATCAGCAGCACGCGCGGATTGGCCATCAGCGCCCGGCCGATGGCGAGCATCTGCTGCTCGCCGCCGGACAAATGGCCGGCCATCTGCGTGGCCCGCTCGGCGAGCCGTGGAAACATGGCGAACACGGTCTGCGCGGTCCACGGCTGATGCCGCGCGCCGGGCAGCACGTCGCGCGCCGCCACCATCAGGTTCTCGCGTACGGTGAGGCTTTTGAAGACGCGGCGGCCCTGCGGCACCAGCGCGACGCCGCGCGCGGCGATCGCTTCCGGCGGCAGCCGCGTCACCGCCGCGCCCAGCACTTCGACCGCGCCGGCGCGTGGCGGCAACAGGCCGACGCTGACGTTCATGCAGGTCGATTTGCCGGCGCCGTTGCGGCCGAGCAGGCCGAGCAGCCGGCCCTCGCCGAGCGTGAGCGACACCTTCTGCAGCACGTGGCTGTCGCCATAGAAGGCGTCGATGTCGCGGAGGCAGAGCGCGTTATTCGCCAAGGTAAACCTCCCGCGTGCGCGGATCGGCGACCACTTCGGCGCGGGTGCCCTCGACCACGACCTCGCCGAAGTGCAGAAGCGTGATGCGGTCGGCGAGGTCGAGCGCGGTGTCCATGTCGTGCTCGATCATCACCACGGTGACGTCGCGCGGTATCGAGGAGAGCAATGACCGCACGTCGCGGCGCTCGTCGATCGACAATCCGGCGAACGGCTCGTCGAGCAACAGTACGCGCGGCTGTTGCGCCAGCGCCATGGCGATCTCGACCCGCCGCTTCTCGCCATACGAGGTTTCCGCGAGCGGCCGCTCCGCCATTTCGGCAAGCCCGACACGGGCCAGGGCGGCGCGCGCCGCGTCGAGCAGATGCTGCTGGCGCTGCAGCGCGGTGAATGGATTCCAGCGCAGCGGCGACAGCCCGAGCAGCGCCAGCATGGCGTTGCGCAAAATAGTGTCGCGGGGAAACAGCGTAATGATCTGATAGGTGCGCGCCATGCCGAGATGCGGCCGGTTGCGGCTCGGCAGCCGCGTGATGTCGCGATCGAACAGCAGTACCGAGCCGGCGTCGGGCGTAAGCTCGCCGGTGATGAGATTGAACAGCGTGGTCTTGCCGGCGCCGTTCGGGCCGATGATCAGGCGGCGCTCGCCGGGCTCGACGGCGAAATCGACATTCGCGGTGACGCGCAGGCCGCCGAACGATTTGCTCAAATTTTTGACGGCGAGCGCGCTCATGGCTTCGGCTCTCCGGCGGGGGTCGCCGCAGCAGCGGCCGTTGCAGGTTTGGGCCGACGGGCGCTGCGCCAAGCGACGCGGAACAGCCGCACGGTGCCGGGTACCAGCCCCTCGGGCATGAACACGACGATCAGCACGAAAATGGCGCCGAGCAGGAAATTCCAGCGCGCGATGTAGGCGCTCACGACGTTCTTGACGATGACGACGAGGGCGGCGCCGACCACCGGGCCGAGCAGCGTGCCGGCGCCGCCGGAAATGACCATCAGCAAGCCCTCGGCCGACGCGGTCAGCGCCAGCGCCTGCGGGCTGATGAATTCGTTGTAGTAGACGAACAGGATGCCGGCGACGGCGCTTAAGAGTCCGGAGAACATGAAGGCCCAGAACCGGATCAGCCAGACGTGGAAGCCGAGCGCGTTCATGCGGCGCGGCTGATCGCGGGTGCCGGCGAGCGCGGCGCCGAACGGCGAATGGACGAAGATCGCGCAGGCGGCGACGGCGATGAGAAACACGATCAGCGTGGCGTCGTAGAAGCCGTCGGCCGAGGCGAGCGACAGGCCGAACGGCGCCGGGCGCGTCGCCACGCTGATGCCGTTGTCGCCGTTGGTGATGCTGATCCAGCGATAGGCGAGGCCCCAGATGATCTCGCCGAGCGCCAGCGTGATCATGATGAAGCTGATGCCGCTCGCGCGCAGCGACAACGCGGCGAAGCCCGCAGTGGTCACAAGCCCGGCGGCGAGCGCGCCGGCAATGGCGACGACGTGGCCGTGGCCGGCGGCGAGCAGATAGGCGGCGGCGTAGGAGGCGACGCCGGACAATCCGGCGTGGCCGAGCGATACCAGGCCGCCATAGCCGACCAGGATGTTCAAACCGAGCGCAAACACCGCATAGAGCAGGATTTGGCTCGCGATATTGACGTAGTATTGTTCGGTGATCGCGTAGGGCACCGCGATCAGCGCCAGGATGGCGGCGGCGAGCAGGGCATGGCGGACCGTCACAGGACCTGGCCTCCGAACAGGCCCTGCGGGCGGAGCACCAGCACCAGCACCATCGGCAGGAACAGCACGAAATAGGCAAGCTCAGGCAGCAGCGCCTGGCCGAAATTGTAGATGAAGCCGACGATGATGCTGCCGACGAACGAGCCGAGCAGGCTGCCGGTGCCGCCGAGAATGACGACCACCAAGGCGAGCGGCAGCATGTCCTGGTCGAGCCCGGGATAGACCGAGAGAATCGGGCCGCCGATCATGCCGGCGAATCCGGCAAGCCCGGCGCCGAGCCCGAACACGATGGTGAACAGCCGCGACACGCGGATGCCGACGACGCGCGCCATCTGGGGGTCGTCGACGCCGGCGCGGATCATGGCGCCGAGCCGGGTACGCTCGAGCATCAGCCACAGCGCCACCGCGAATACCACCGCGATGCCGATCACCGCCACGCGGTAGAGCGGAAACACCGCGGGGCCGGCGCGCACGAAGCCGCCGAGTCCGGCCGGTGTCGCCACCGAAATCGGATCGCCGCCCCAGCCCATCAGGCACAGGTCGGCGACCATGAAGGACACCCCGAGCGTCACCAGCACCTGCGCCAATTGCTGACCGGCGAGGCGGCGCAGCAACAGCCGCTCCATCAGGGCGCCGAGGATCGCCACTTCGAGCGCTGCGATCACCGCGGCGGCCCAGAAATCCAAGGTGAAGCCGAGCGTGCCGGACAGGAACGTGGTGCCCAGATAGGCGCCGACCATGAACATCGAGCCATGCGTCAGGTTGGGGATGCGCATCAGCCCGAAGATCAGCGAAAAGCCCGACGACAACAGGAACAACAGGCCGCCGAACGTGATGCTGTTGACGGTCAGCAGCAGCCAGAACGTCATTTGCTATCCTTGGTTTTTCTGGCTGCCTGCCGTGTGCGTCATTCCGGGGCGCGGGCGAAGCCCGCGAGCCCGGAATCCATGACCACTGAACGTGAAATAATGAAGGTTCGAGCCATATTCCGCCACCGGGGTTATGGATTCCGGGTTCCTCGCTTCGCTCGGCCCCGGAATGACATTCAGCATTTCGTCAAGGGCGGATAGTCGCGCGAATAGACCGGATGGGCGAGAAACTCCTTCTCCGGCCAGGTCCAGAATTGGCTGACGTTCTCGTAGGTCTTGATCGTCTTGTTCCAGAGCTTCAGTCCATACTTGGCGCCTTCGCGGCCGGTGCGGCGGATATAGATGGTGCCGATCACGTTGTTGAGGTGGTCGAATTTGAGCGGCCCGCGCGGGGTGTCGGTCAGACTGACGTTTCTCAGCGCCGCCATGAACTTCTCCTTGTCGCCGATGTCGCCGCCGGCGGCGTGGAGGGCGGCGTCCAGCACCTGGCAATTGCCGTAGAGCAGCGCCGCATACTGGCCCGGAATGGCGTCGAAATTTTTCAGCATGCCGGAGACGAAGCGCTGGTTGCCGTCGCTTTCGAGATCGAGCGTGTAGGGCGCGGCACTGACCAGCCCGAGCGCCTCGTCGCCGAAGCTCTTGAGCAGGAAATCGTCGGCGCCGGCCTCGCCGGCGAGCACCGGATATTTCATGCCGGCGTTGGCGTATTGTTTCATGAAACGCAGCGGATTGGAGCCGGCAAAACCCTGGCACACACAGTCGCAATCGCCGATCTGCGCGATGTACGGCGTGTAGTCCGGCGTCACCAGCGGCGGCCACAGCTTGTTGACCACGCAGCCGCCGTCCTTCGCGAACGCCGCCTGATAGCCGCCCATCTGCTCGTGGCCGAAGGCAAAATCCTCCGAGACCGTTACTGTGCGCTTATGCTTGAGCTCGGTCGCCGCGTAATGGCCCAACGGTTGCGTCGCCTGCGACGAAGTCGCCGAGGCGCGCAATAGAAATGGATTAGGCGTGCGCTGGGTGAGGTTGTCAGCCGCCGCGAGGCTCAGCGTCGGGACCTTCTGTTGGGTGATGTATTCGCTGATGGCATAGAGTTCGAAAGCCGCCAGCGGCCCGACGATGGCGTCGACCTTGTCGCGTTCGACCAGTTCCTGCGCCTTGGTCTTGGCGCCGGCCGGGTTGCCGCCGGTGTCGGCCGTGAACAGATCGGTCTTGCGGCCGCCGAGCGTGTAGTTCTTCTCTTTCAGATAGGTGAGGACGCCTTGCTCCATCAGGATGCCGCCCTGTGCCAGCGGCCCGGTTTTCACGGTGAGCAGGCCGAGCCGAAACGGCGCCGCCTGCGCGATCGCCGGCGCCGGAAAGCGCATCGCGACGGCGGCTGTGCCCGCCGCGGCGCCGGCGAGCAATTTGCGCCGGCTCACTGTGCGGGACATGGTGTCGCCCTCCCTCCTGCATCCGTAGTCCGGATTGCGCGGAACGCAATCCGGGCTACAAGCGCTCAGCATTTGCCCAGCGGCGGGTAATCGCGCGAGTACACCGGATGCGCGAGGTACTCCTGCTCCGGCCAGACCCAGAACTGGCTGACGTTGTCGTAGGTCTTGATCGTCTTGTTCCAGAGCTTGAGCCCGTATTTGGCGCCCTCCTTGACGATGCGGCGGACATAGAACGTGCCGATCACGTTGTTGAGGTGATCGAACTTGATCGGGCCGCGCGGCGTATCGGCGAGGCTGACCGATTTGAGCGCCGCCATGAATTTGGTCTTGTCGCTGGCGTCGCCGCCGGCCGCCTTCAGCCCGGCATCGACCACCTGGCAATTGACGTAGAGGCCGGCCGCATAGAAGCCCGGGATGACGTTGTAGTTCTTCATGATGTCGTTGACGAAGCGCTGGTTCGCCTCGATCGGGTTGTCGAGCGTGTAGGGGCAGCAGCTGACCAGGCCGAGCGCTTCGTCGCCGAAGCTCTTGAGCAGCGCATCGTCGCCGCCGGTTTCGCCGGTGACCACCGGATATTTCAGCCCGGCGCTGGCGTATTGCTTCATGAAGCGTAGCGGATTGGAGCCGGCAAAGCCCTGGCAGACGCCGTCGCAATCGCTGATCTGCGCGATGTAGGGCGTATAGTCGGGCGTCACGATCGGCGGCCACAGCTTTTTGGTGACGCAGCCGCCGTCTTTCTGGAACGCCGCCTGGAAGCCGCCCATCTGCTCGTAGCCGAAGGCGAAGTCCTCGACGATGCAGACCACGCGCTTGAGCTTCAATTCGGTCGCCGCGTAATGGCCCATCGGATGCATCGCCTGCGACGACGTCGCCGAGGCGCGCAGCAGGAACGGATTGGGCGTGCGCTGGGTGAGATTGTCGGCCGCCGCCAGGCTCAGCGTCGGCATTTTCTGCTGCTGCACGTATTCGTTGATGGCGTACAGCTCGAACGCCGCGAGCGGACCGAGAATGACGTCGACCTTGTCGCGCTCGACCAGTTCCTGCGCCTTGGTCTTGGCGCCGGCCGGATTGCCGCCGGTGTCGGCGGAGACGAAGTCGACCTTGCGGCCGCCGAGCGTATAGTTCTTCTCCTTCAGATAGGTGAGGACGCCTTGCTCCATCTGGATGCCGCCCTGGGCGAGCGGTCCGGTCTTGACGGTGAGGAGCCCGAGCTTGAACGGCGCGGCCTGCGCGATGGCGGGCGCCGGGAAGCGCGCCAAGGCGGCGGCCGCGCCGGCCGCAGTACCGGCAAGCACCGTGCGGCGGCTCAATTTGCGAAACGTAACTCTGCGAAACATGGCTCTTTGCTCCCTCTGGCGTCCCAATTTACCAAAAGCGCATATCTACGGTTGCCGATCCGTTCTCACGCGGGGCTTTGCCGGCATCATCCAATAAGCGGCCTGCCGCGTAAAGTCCCGCTATTGTCGCGGGGCCGTGCGATTTTTGCTGTTTTATGACGGTGGTGACTTTGTCTTTTTGTCTTTGATTCCCGGAATAATGGGCAACAGCAGATAGGGCCGCGCTGCGCCGCCGAAATGCAGGCGGGTGACGCCGCCGAAAACATCGCCCGGCCGGTCGCGCGGATCGTCGTGCAGGAACGGCCCGCACCCGGTCAGCTCGTTCTTGAAGTTCGATTGCCGGCCGCCGCTGCCGCCCGGATAGACGTAATCCTTGCCGCGGATCGTCAGCGCGACGCGATAGCCAGCCGGCACCACGATCGAAGTCGGCCAAATCTCGACCTCGATCGGCACGACTTCGCCGGGCTTGAGCGGCTGTTTCCTGCGGTGGGTGTGATAGGGCCGGTATGGCTGCGACAGCTTGTTGTCGCGTTCGCGATGCGAGGCGCGCAGCCAGCCCTGGCCGACCGGCGTGTGCGGATCGATGGCGCCGCGAAAAACCACTTCCTTCAGATCGGGCGAAAAGGCGCGCAACACGACGAAAATGTCGGCATCGCTGGTGCTCGACGACACGTCAAGCTTGACGGCGCTCGGGCCGGTGATCTCGGTCTCCTGTGTAAGCGGCGCGGTGAGGAACGTGACGCCGTCGCCCATGGCGTCGAAGCGGATCATGCCTTTGCGGCGGGCCGGTTTGTCCTGCAAAGTTCCGCCGCCGCTCGGATCGAGATAAAGCCGCGTCCATTGAGTGCGCTTGAGCGGCCATTCGTGCTCGGTGCGCTCGACGAAACGGTCGACATGGCGCACCTGCAACTGCACCGGCGATTGTTTGTCCCAATTGTTGTCCTTGCCGTGCAAAAAATAATCGAAAAAACGCAGCTGCAGGCTGCGGCCGTAGTCGGTGTAAAAATGCGTCCAGTGCTCGAGACCGTGCGCCTCCAGCCATTTCTGCTTTGACGCCGCTCGGACAAAACCTTCGAAATTGCCGCGCGGGTGCAGGCCCTGGCCGCCCCAATTGGCGGCCGACAGAAACGGCACCTTGACCTTCGACCAAACCGGCGAGCGGGCGCGGTGATAGGCGTCGTCGAGCGGATGAGCGAGGATTTCGCGGCCGAAATCGACGCGATTTTTGCCGAGCTCCGCATCAGACAAGATTTCCGGGCCGCAGACCAGTTCGCTATGGACGCGGCTCCTTTTACCGCGCTCGCCGGCGCCGTGCTGCACGGTCTTGACCTGCATGTCGGCCCAGTTTTCCCAGAACGCGCACAAAATGCCGCCATGGTGCGTCATGTCGCGGTACCAGTCGGCGGCGCCTTCCCAGATGCACATGGCGGCAAGATGCGGCGGCTGCAGGCTCGCCACCTGCCATTGATTGATGCCGTAATAGGAGATGCCGTTAAGTCCGACCTTGCCGTTCGACCAAGGCTGCACGCCGGCCCATTCGATGCAATTATAAAAGTCGCGAGTCTCGCGCGGCGAAAAATGGTCGATCACGCCGGGCGAGCAGCCGGCGCCGCGGGAATCGACGCGCACGCAGGCGTAGTCGTGCGGTACCCATTTTTCCGGATCGGCCACTTCCCAGCTCTGATAAAGGTTGCTCGATCCGGCGGTGACGTCGGGATGGCGTTCGGCCATGCGCGCCCACGCGCTCGGATAGCCGTCCTGGAACGCCAGCCCTTTGGCATACGGCCCGTGGCTCAAGATCACCGGATAGCGGCCGTCGGCGATTGGGCGATACACGTCGGCGCGCAGCGTGAGCCCGTCGTCCATTGCGATCGGCACGTCCCAGTCGATGCGCATGCCGTCGCGGACTTCGCTGCGCGGCTGATGGGTCTTGTGCGCGCCCGCGCTCTCCGCCATACGGGCTTCGCCTTCGAGCGATGACATTTATGATCCTCCGGTCACATTGTCATGCCCCGCGACCGCGGGGCATCCAGTATCCACTGGTGTCCAAGTGAAGCAAGGCGCCTCGGCGATTACTGGATCGTCCGCTTGCGCGGACGATGACAATGAAACGAACTCAGCGCCGCTTGCGTTTCTCAGTCCGCTTCACGCCCGCCATCTTCTCCAGCACCGCGCACACTGCGGCGGTGTCCTGATCGTCGTAGCCGCTGCGGCGCGCTTTGGCGTAGATCGCCTTGCTGGCGTCGAACATCGGCGTCGGCACGCCGATCTTGCGGGCATAGAAGCCGATCACGTCCATGTCCTTCTGCCACACCGCAATCTTCATGGTCGCTGCGCGGTAATCGTCCTTCACCATCATCGGCGCGCGCAGCTCGAACACGCGCGAATTGGCGGCGCCGGCCTTGACCAGTTCGTAAACGAGCTGCGGCGGCAGTCCGGCCTTCATGCCGAGCACCATCGCCTCCGCGCTCGCCACGTTGTTGATGGCGACCAGGAGATTGGCGACGTATTTCATGCGGCTGCCGTTGCCGAAGGCGCCGAGATCGTAGACGCCGCGGGAAAACGCCGCGAACAGCGGCCGCAGCCGCTTGATCTCGGGGGCGCCGCCGGACGCATACACGACGATGTCCTTGGTCTTGGCCTGGGCGCCGGTGCCGCTGACCGGACAATCGAGCAGCACGTGGCCGGCTTTGCGCAGCACCGCCTCGGCCTTGGCCTTATCTTCGATGGCGAAGGTGGAGGCTTCGACGATGATGCGGCGCGGCACGCCGGCTTTGGCGATGGCGGCGGCGGTCGACGCCAGCGCGGCCGGGTTGGGCAGGCTGGTGATAATGACGGCGGCATTGCGGGCCACGGCGCCGGCATCCGCCGCGATCTGGACACCGGCCCGCGCCAGCGCGCGCTGGGGCGCGAGAGC
>JASHPU010000192.1 GCA_030037885.1 Xanthobacteraceae bacterium | reverse complement strand
GCGCATTGTCGATCTTGTGAAACATGACCATGTTGCCGCCGCTGTCGAGAATGGTGATGGCCACGGTCCAGGAATTCTTCGCCGCTTCGAGCTCGGCCGCCGCCATCACCCGCTTGGCCTGGTCGAGCGTGATCGGCGGCCCATAGGGTGGCAGCCCGGAGCCTTCAACTTGCTGGGCCAGCGCCGGTGCGGTGAGCCAGGGACATGTGCAAGGACATGCGGCCGCGAGCAGCAACGCGCCAGCGAGCGCGAGCATCCGGATCATCTGCGAAGCCTCCTCTGCCAGCGGCACAATAAGCGGCTGCGTGCCCGGGTGGAAGCGGGACCGGGTATCAGGTATCAGGGGTCAGGCATCAGGCATCAGGCATCAGGCATCAGGAAGGCAGTCTAAGGCGGCGTCCGATCCTGACCCCTGATGCCTGATACCCTGATACCTGATACCCTGATGCCTGACTCCTGCAATCGCTATATTTACGATGCCAACCAGGAGATGCTGCCGTGTTTTCATTCCGCAAAAAGCTCGAAATGCCGGCTGCCGGCGAAGCTCTGCCGGGCCGTCCCAATCCTATTCCCACCGCTGACCGCGATTTCATCAACGGCCGCCTGCTCAAGGGCCCTTATCCCGAAGGCTCCGCCAAGGCGATGTTTGGGCTCGGCTGCTTTTGGGGCGCCGAGCGCAAATTTTGGGAGCTGGGCTCCGGCGTGCTGGTGACGGCGGCCGGATATGCCGGCGGCTTCACGCCCAACCCCACCTACGAGGAAGTGTGCACCGGCGGCACCGGCCATAACGAAGTGGTGCTGGTGGTCTATGACCCGAAGAAAGTCTCCTACGACCGACTGCTCAGGACGTTTTGGGAAAGCCACGATCCGACCCAGGGCATGCGCCAGGGCAACGACGTCGGCACCCAATACCGCTCGGGCATTTACGTGTTCACGCCGGAGCAGCGCGCCGCCGCGGAAGCCTCGAAGGCCGCCTACGCCAAAGCGCTCGCCGCCGCAGGCATGGGCCCGATCACCACGGAAATCCGCGACGCGCCGCCGTTCTACTTCGCCGAGGATTATCATCAGCAATATCTGGCCAAGAATCCGCACGGCTATTGCGGGCTCGGCGGCACCGGCGTGAGCTGCCCGATCGGCACCGGCGTGGCGGCGTAGGTTCAAGCGAGTAGCGAGTGGCGAATAGCGAATAGGGAATGGCTGGATCGCCATTCGCCATTTCGCTATTCGCCATTTGCTATTGCGCGGACGGTGGCGTGCAGCGCGCCGCTTCAGGCCAGTGAGGGTTTGTTAACCATACCGGGCGTTAATCGGGTCGCGTTCGATCGAACCCGGCCGGATGGCGCGTATGCGGGTCACCCGCTCCTCGACTTTATTGCTGGTGTTGGCGTTTGCAGTCGCCGGTTGCGCGGGGCAACCGGTGGCGCGGCTCGGCGCGACACCGCCGCCCGCATCCGCCGCAACGTCTACGGGCGGCATTGATAGTCTTGTCTACGGCTCGCCGCGCCCGCTGTATGCCTCCGCACAGACGCCCGCTCCCGCGGCGGCTCCAGTCGGCCGGGGATTGTTCGCGTCGGCAGCGCCGCCTGTCGCGCCGGCGCCGACTCCGGACAGCAGGGGATTGTTCGCATCGGCAGCGCCGCCGCCTGGTGTGTCGGCGCCGGCTGTGGACAGCAGGGGATTGTTCGCGGGGCCGGCGGGGCCACCAGCGGTGCCGCCGGTCGCGCGCGTTGCACCACCGCGCGCCGCCGCTCCGATCAACGCCTCCTATGCGCCCGATCCGCCGCATAAGCCGTACACGCTCGATTCCGGCGACCGGCTGCGCGTCGTGGTGTTCGGCCAAGACGGCCTGTCCAACTCGTATCTGGTCGATGCCAGCGGTCACATCGCCATGCCGCTGATCGGCTCGGTCTCGGCGCGCGGGCTGACAACCGATGGATTGTCGAGCCGCATCGCCGAGCGGCTCCGCCAGGGCTTTGTGCGCGAGCCGCATGTGGCGGTCGAAGTCGAGGCGTACCGGCCGTTCTTCATCCTCGGCGAAGTGACGCAGCCAGGCCAATATCCTTATGTCGCCGACATGACCGCCGAGACGGCGGTCGCCATCGCCGGCGGTTTTGGGCCGCGCGCCTACCGGCAAACCGTCGTGCTCACCCGCACGGTCAACGGCCGCCAGACGCGCATGACGGTGCCGACCAGCTATCCGCTGCGGCCCGGCGATACGATCAATGTCCAGGAGCGCTGGTTCTGATCAGAAATCAGAAATCAGAAATCAGAAATCAGAAATCAGACTCTGGCCACCGACCGATTACTGATCCCTGATCCCTGATTTCCTGATCCCTGAACTCCCTGATCACTTCATGGTTTTCGCCAGAAACGCCATCGAGCGCTGCCAGGCGAGCTTGGCGGCGGCTTCCTGATAGCTGCCGCGCTCGTCGCAATGAAAGCCGTGCTGGGCGTCCGGATAGACGTAGATCTCGCAATCGGCGCCGCGCTTCTGTTTGATCGCCTCGACGTCGCTCATCGGGATCGAGGCGTCCTTTTCGCCGAAATGCATCTGGCACGGCACTTTCGGTTTCTGGTCGGCGTTCTTGGCGATCTGGCCGCCATAATAGCAGACCGCGGCGGCCAGGCCGTTGAGCTTGCAGGCCGACAGGAATGAGATGGTGCCGCCCATGCAGAAGCCCATGATGGCGGCCGGGCCGCCTTTCTTCAGGTCGTCGATGGCGGCCTGCACGTCGCGCAGCATCGCGCCCCAATCCGGATTGGCGACGAACTTGCGGGCATTGGCGATCTCGTCGGGCGAGTAGCCGGATTCGAAGTTCGGCTGCTGGCGGTCGAATACGGCCGGCGCCACGGCCGCATAGCCTTCGCCGGCCAGCCGGTCGCACACCGCGCGGATATGATGATTGACGCCGAAGATTTCCTGAATGACCACGATGCCGCCCTTGGCCGCGCCCGCGGGATCGGCGCGGTAGGCGCCGAGCTTGAAACTGTCCGAAGCGGTGAGAGTGAAATGCTTGCCCAAGATGATCCTCCTTGACTGAACGGAAAACGACCCTTCGCGGTGCGGCCGAACTGCCGGCCGATCAATTGACCATACACCGGCGAGGTTGTCGGTTGAAACGGTGTTAGAAGCGCGCGGCGGTCAATCGCGCGTGGCCCTGACCTGCTCGGTCGCGCGATCCGTCAGCGCGTGACGACGATGAAATCCGTGCCGCTGCCGGTCTCGGGGCCGAGCCCGTGGTCGGAAACCACCAGCGAGGAGCCGGGCACGATCAGTTGCGAAATCTGATCGATCACATCCTGCGGTATGTCGATGCGGTCGAGCGCCTGCGCCGGCGTCTCGGTCGGCATGGCGGCGGGCTCGCCGCGCTCGACGACGCGCTCGCGCCGAAGCTCGCCGTAATACGTGCGGACGTATTTGTAGTGCACCACCGGACGGGCCGCTTCGCCGGGCAGTGAGACGACGTTCCAGCGCAGCGTCGAATGATCGGGCAGATAATCCAGCGCTGTAAAGACGTGGGTGCCGAGCGGCTGCTCGGGATTTTCGATCTTCACCGGCGCCTGTAACAGCGGCATGAAATTCTGCCGCACAAAGATCTTGCCTAACTTGCGGCTGATGAAGATCGCAATCGGTCCGGCGTCGGCTTTGGCTAGTCGCTCGGGCTTGACGAGCGGCAGCGGGACATCGTCCAACGCAATGGGCGCGGTGATGTCGGCCGGCGCCGCGGCATTGGCGGCATCCCCGACCGCGCCGCGCAGCGGCTGCGGCGACGTGGCTTGCTCGGCGGGTTTGGCGGGTGCCGGGGCCGGCGGCGCCGCCACCGGGTCCGCGGTTTTTGCCGCTTCGGCTGGTGCGGCGCCGGACGGTACCGCCGTTCCGGCCGGGGCTGCGCCCATCGCACGCGTGACGGACGAAGCCGGCGCTTGCGTTTGTGCCGGAGGCGGACCGGCGGGTTGCGCGGC
>JASHPU010000191.1 GCA_030037885.1 Xanthobacteraceae bacterium | reverse complement strand
GCTCGCGGTCATCTTCCTGATCCCTGGCGACTGTTTCCTGAAACCTGATATCAGCTTTCCTCCTCGTTCTCGATGTCGCCGCCGATGATGTCGGTGACGTCGGCGTCCTCTTCTTCCTGCTCCTCGATGAAGGCGGCGTCGTCGAGGCTCTCGTCCATTTCCACCTCTTCCTCGATCTCGGCCGGCTCGGCCGGCTTCTTGGCGGCGCCGCCCTGCGCCTCGGCGTCGGCTTCTTCGAGCGAGACGAATTCCGCCTCGGCGGGCTCGGGCGTCGCGACCTCTTCGGCCGGTGCGGCGCGGGCGGCGGCCGCTGCCGGTTCGGGACGCGCACGCGTAACGGTCGCCTCCACCGGCACAACTTTGCCCGTATAGGGCGAGATCACCGGGGTCTTGTTGAGGTCGTAAAATTTACGCCCGGTCTCCGGGCAGATGCGCTTGGTGCCAAGTTCGGGTTTGGTCATGGCGATGCACCTTAAATGCGGCGATATCCGATTTGAGGGTTTCACTTGGCTAGTCGGCGTGGCGCTGTCAATAGCGTAGATGGCGCTCGTGAGGGCCCGGAACGTTGGGGGCGAGCGCCCCGCCGTTTGTCGCGTTCGGCGCGCCGGCGGCGGGCAAAAGGGTCGCTCTGCCAGGTGACGGTGTGCGCCACCGCGTGATAGAGCGCCGCGTCGGAGCACGTCATGCACGCGATAGAGCCTCGTCCACTGACTGCGCGGCACAATGGGCCGTTGCACGGCCGGGCGCGGGTGCCGGGCGACAAATCGATCTCGATCCGAGCCTTGATCCTTGGCGCGCTCACCGTTGGCGAGACCGCCATCGCCGGCTTGCTGGAAGGCGACGACGTGCTCGACACTGCGCAGACGCTGCGGGCGTTGGGTGCGACGGTGCAGCAATGCGGCGGCCGGCAATGGCGAATCCGCGGCGTCGGCGTCGGCGGCTTTGCGGCGCCCGCGGCGCCGCTCGATTTCGGCAATTCCGGCACCGGCTGCCGCCTGATGCTGGGCGCGGTCGGCGGCTGTCCGGTCACGGCGGAATTCGACGGCGATGCCTCGTTGCGCAAGCGGCCGATGCGTCGCGTGCTCGATCCGCTGGAACGGATCGGGGCCCGCACGCTCGCTTCGGCCGATGGCCGGCTGCCGCTGACGCTCGCCGGCGCCCGCGATCCGCTGCCGATCGTGTTCGAGCCGCAGATCGCGTCGGCGCAGCTCAAATCGGCCGTGCTGCTGGCCGGCCTCAACGCGCCCGGCGCGACCGTCGTCATCGAACGCGAAGCAACGCGCGACCACACCGAAAAAATGCTGACGCATTTTGGCGCGCAGGTGCGGGTCGAGGCGGCGGGCGAATACGGCCGCCGCATCACGCTGACCGGCCAGCCGGAGCTGGTCCCGGCGCCGATCGTGGTGCCGGCCGATCCCTCGTCGGCGGCCTTCCCGCTGGTGGCGGCGCTGCTCACGCCCGGCTCCGAGGTGATCCTCGAGGGCGTCATGCTCAATCCGCTGCGCACCGGGCTTTTGACGACGCTTAAGGAAATGGGCGCCTTGATCGAGGAGGTGCAGCGGCAAACCGAAGGCGGCGAGGAGGTAGCCGATCTTTTGGTGCGGGGCTCGCCGCTGCGCAGCGTCGAGGTTCCTGCGTCCCGCGCGCCATCGATGATCGACGAATATCCGATCCTGGCCGTGGCCGCCGCCTTTGCCGAGGGCACGACCGTGATGCGCGGGCTGAAAGAACTGCGGGTCAAGGAATCCGATCGCCTCGCTGCGACCGCCGCGCTTCTCAAGGAGAACGGGGTCGAAGTCGAGATCGAAGGCGACGACTTGATGGTGCAGGGCAGGGGCCGCGCGCCGGGCGGCGGCCTGGTCGCCACCCATATGGATCACCGCATCGCCATGGCGGCGCTGGTCATGGGGCTGGCGAGCGAGCGGCCGGTCAAGATCGACGACGGTAGCTTCATTGCCACGAGCTTTCCGGGGTTCGTGGAGCTGATGCGGGGTTTGGGGGCAGAGCTGTCTGGCTGACGGCCCATTTCGATTAACGTTTGAATCGAGCAGTCATCGCAAAATCTAGCTTTGACGCCTGACCGTGATGACTTATAAAGTCAAGTATCTAACGAGGTAAAACGTGACCAAAGTCATCGTCAAAAAGCTGTGCTCCGCATCGTCGAAAAAGCGCAAAAAGGGCAAGGTGACGATCAGGCGCGTCCGGCGCACCAAAAATGGCGTGCAAGCGACGGTTTATATCGTCGATTCGGGCAGCCAAACCTTTGACGGCGATTTGGTCGGCGCCTTCAAGGCCAATATTACAGCCGAACGGCGCGCAAATACTGCTATTTTTGGCTCACCTGACGGCCCTAAAGAATCCTGAATAAATCCACAGAGTTGGAACGGAGGGATGGCGTTCACGACAATCACCTCGCTGTCATTGTGGCTCATCGCTGGGCCAAATGGCTCTGGGAAGAGCAGTCTCTATGGCTCGCACCAAAGTCCGGTTTACGTCGATACCAATATTGCCGACCCCGCTCATTCGTTCTGGATCATCAATCCCGATCTGCTGACGCAGCGTATTCGTGACGCCGAGCACAAAGGCCTCGAGCAGGCTAACTTGGAAGCGGTGCAACGCATTGAGGCCTGGCTGAAAGCTTCAATTGACGCCCATCAATCTGTCGGCGTCGAGACCGTGCTTTCGACGGACAAATATCGGCCTTTGGTGTTGGCAGCGAAAAGAAGGGGCTTCGAGATCCGACTCGTTTATGTGATTCTCTCCAGTCCCGAACTGAATGTGAAGCGCGTGCAAATGCGTGTGTCGAAGGGAGGCCACGGCGTGCCGGTCGATAAGATTGCCACGCGATGGAAACGCTCGTTGGACCAGCTGCCTTGGTTCCTTGATCAGGCGGATTGGGCTCTATTGTTCGATAATTCTGAGGAACTCCGCCTTGTCGGTCGGAAAGTGGACGGCGTGCTAACTCTCGATCCGACTGCACCCGACGCAATGAAGGCTGCAGTCGCCAGGATCGGGGCCTAGTTGAAGCTATGATCATCGCCATCGACGGGCCCGCCGCTTCGGGCAAAGGGACGCTGGCGCGCCGGATCGCGGCACATTACGGGCTGCATCACCTCGATACCGGGCTGCTTTATCGGGCGGTCGCCAAGGTGGTGCTCGATGCCGGCTATCCGGCCGATAACGTGGCGCGCGCCGCCGCCGCGGCGCTGGCGCTTGATCCGGAAAAATTCGATGAAAATGCCCTCAAGGAGCACGCCGTCAGCGAAGCATCGTCCGTGGTGGCTGCCATTCCACAAGTGCGTAAAGCCTTATTGGACTACCAGCGCGCCTTTGCGGCACGGCCGCCCGGCGCGGTGCTCGACGGGCGCGACATCGGCACCGTCATCGCGCCAGGAGCCGACGTAAAGCTGTTCGTTACCGCGAGCCCGCAAATTCGCGCCGCACGTCGCGTCGCCGAACTGAAAGCCCGCGGCGTGGCAGCCGACGAGCGGGACGTCCTGGCCGATCTGCTGCGGCGCGACGAGCGCGATTCGGCGCGTGCAGCGGCCCCACTCAAGCCGGCCCCCGATGCGCACTTGCTCGATACTACCCATTTAGATATAGACGCAGCGTTCCGGGCTGCCGTCGCCATCATCGAGGCCGTCCGAACGGGCCGAAAGCGTGGTTAAGACGCTTTCGTCATTGGAGGTAGAGCCCGTTCGCCGCTTCGTAGCGATGCACCGGACACCGAAACTTAGTCCCGAACGTTTGGTCAATCGGCCCCACCGCCGGTCCGTCCGGCGGCTGCCGCACGTTCGGGACCACATCCATTGAAGACGGGGCTCGGAGTATTCATGGCTCAAACTGCCGCTGAAACCGCTGGCGCCGGCGCCGCGCCGTCGCGTGAGGATTTCGCCAAGCTGATCGATGAATCGTTCGGTGACGGCCATCTGCAGGAAGGCGCCGTCGTCAAAGGCACGGTCGTCGGCATCGAAAAGGACGTCGCCGTCATCGACGTGGGACTGAAGACGGAAGGCCGCGTCGCGCTGCGCGAATTCTCCGGCCCCGGCCGCAACGCCGAGATCAAGGTCGGCGACACCGTCGAGGTCTATCTCGAGCGCATCGAGAACGCGCTCGGCGAGGCGGTGCTGTCGCGCGACAAGGCGCGCCGCGAAGAAAGCTGGGGCAGGCTCGAGAAGGCGTTCCAGAACAACGAAAAAGTCCAAGGCGTCATCTTCAATCAGGTCAAGGGCGGCTTCACCGTCGATCTCGACGGCGCCGTGGCGTTTCTGCCGCGCTCGCAGGTCGACATTCGGCCGATCCGCGACGTGTCGCCGCTGATGAACAATCCGCAGCCGTTCCAGATCCTGAAAATGGACCGCCGCCGCGGCAACATCGTGGTGTCGCGCCGCACGGTTCTGGAAGAGACCCGCGCCGAGCAGCGCCAGGAGCTGGTGCAGAATCTCGAAGAGGGCCAGGTCATCGACGGCGTGGTCAAGAACATCACCGATTACGGCGCCTTCGTCGATCTCGGCGGCATCGATGGCCTGCTGCACGTCACCGACATCGCCTGGCGGCGCGTCAATCATCCGTCCGAAGTGCTCAATATCGGCCAGCAGGTCAAGGTCAAGATCATCAAGATCAACCACGAGACCCACCGCATCTCGCTCGGCATGAAGCAGCTGCTCGACGACCCGTGGCAGGGCATCGAGGCCAAATATCCGGTCGCCGCCCGCTTCAAGGGCCGCGTCACCAACATCACCGACTATGGCGCGTTCGTCGAACTGGAGCCCGGCATCGAGGGATTGATCCACGTCTCCGAAATGTCGTGGACCAAGAAGAACGTGCATCCCGGCAAGATCGTCTCGACCTCGCAGGAGGTCGAAGTCCAGGTGCTCGAAGTCGATCCGGTCAAGCGCCGCATCTCGCTCGGGCTCAAGCAGACCATGCGCAATCCGTGGGAGGTGTTCGTCGAGAAGTACCCGCCCGGCTCGGAGGTCGAGGGCGAGGTCAAGAACAAGACCGAATTCGGCCTGTTCCTCGGGCTCGACGGCGACGTCGACGGCATGGTGCACCTGTCCGATCTCGACTGGAAACGGCCGGGCGAGCAGGTCATCGAGGAATACAAGAAGGGCGACAAGGTCAAAGCCCAGGTCCTCGACGTCGACGTCGACAAGGAGCGCATTTCGCTCGGCATCAAACAGCTTGCCGATGGTGGCACGGTGGCGGCCGCCGACGCAGGCGAGTTGAAGAAGGGCGCGGTCGTGACCGGCGAGGTGACCGAGGTGAAGGAAGGCGGCATCGACGTGAAGATCGTCGGCACCGATCTCACGTCGTTCATCAAGCGCTCCGAACTGGCGCGCGACCGTTCCGAGCAGCGTCCCGACCGCTTCGCCGTCGGCCAAAAGGTCGACGCGCGCGTGATCCAGTACGACCGCCGCAGCCACAAGGTCATGGTCTCGATCAAGGCGCTGGAAGTCGCCGAAGAGAAAGAGGCGATCGCGCAATACGGCTCCTCGGATTCCGGCGCCACCCTGGGCGACATTCTCGGCACTGCGCTCCGCCGCAAGGGCGAGGAAGGCGACAAGGGCGAGGGCAAGGAGTGACGTTCCAACCTTGCCCGTACGCCGGCGCGGGACCGGCAAGCCGCTGAAAAGGAGCAATGGAAAACCATGGCGCTCGATGCCGACCTGCTCGTCGACCGTCGCCGCATGCGGCGCAAGCTCACGTTCTGGCGCGTCGTCGCCATCGCGATACTGGTGATCGCGATCGGCGCCGTTGCGGCGGCCTACGGCCGCCGCAACGGCGTGATCGGCGGGCCCTACATCGCGCGGGTCACTATCACCGGGCTCATTCGCGACGATGACGAGCGGGTGCGCCAGCTCGACCGGCTCGCCGCTTCGTCCTCGGCGCGCGCGGTGATCCTGCACGTCGATTCGCCGGGCGGCACCACCGCCGGCTCCGAGCAATTGTTCGATGCATTGAGCCGCGTCCGCGCCAAGAAGCCTGTGGTCACGGTGGTCGACAGCCTGGCGGCTTCGGGCGCCTACATCACCGCCCTTGCCGGCGACCACATCATCGCCAAGCAGACCTCGCTGGTCGGCTCGGTCGGCGTGCTGTTCGAGTTCCCGAACTTCGCCGCGCTGTTGGACAAGATCGGCGTCAAGGTCGAGTCGATCAAATCATCGCCGCTCAAGGCAGCACCGAACGGCTTCGAGCCGACCAGCCCGGAGGCGCGCGCCGCCATCCAGTCGATCATCATGGATTCGTACGCCTGGTTTAAGGGTTTGGTGCAGGACCGCCGCCATCTCACCGACCCGGAGCTCGCCGCAATCGACGACGGCCGCGTCTTCACCGGGCACCAGGGCCTCGGGCTCAAGCTCATCGACCAGATCGGCGACGAACGGACGGCGCGCGCTTGGCTCAACAAGGAAAAGAACATCAGCGCCAGCCTGCCAGTGCGCGATTACCGCTTGCACAGCGAGTTCGACGACCTGCCGTTTCTGCATGCGGCGGCCATCGCTTTGCTCAATGCGGCGGGCTTCGATACGCTGGCGCGGCGGCTCGAAACCTTTGCCGGGGCCGGCGCGCTCGACCGTATCAATCTTGACGGTCTGTTGGCGCTTTGGCAACCTTCCAGCGCGAACTAAAGCGCGACGATGCGGCAACACCGTTCGCGGACGACATCATGATCAAATCAGAACTGGTCCAGAAGATAGCCGAGCAGAACCCGCACCTCTATCAACGCGACGTTGAGAACATCGTCAACGCCATTTTGGGCGAGATCATCGCCGCGATGGCGCGTGGCGACCGCGTCGAGCTGCGCGGCTTCGGCGCATTCTCGGTGAAGCAGCGGCCGGCGCGCACCGGCCGCAATCCGCGCACCGGCGCCCACGTCGAGGTCGATCAGAAATACGTGCCGTTCTTCAAGACCGGCAAGGAAATGCGCGAGCGGCTCAACCGCGAGGACGCGGCGTAACCGAGTCCGCTCGTTCCCGCGAAAGCGGGAACCCAGCAGCTATTTCTCCGGCAGCGCGGTCCACCTGGATTCCCGCTTGCGCGGGAATGAGCGGGACATAGGTCGGAGGTTCGGACATTGCTGCGCAGGATCGTCGCGGCGCTCATCCTGGTGCCGCTCGCCATCATCATCATTGCGTTTGCGGTGGCGAACCGCCAGGAGGTGACGGTTTCGCTCGATCCGTTCGGCGCGAGCGCGCCGGCCGCGTCGCTGACCCTGCCGCTGTTCGCGCTTCTCATCCTCGTCCTCATTATCGGCGTCGTGATCGGTGGGGCGGCGGCCTGGCTGCGGCAAGGCCGCTGGCGGCGCACGGCGCGCCGGTTGGAGCGTGAGGCCAAGGAGATGATGGCGCGACTGGAGGCGCACGAAGCCGCGTCCGCCGAGCCCAGCATCGTTCCGCGCCAGCAGGAACCGCCGCCGCGGCTCAAGCTGCAGCCGCCGGCGCGCGGCTGACGGCCCAACAAGACAAACCGGTCGCCGGCATGTAAAAGGGCGCCACTCGGCGGCAAAACGCCGGTCAAAGGCTATTTCACCAGCAGGCGAGCCCGTGTCCGTTACGGTCAAAATTTGCGGCCTCTCCACGCCCGAAGCGCTTGATGCCGCGCTCGACGCGGGCGCCGACATGGTCGGCTTCGTGTTCTTTCCGCCGTCGCCGCGGCATCTGACGTTCGAGATGGCGCGGGCGCTCGGCCGGCGGGTGCGCGGCCGCGCCCAAAAGGTCGCGCTCACGGTCGATGCCGAGGATGCGTTACTGGAAGGCATTGTGGAGGCCCTGCAGCCGGACCTGCTGCAGCTTCATGGCAAGGAATCACCAGAGCGTGCTGGTGAGCTGAAAGCCCGTTTCGGCTTACCGCTAATGAAGGCGATCGCCGTCGGGACAACGGCTGATCTGCAAAACATCTCGGTGTTTACCACGAATTTCGACCGCCTCCTGTTTGACGCCATCGCACCCGGTGAGGCGACGCGTCCAGGCGGGCTAGGGGCTTCATTCGATTGGCGCCTCTTGCAGAGTCTCGAATCAGGTCTGCCTTGGATGCTTTCGGGCGGCCTTAATCCAGATAATGTCATGGAGGCGTTACGGATCACCCATGCCCGTGGGGTTGACGTATCCTCTGGCGTTGAGCGCGCGCCGGGAGAAAAAGACCCCGATAAGATTCGCGCCTTTGTACGGATGGTTCGCGCAGTGGAAGATCACCTCCACGCGTCCGCGATCACGAGCCTCGCATGACCGTGCAGCAAAATCTCAACTCGTTCCGCAACGGACCGGACGAGCATGGCCATTTCGGCATTTATGGCGGCCGTTTCGTCGCCGAGACCTTGATGCCGCTCATTCTGGAGCTGGAAAAGGCCTACGCGGAAGCCAAGGCCGATCCGGCGTTCCAAAAAGAGATGGACGGTTACCTGGCGCATTACGTCGGCCGGCCGTCGCCGCTCTATTTCGCCGAGCGGCTCACGGCATATTGTAGACAGACGGCCTCCAGCCTTTCGGGCGGCGGCGCCAAGATTTATTTGAAGCGCGAGGAGCTCAACCACACCGGCGCGCACAAGGTCAACAACGTGCTCGGCCAGATTCTTCTGGCGCGCCGCATGGGCAAGCAACGCATCATCGCCGAGACCGGCGCCGGCATGCACGGCGTCGCCACCGCTACCTTGTGCGCGCGGTTCGGGCTCGACTGCATCGTCTACATGGGCGCGCTCGACGTCGAGCGGCAGAAGGCCAACGTGTTCCGCATGAAGATGCTGGGCGCCAAGGTGGTGCCGGTCGAATCCGGCGCGAAGACGCTCAAGGACGCGATGAACGAAGCGCTGCGCGACTGGGTCACCCATGTCGGCTCGACGTTCTACTGCATCGGCACCATCGCCGGCCCGCATCCCTATCCGATGATGGTGCGCGATTTTCAGTCGATCATCGGCCGCGAGACCCGCGAGCAGATGTTTTCCGCCGAAGGCCGCTTGCCGGATTCGCTGATCGCCTGCATCGGCGGCGGCTCCAACGCCATGGGCCTGTTCCATCCGTTCCTCGACGAGCCCGGCATCGAGATCTACGGCGTCGAGGCGGCCGGCCACGGGCTCGACGGCAAGCACGCCGCCTCGATCGCCGGCGGCCGGCCCGGCGTGCTGCACGGCAACCGCACCTATCTCTTGATGAACGACGACGGCCAGATCGACGAGGCGCACTCGATCTCGGCCGGCCTCGATTATCCGGGCATCGGCCCCGAGCACGCCTGGCTCCACGACGTCGGCCGCGTTACGTTTCTCTCAGCCACCGACGACGAGGCGCTCCACGCGTTTCAGCTCCTGTCGAAGCTCGAAGGCATCATTCCAGCGCTCGAGCCGGCCCACGCCGTCGCCAAGGTGTTGCAGCTCGCGCCGCAAAAGCCTAAGGATCACCTGATGGTGGTCAATCTGTCCGGCCGCGGCGACAAGGATTTAGAGACGGTGGCGCGGCATCTCAACCGAAAACCTTGAAGGGTTTCGAATATGCGGGTCATCCAAAAACTTGGAATTTCGCCACAGGGTAGTCCTGCCCTTCTTTATAGGCGCACGGCGGAGAGTCTAATAATCCAGGAAGCAGACAGGACGGGCATCTGCGAAATCACGGCTGCCAGTTGGACGCTACTAGTACAAGCGATCGAAGTAGCGGAGAGACGCTGGTTTGTGGTGACCGACACCTCGGCTCCCCGAGTATTTCCTCGCGAACAGGTCATTTATGAGTTAGCCCACGACAACCTCAGGGAACGCGGCGGTGTCATGGTGCGGTCGGAGGCGCTCCCTGCGATTGCTCCAATCCTTCTTAATGAAGGAACGCTTAGTCTCTATCAGGGATCGGTGACATACGACCGGCTTCCCCCGCCCCAATCGGTAGCGCGAGTTTACTTGTGGCGGGAAGCACCGTAACCAGCCGCATCGACGTGCGCTTTGCCGCCCTCAAACAGGAGGGGCGCCCGGCGCTCGTCACCTTTATAATGGCCGGCGATCCGGATCGCGACACCGCGCTCGCGATTCTCCAAGCGCTGCCTGCCGCCGGCGCCGACGTGATCGAACTCGGCATGCCGTTCACCGATCCGATGGCCGATGGTCCGGCGATCCAGGCGGCGGGCTTGCGCGCGCTTCATGCCGGGCAGGACATGAAGCGCACGCTGGCGCTCATTCGCGATTTTCGCCGCGGCGACGACACGACGCCGGTCGTGCTGATGGGCTATTACAATCCGATCTACGTCTACGGCCCCGAGCGCTTTCTCGCCGATGCCAAAGCCGCGGGTGTCGACGGCCTGATCGTCGTCGATCTGCCGCCCGAGGAAGATGCGGAACTGTGCCTGCCGACGCTCAAAGCGGGACTCAATTTCATTCGCCTCGCCACGCCGACTACGGACGACAAGCGGCTGTCGGCGGTGCTGAAAAACACCTCAGGCTTCGTCTATTACGTCTCGATCACCGGCGTCACCGGCGCCGCCGCGCCCGATCCGGGCAAAGTCAGAGACGCCGTGGCGCGGATCAAGCGGCACACCAAGTTGCCGGTCTGCGTCGGCTTCGGCGTGCGTACCGCCGAGCAGGCGCGCGCCATCGCGCAAGCCGGCGACGGTGTCGTGGTCGGCTCGGCCCTGGTCGAGGCGGTGCGGCAAAGCCTCAATGCAGACGGCAAGGCAACGAAGGCGACGGTCTCTTCCGTCGCCGCTCTGGTCCGCGCCCTCGCCGACGGCGTGCGCGGAGCCGCGAAGGCGTCATAATCCGCTCATTCCCGCGAAAGCGGGAATCCAGCATTTGGTCCAAAAGCTGGGTCCCCGCTTGCGCGGGGACGAGCGGAAGCTGAGCCGTCCGGTCGGCTTCGTATCACGCCACAGCCGCAGCGCGCTCTTTCAGCCGCGCCTTCTTCTCCGGCGATAAAATCGTGTCGAGCTTGAACAGCTTGCGCGCGTTCTCGCCCAAGATGTTCTTCTTGGCCTGCAGGTCGAGGAACGGCAGGTCGTAGATCGTCGACGGCAGGTCCATGTCCCAGTGCGGATAGTCCGAGGCGTAAACGAGCTGCGTCTCGGCGTTGATCATCTTGAACGTTTCTTCCAGCATGGTGCGGTTGCCGATCATCTCCATCGGCTGCGAGGTGTAGAACATCTCGCGCATGTAATCGCTCGGCTTGCGCTTGAGCGACGGCGCCTCGGACGAGCGCATCATGTATTCGTTGTCGAGGCGCTGCATCAGGAACGGCACCCAGGCGAGCCCGCTCTCGATCCAGACCGATTTCAGCCCGGGGAAGCGCTCGGGAATGCCGTTCACCACCCAGTTGGTCATGTGCACGATGTTGAACCAGGTGAAGCCGAGCGCGTGGCTGGCGATGAAGCGGTTGGTGATGTGCATGCTCTGGTCGCCCCAGTTGGTCGCGGCGTGGAAGGCGAGCGGCAGGCCGCGCTCCTCCAGCGCGCGGTAGAGCTTCATGTAGGCGTTGTCGTGAAGTGGCTTGTAGCGCACCGTGGTGACCAGGAAGCCGACGACGCCCTGGCGGCCGGAAAAATCCTCGACCATCTTCAGCGCCGCGACCGGATCGTTCATCGGCAGGTAGAGCATGGAGACGATGCGCGGCTCCTCGGCCAGGATGTGCTCGGTCAACCAGCGGTTATAGGCGCGCGCGTATTGCGCCTCGACTTCGATGATCGGGTTCAAGCCGAGGCCCAGCATCGGGGTCGGAAACAGGCAGGCGACGTCGACGCCGAGCGCGTCCATCCATTTCAAGGTCACGACGATGTCGCGGTGCCGCGCTGCGCCGGGCACCGGCTCGGCGCCGCGATGCTCGTAGCGGGTGATGCGGCCGGCCATCTCCTGGAAGCCGCCGGTCGAGCGCAGCATCAGGGTTTGGCCCTTGGTGTGCACGAACTGGTCGCGGATGATCGGGTCCTCGATGTATTGGAAAATGTCCTTGTAGGAGCCGGTCTCGTAATGGTGCGAGTCGACGTCGACGATCATGAAGTCTTCGTAGCGGCGGTCGGCCGCCTGCTGCTCGGCGTGCTCGAGCAGGCGCTTGGTGTCGAACTTCTCCGCAGCCGGATCGCGCACGATAGGGGTCATCACGTTCATGGCGGTTCTCCCAAAACAGCTTAGCGGGACGGCGGCGCATCGACGCGCTGATGCGGCGCGATGCAATTGCCGGTCATCGCCTGCCACATGGACAGCTCGAACAGCTGCACGTTGAGCGCATGAAGGAGGTCGGTCACGGCGATCATGGCGTCGGTGATGGTCACCCCGCCGCCGTCTTCCGGCAGCGGCGCGCGCATGCCGTTCTCCGCCTTAACCGCATAGAGCCGCAGCGCATTGGCGAGCAGCGCGCGCAACGCGGCATCGGCGATGCGGTCGGGATCGTTCAGCGCGGCAGCGAGCGCGCCGGCCGTGCGCGGCAGCAAAAGCTCGTCCGGCCGCTCCAGCACGTCAGATGACGACATAAACGCCTCCCTCGCGCTTGACGACCTCGTGGCGCCGCAGCCGCAGCTTCGGGTCGGGAGCGCATTCGCCGGTGGTGAGCTTGTATTCCCAGCCGTGCCACGGGCAGACGATGTGCGGCTCGTTGTCGTCGTAGGTTTGGCCGAGGAACGATTTGTCGGGGCCGAGCAGGTCGATGACCTTGTTGCGGACGATGCCCTCGCAGGCCGGCCCGCCTTGATGGGCGCAATGATTGCGGTAGGCGTAATAGGCGCCGGCATGGCGATAGACGCCGACCTCGATGCGGTCCTGGCGGACGATGCGAACGTCGCCGTCCTTCATCTCAAGCTCGTTGCAGACGAAAACCTGCGCCATGCTTGCTCCTCTGGTGCAGCAGCCGGCAATTTAGCCGATTGGCGCCGCTTTGCCAGCGGCTAAAGAAGGTCGCGCTCCGGGTTGGCCCCTTTGCCCGTCATGCGCGGGCTTGACCCGCGCATCCATGCGGCCGCGATGCAGCATGGATTGCCGGGTCAAGCCCGGCAAAGACGAACAGAAAATGCCGATTCGATTCGGAACGGCGTCGCGGAATGATCAGCCCAGCAGCTTGTCCAAGGTGATCGGCAGGTCGCGCACGCGCTTGCCGGTGGCGTGGTAGACCGCGTTGGCGATGGCCGCGGCGGTGCCGACGATGCCGATCTCGCCGACCCCCTTGATGCCGAGCGGGTTGACGAGTTCGTCCGGCTCGTCGACGAAAATGACCTCGATATCGTGCACGTCGGCGTTCACCGGCACGTGGTACTCGGCGATGTTGGCGTTCATCATCCGGCCCAGCGTGTGATCAATCAGCGTTTCCTCGTGCAGGGCCATGCCGATGCCGCCGACCACGCCGCCCATGATCTGGCTGCGCGCGGTCTTGGTGTTGAGGATGCGCCCGGCCGCAACCGCATTGACCACGCGGGTGACGCGGATGACGCCAAGCTCCTCGTCCACTTTCACTTCGGCGAAGATCGCCGAATGGGTATTGCGGGCATGCTTGTCGTCTTCCGCGAAGCTGTTGGTGGTCTCGTGTTCGAGCCGATCGCGGCGGCCATGGCGCATGGCGTCGGTCATCGCCACGCCGCGGCCGCTGTCGGTCTTGTCGATGATCCTGCCGTCGGCGAGCGCGATGTCTTCAAGTCGGCAAGCGCCGAGCGGCGAATTCGGCATGGCTTTCGCCAGGCGCCACAGCTCCTTGCGGATTTCGTCCGCGGTCTTGGCGATCGCGTGCGAAACGGAAGCGGCCGTCCACGACCCGCCCTCGACCGGCGCCTGTGGCAGCGTCGAATCGCCCAATCGCACAGTGACGGCCTCGAGCGGCAGGCCGAGCAGGTCGGCGGCGACCTGGGCGACGATCGTGTAGGTCCCGGTGCCGATATCGGAAAACGCGCAAGATACCTCGGCATGTCCGTTGGCGGTCAGCACGATGCGCAACGCCGTGTCCATCTGCAAGGCTTCCCAGACCCCGGTCGCCATGCCCCAGCCGACCAGCTCGCTGCCGTCGCGCATCGAACGCGGCTTCGGATTGCGCCTGTCCCAGCCGAATGCCGCCGCGCCCTGGCGGTAGCATTTGCGCAGCTGCTTGCTGGTGTAGGGAATGTCGTCGTGCTGGTCGCGGTCCGAATAGCAGCGCAGCCGCAGCGCGATCGGATCGATTTTGAGCGCCACGGCGAGTTCGTCCATGGCGCATTCGAGCCCATAAACGCCGGTGGTGGCGCCCGGTGCCCGCATGTCCGACGGGGTCGGCAGATCGACACGCGCCAGCCGGTGCACGTATTTGGCGTTCGGACTCTTGTACAAGAGACCGGACCAGCCGGTATCGTTGCGGAAATAATCCTCGTATTGCGAGGTGACCGCGATCGCTTCGTGGCTGACTGAATCCAGCGTGCCGCCCGGCGCCGCGCCGAGCGCGAGCCGTTCGATCGTCGCCGGCCGATAGCACAGCGCATACATTTGCTGGCGCGTGAGCACGAGGCGGACCGAGCGTTCGAGCGCGCGCGCCGCCAGCACCGCCAGCGGCGCCTCATATTGCGGACGCAGTCCCGAACCGAAGCCGCCGCCCATGAACGGGGAGAGCACGCGCAGCTTATCCGGCTTCATGTCGAATACGCTGCACAGATAATTGTGCACGTTCAGCACGCCCTGGGTCTTGTCGTAGATGGTGAGCTTGCCGTCCTCCCAAAGCGCGGTCGACGCGTACAACTCCATCGGGTTGTGATGTTCGATCGGAATGAAGTATTCGGCCTCGTGGCGTATGGCGGCGGCGGCGTAGGCCTTGTCGGCATTGCCGCGCGGTTTTGGCGGCTCATCGACCGCGACGGCGCGTTCGCGCTCTACCCGCAAGTCGGTGGCAAAAGGCTCCGCCTCGTATTCGACGCGCACCAAGCTGGCGGCGAAGCGCGCGATTTCCCATTCCTCGGCGAGCACCAGCGCGATCGGCTGGCCGCTGAACATGATCGTGTCGTCGTAAAGCGGGCGGAACGGCGAGCCTTGCTCCGGCCCCACGTCGTCCTTGTAGGCCGCCGCGCGGCGCGCCATGCGCGGCCGGTTTTCATGGGTCAGCACGTCGAGCACGCCGGCGACGCGCAACGCCGCGCCGGTGTCGATCGTCGCGATGCGGCCTTTGGGTATGGCGGACGTGACCACTGCGCCATAGGCTAGGCCCGACGCAGCGGCGTCGCCGGCGTATTTGGCCGCGCCGGTGACCTTGGCGGGCCCGTCGACCCGGGAGGTGGGCGTGCCGATATAGACCATGGCGTTCACCGGATTTTTTTGACCGATTGCGATTGCGGCGTGCCGGCGGCAGCCTGGGTCAACGCGCGCACGATGGCGCGGCGCGCCAGCTCGATCTTGAACGCGTTGTGCTCGAAGCCTCTGGCGTCGCGCAGGATCGCGTCGGCGGCGCGGGCGAAGCTGGCGCGGTTGGCCGGCTCGCCGCGCATCGCCTTTTCGACGGCGACGTCGCGCCACGGCTTGTGGGCGACCCCGCCAAGCGCCAGGCGCGCCTCTTTGATGGTGTCCCGCTCGAGTTCGAGCGCCGCCGCAACGGCAACCAGCGCGAACGCATAGGACAGTCGATCGCGAATTTTCAGGTAGCTGTAGTGCGTGGCAAAGCCGCGCGCCGGCAGCTCGACCGCAATGATGATCTCATCGGCGCGCAAGGTGGTGTCGCGTTCGGGCGTGTCGCCGGGCAGGCGATGAAAATCGGCGAACGCGATGACGCGTTCGCCGCCCGGGCCGGCGACGTGGACGTTGGCTTCGAGCGCGGCGAGCGCCACGCACATGTCGGAGGGGTGAGTGGCAATGCAGGCTTCGCTTGAGCCGAGGATCGCGTGCATGCGGTTGAGCCCATAGCGGGCGGCGCAGCCGCTGCCGGGCGCGCGCTTATTGCAGGGCGTTGCGGTATCGTAAAAGTAATAGCAGCGCGTGCGCTGCAGCAGGTTGCCGCCGGTCGAGGCCATGTTGCGCAGCTGCGCCGAGGCGCCGGCGAGGATCGCGCTTGCGAGCAGCGGATAACGCCGTTCGATGAGGGCGTGATAGGCAAGGTCGGAATTCGGCACCAGTGCGCCGATGCGCAATCCGCCGTCGCCGGTCTCTTCGATTTGCTTCAACGGCAAACGCGAAATGTCGATCAGGCGCGACGGCCGTTCGATGTTCTCCTTCATCAAATCGATCAGATTGGTGCCGCCGGCGATGAATTTCGCGGTCGGCTCGCCGGCGATCTGGCGCACCGCGTCGGCAATGTCGGTGGCCCGCGCATATTGGAAATTGATCATGGCCGCTCCCGCTCCATGGCCTGGCGGATCGCCGCCACGATGTTGGGATAGGCGCCGCAGCGGCAGATGTTGCCGCTCATCAGCTCGCGGATCTCCTCGACGCTGTTGGCTCTGCCTTCGGCGATCAGCCCGACGGCCGAACAGATCTGTCCCGGCGTACAGGCGCCGCACTGGAACGCATCATGGTCGATGAACGCCTGCTGCACCGGATGCAGCGCGCCGTCGCGCGCCAAACCCTCGACGGTGGTGACCTTGGCGCCGTCCTGCATCACCGCAAAGGTCATGCAGGAATTGATGCGCCGGCCGTCGAGCAGCACCGTGCAGGCGCCGCATTGGCCGTGATCGCAGCCCTTCTTGGTGCCGGTGAGCCCGAGACGCTCGCGCAGCGCATCGAGCAGCGTCACCCAGGGCGCTACGACGATCTCTCGCGGCACGCCGTTGACGGTCAGCGATACCGGGATTTTTGCAGGCGCCGGAATGGTTTGCCCATTCGGCCGCTTCCGGATTGTTGGTGCCATAGTACCTCCGGATGGACCGCCCCGCCGCGGATCGCGCGCTGCTGCGGCGCGCCGAGGAAGTCCCAACCCGCTACGCGGCATCAATCCGGCCGCGTCGCGCATGTTCCAGCCCCATGCTCCGATATTGGTATTGCTCCGGCCGCATGCGAGCGCTGGCGGCGTTGCATTCGGCTTGGCGCCGCCACACATATGGCACCTGAATTGGAGGGGTTGTTTCATGGCCCGCGACGTGGCTCGGGATTGGATGTGGTCGGAAGCGGTCGAAATGCTGGCTCGTGCCGAGCGCATGCACCGCGCGCTGTTTCGGCCGGCGCCGAGCCACGCGCAGCAGCCGGTCTGGGAGCCGCCGGCCGATATTTTGGAGACCGATCAAGAGGTGCTGGTGCTGGTCGCGTTGCCGGGCGTCGCCATCGACAACGCCCAGGCGGTGATCGAGGACGGCGACCTCGTCATTGCTGGGACGCGGGTCCTGCCGCCCGAATTGCGCACCGCCATCATCCATCGGCTCGAACTGCCGCAGGGCCGCTTTTACCGGCGGCTGCGGCTGCCGGCCGGCCGTTATAGCGGCGTGCGTCGCACCGCCGCCGCGGGTTATCTGGTCATCACGTTGCAGAAAGCGGGGCCGGGCCGTGGCTGACATTGAAATGCTGTCCTCAAGTGAACCTGAAAGAGCTGGCGCGCCGCCGTCGCTGCCGCCGCTGCCGTCCGACGCGCTGATCATCGTGCCGGTGCGCGCCACCGTGCTGTTTCCCGGGCTTGTCCTGCCGATCACGCTCGGTCGCCCCAAATCGATCGCCGCCGCGCAGCAGGCGATCCGCGAGCAGCGCCAGGTCGGCATCCTGATGCAGCGCGACGCCGAGGTCGCCGATCCGACAGAGCTCGACATGCATCGCATGGGCACGGTCGCCAACGTCGTGCGCTATCTCACCGCGCCCGACGGCACCAATCATCTGGTCTGCCAGGGCGAGCAGCGCTTTCAGATCGCCGAATATCTGTCCGGTTGGCCGTTCCTGGTCGCCCGCGTGGTGCGCATTCCCGAGCCGGGCGTGGGCGGTCCCGAGATCGAGGCGCGCTTCGTCAATCTCAAGGCGCAGACCGTCGAGGCGGTTGGGCTGCTGCCGCAGGCGCCGCAGGATCTGGTGGCCGCCATCCAGTCGATCGATTCGCCGCCGGCGCTCGCCGATCTGGCGACCGCCTATATGGACGTGAAGCCGGAAGAGAAGCAGGCGATCCTCGAAACCGTCGACGTCGCCGCGCGCATCGACAAGGTCTCGCGGCTCCTGGCCCAGCGCATCGAGGTGCTGCGCCTGTCCCAGGAGATCGGCCGGCAGACCAAGGCCGCGCTCGACGAGCGGCAGCGCGAAGTCTTGTTGCGCGAGCAGATGGCGGCAATCCAGCGCCAGCTCGGCGAGGGCGAGGAGGGCAAGGCCGCCGAAATGGCCGAGCTCGACAAGGCCATCAGCAATGCCGGCATGCCCAAGGAGGTGGAAGAGCAAGCGCGCAAGGAGCTGCGCCGGCTGCAGCGCATGCCGGACGCCGCCGCCGAATACGGCATGGTGCGCACCTATCTGGATTGGCTGATCGAGCTGCCGTGGAAATTGCCCGAGGAGAAGCCGATCGATATCGGGCAGGCGCGGCGCATCCTCGACGAGGACCATTACGACCTCGACAAGATCAAGCGGCGCATCATCGAATATCTCGCCGTGCGCAAGCTGGCGCCGTCCGGCAAGGCGCCGATCCTGTGCTTCGTCGGCCCGCCCGGCGTCGGCAAGACCTCGCTCGGCCAATCGATCGCGCGCGCCATGGACCGCAAGTTCGTGCGCGTCTCGCTCGGCGGCGTGCACGACGAGGCGGAAATCCGCGGCCACCGCCGCACCTATATCGGCGCGCTGCCCGGCACCATCATCCAGGCCATCCGCAAGGCCGGCGCGCGCAATTGCGTGATGATGCTCGACGAGATCGACAAGCTCGGCGCCGGCTTTCACGGCGATCCCGGCGCGGCGCTGCTCGAGGTCCTGGATCCGGAGCAGAACAACACGTTCCGCGACAACTATCTCGGCGTGCCCTACGACCTGAGCCGCGTGGTGTTCATCACCACCGCCAACATGCTCGACACCATTCCGGGGCCGCTGCGCGACCGCATGGAGATCATCAGCCTCGCCGGCTATACGGCCGAGGAGAAGCTGCAGATCGCCCGCCGTTATCTGGTGAAACGCCAGCTCGAAGCGAACGGTCTCAAAGACGGCCAGGTCGAGATTGGCGACGACGTGATTGGCGAGATCATCGACAAATACACCCGCGAGGCCGGCGTGCGCGCGCTCGAGCGGCAGATCGGCCAGACGCTGCGCCACGCCGCGGTGCGCATCGCCGAAGGCCAAAGCGGCCCGATCCGCATCACGCGCGATGATCTGGTGCCGATCCTC
>JASHPU010000190.1 GCA_030037885.1 Xanthobacteraceae bacterium | reverse complement strand
TTACGGACCGTTCTCGAATATCGATCAATTGGCTCGGGCCGTCCTGAAGGACTTGCCGGAGCTTGCGGCCAAACCGGAGGGAAAGCCGAAGCCATCCGCAAAGCCGATTGTGCTGCCCTATCAGAGCATCGGCGCGCTGTTCAAAGGCCGCGACGAGTTTATGGCGCGATTGCGCGAGAGCTTGACGCGGGCGCGCGGCGCGCGGACAGCGATCGTGAGCCAGGCGCTCTATGGCCTCGGCGGCATCGGCAAGACCCGCGCGGCCGTGGAATACGCCTGGGCGAATGCCGGTGAGTACAACGCGTTACTGTTTGTCGTCGCAGAAACGCCCGAAGCGCTGCGGCGCAATCTGGCCGCGCTGGCTGCGACGCTGACGCCACAGCTCGATACAATTGACGATGCCGTGAAGCTTGCGGCGGCGCTCGATTGGCTCAAGGCAAATCCGGGTTGGCTTCTGATTCTTGACAACGTAGACAGCAGGCCGGCGCTTGCCGAAGTGGAACGTTTATTGAGCGACCTTGGTGGTGGCCATGTAGTCGTCACTAGCCGGATTGCCGATTTTTCTGGTCATTTTCAGCCACTCGAACTCGACGTGCTGGCGGTCGACGACGCGGCGGCGTTTCTCCTGGAGCGCACCAAGGGAAGGCGGCGTGCGCAAGCAGACGACCATGCCAAAGCGCGTGAGATTGCCGAAGAACTTGGCCGACTCGCACTCGCGCTGGAGCAGGCTGCTGCTTTCATCAGCAAGCGTCGGCTGACCTTCGCGCAATATCTGGAGCAGTGGCGCGCGCAGCGCGACGACGTTCTAAAGTGGTGGGATATAACGGTGACCGACTATCCGCGCGCCGTCGCCGTCACTTGGCAGACTTCGGTCGCACAGTTGAGCGAAGGCGGCCGGCGACTCCTGGAACGGCTCGCTTGGCTCGCGCCCGAAAAGATGCCGGAATCGCTGCTCGATGCGCCAATTCCCGGCGCCGCCGGCGAGAACCAGCGCGACGCCTATGACGATCTCGCAGCCTATTCGCTGGTGACGCGCGACGCCGAGGGACCATTCTTCCTCGTCCACCGGCTCGTGCAGGACGTCACGCGCCGCAGCCTTGTCGGCGAGGCGCGGCAACGCAGTATGACCGAGGCCCTGCATTGGCTTGACGCAGCGTTCGCCGGAAACCCTGCGGATGTTCGCAATTGGCCGACACTTGATCCCCTCGCCCCGCATGCGCGCTCAGTGACCGCGCGCGCGGACAACGGCGGCATTGCCACGCCGACGGCGCGCTTGATGAACAATCTTGGCTCGTTGCTCAGCACGAAGGCCTTGCACGCCGAGGCCGAGCCGCTTTATCGCCGCGCGCTGGCCATCGACGAAAAGAACTACGGGCCGGACCATCCCGAGGTCGCGACCGACCTCAACAACCTCGCCCGATTGCTGCACGACACCAACCGGCTCGCCGCGGCCGAGCCGCTGATGCGCCGCGCGCTGGCCATCGACGAAAAGAGCTACGGGCCGGACAATCCCAACGTCGCGATCCGGCTCAACAACCTCGCCGGATTGCTGCGAGCCACCAACCGGCTCGCCGCGGCCGAGCCGCTGATGCGCCGCGCGCTGGCCATCGACGAAAAGAGCTTCGGGCCGGACCATCCCGAGGTCGCGACCGACCTCAACAACCTTGCCGGATTGCTGCACGACACCAACCGGCTCACCGCGGCCGAGCCGCTGATGCGCAGACATGTTGCGATCTTTGTCGAGTTCACGCGCCAGACCGGACACCGCCATCCGCATCTCGACGCGGCGTTTAGAAATTACGCTGGTCTGCTCGCAGATATGGGCAAGAGTGAAGCGCAAATCGATGCCGCGTGCGCTGCATTGATGCGGCCGTTGGCGGATTCATCCGCCCCCGCACGAAGTGCGGAGGATGGTGGTGGGGGCGCGGGCGACGAGGAGATGAAGGCGTAGGCGGCGAAACGCGGATATCCTTCCGCTCATTCCCGCGAAAGCGGGAATCCAGATGGCCTGCACTGAGTTCAAGTAATCCTGGGTCCCCGCTTTCGCGGGGACGAGCGGAAGCGGAGCCGATCAGGTTTCACATTATTGCTGAGCACCCTAACGCACCGCCACCGCGCGGCGCTCCTGCGATGAATGCAGCGCGTCGTGGATGATGCGGCCGAGCGCGGCGATCTGGTAGGGCTTGCGCAGCACCGGCCAGTGCGGTTCCTGGTCGAACACTTTCGAGTAGCCGGTGGTCAGTACGATCGGGATGCGCGGATAATGGTCGGCCACCGCTTGGGCGAGCGCCGTGCCGTCCATGCGGCCGGGCAGCACCACATCGGTGAAGACGAGGCTGATCTGGTGGCCGTCGGCGAACGCATCGAGCGCCGCGACGGCGTGCTCGACCGCGATGGTGCGATAGCCGAGCTGCTCAAGGAGCGACACCGCGACGTCCCTCACGTCCTCGTTGTCTTCGACCACCAGGATCGTATGCTGGCCTTCGGCGCGGCGCGGCGTGGCGTCCTCCGGCAAAGCCGGCGCGATGGGGGCGTGATTGCGCGGCAGATAAATCGTCACTTTGGTTCCGGCGTCGACCTCGCTGGCAATCAGCATGGTGCCGCCGGAGCGGCGGGCAAAGCCGTAGACCTGCGAGAGGCCGAGCCCGGTGCCTTTGTCCGGACCCTTGGTGGTGTAGAACGGCTCGATCACCCGCGGCACCAGCTCGGCCGGAATGCCACAGCCGGTATCGGCGACGGTCAGCGCTACGGCTTCGCCGCTGAGGCCCTCGGGCGTGTCAGCCTCGCGCAGCTGCACGTTCGCGGCGCCGATCGACAGCGTGCCGCCGTTTGGCATGGCGTCGCGGGCGTTGACGGCGAGATTGACCAGGGCGAGCTCCAGCTCCGGCTTGTCGACGCAGACCGTCCAAATCGTGTCCGCAATGTCGATGCCGAGAGCGATGTTGACGTGCAGCGAGCCGGCCAGCACGTCGCGCAGCCGGCCGACTGTGTCGCCGAGATTGATCACCGTCGGGTTGAGCGGCAAGCTGCGCGCAAAACCCAGAAGCTGCCGCGTCAAATTCTCGCCGCGCGATGCCGCCGTGGCGATGGCCTGCACGGCGCGCAGCTCCCGCGGTTCGGTCAGGCGCGCTTTCAGGCGCTGCGCATGGCCGCTGACGATCATCAACAGATTGTTGAAGTCGTGGGCGATGCCGCCGGTGAGCTGCCCGATCGCCTCCATCTTCTGCAGCTGCGCGGCGCGCAGCTGCGCCTCTTCGAGCGCGGCGGCGGCTTCCTTCTCGGCGGTGACGTGGCGGCCGGCCACATAGATCAGGCCGTCGTTTTCGGTCATGGTCCAACTCAGCCAGCGCCACGAGCCGTCCTTGTGGCGCAGCCGATTTTCCAGGCGCACGGTGGAAGCGCCCTGCGCCAGCCGGCGCAGCGCCGCGAGCCCGCCCGCCGCATCATCGGGATGGCGCAAATCGTTGACGTGCATGGCCTTGATCTCGGCCTCGCTCCAGCCGAGGAGCCGCGTCCATGCCGGATTGAGGCTGAGGAAATAGCCCTCGAAGTTGCGCACCCCGAACAAATCCTCGGAGACGTTCCAGATGCGGTCGCGTTCCAGCGTGCGCCGCTCCACCTCGGCGCCGAGCGCTTCGCTCAGCAGCCGCAGCTCCGCTTCGGTGCGCTTGCGCGCGGTGATGTCGAGCAGCGAGGCGATCCAGCCGTCGACGCGGCCGTCGGCATCGGTTTCGGGCCGATAGGCGATGTGCACCGTACGCCGGCCGGCGGCGTGAAAATCCATCACGCATTCGAAATCGATCGACTTGCCCTGCAGCACTTTTTCGATATGCGGCTGCAGCGTCGCGAACGACGCGTCGCCGACCGTCTCGGCGATGGTCCTGCCCAGCACTTCGTCGCGCGGCCGGCCCAGCCACTCCGCATAGGCCTGGCTGATGAAGCGGTAACGCAGGTCGCGGCTGCAGCGCACCAGCATGAACGGCGTGCGGTTGATGACGGTCTGCAGCTCGGCTTCGCTGGCGCGCAACGCCTCTTCGGCCTGTTTGCGTTCGGTAAACGCCTGAAAGGTGCAGACGGCCCCTTCGATGCCGCCGCCGGGCTCTTTCAGCGGCGCGACATTCACCAGGACCGGCACGCGCGACCCGTCGGGCCGCTCGATGATGAGTTCGGCATCGAGCAGCGTCGCCCCGGTACGCAGCGCCACGCCGACCGGCGTCGCGGCAAATGGCAGCGGCGTGCCGTCGCCGGCAAAACGACGGAACGTGCCGCTGTCGAATTCGACGGCGTCATCGAGCCGCGGCGCCCGGCCCCACAGCGCCACCGCGCGCGCGTTGTAGCGGCGCAACACCCCATCGGCGCCGCACACGCACAGTCCGGTCGGCACCGCGTCCAACACGCTTTGCGCGACCGCGAGCAATGCTGTCAATCCGGACGCAGCCGGATCGGTGTACGCACTCGTGGCGTTACTCATTAACTCACTGCACCCGTGGTGGCCTCGGTAGCAGGCGACGCGGCTTCGTCCGGAAGCTCCGGGGTGCACGGACGATCGCAGCGCCCGCTGATGGTGAATCGACCGCTTCGCGTTTGGCGATGTTACGGCGGAATAATGTCGGATCCGCGAATCGCCTGCCGCATTGTCGCCTCACGATTGGGCGGCAGCCGCGCCTTTGCTGCGCGGCCCATTCGCGAAGCTGCAAGTAAGTCATCGGTTGGTATAGGGGCGGCCGGTCTCGGCCGTGGCAGGTCGGCAACACCTCGATGCGCGCGTCACCGCTCGGGCCGAAAAATACCGGTATGGAATAACGGTCCACCGTATTGGTGTTGATCACGCGGTGCTTGGTCGAGAGTGCCGTGATGACAGTTCGCCTAGCCGGAGCAAATGCTTCGCACCCTCTCCCTGCCCTAAAAACTCAAAGTAGCCAGAAACAGCCAGTTAGAAACTAAAGTAAATGGTATATCCCCTTCTGCCATGCGTACCGACAGAGCATGGCGAGGCAAACCAGAACAATGGCAGGCTTGATTGCCTTCGCGCCGCCGATAACAACGGCATGAGCGCCTAGCCTCGCGCCAACAAGTTGACCCGCAATCATGGCGGCTCCAATCAACCACAACACCTTTCCATCATAAATAAAGATCGCGAGCGACGCCAGACTCGAAGCGAAATTGAAAATCTTTGCGCTGGCGGTGGAGCGTATCAGATCCCAGCCTCTCAGACCAGTTCCTGACAAAGCGAAGAAAGACCCGGTTCCGGGTCCGAAAAATCCATCATAGAAGCCGATTATCGGCAAGGCCAACCCGACGTAACTGCCTTCGGTAATTCTAGGATTACGCTCAACGTCTCCTGCCTTAGGAGCAAGCAGGAAGTATAGAGCTATTCCAATGAGCACAAACGGTACGACGATGTCCAGCGTTGCAGCGTTAATGTGCTGGACACTGACAGCGCCCGCTACGCCTCCAGTTAGCGCCATAAAAAACGGCAAGATAACCGATTGAAGGTTGAGTTTGCTACGTCCCAGCAAACTTAACGACGCCACCAGCGTACCAACCGCGCCCTGAAGCTTATTGGTTCCCAGAGCTTCCAAGGATGGAATTCCTCCCAGCAAAAGCGCCGGAATGGTAATGAGACCGCCGCCGCCAGCAAGCGTATCGATGAAGCCTGCCAGCAGCGCAACAAGGCCGTAGGTAATGAGAGTCACGTACGAGACCGTATCGGCCAAACTACACGCTCCAAAATAGACCCATGAGGCCAAGAAGCCGTCCTGGGCCAAAAAAAGCAGCGGACGACAAACATCAATCGGCGAATGCTTGTCGAGGTATGTTTTCCTACCAACTTATAGCCCGTTCGTATAGCGGCGGCGCTAGTGTTTAGATATGAACGCCGGCTTTCCTTCCCTGGACCTGCTCACCAGATATTGCCGGCAATGCGCCCTACGCACGAAAACGTCAGGCTCGACCTCAATCCTATAGTCGCTGTCTTTCAATGCGCCGCGGCCATGGGTCACGTTCTGCTGGGTGCCATATGCAGCGTTGGGGAAAAATAGCGCGTCGGACTGCTCAATCAGGATTTCCGTGACCGGCGCCTGCCGGGCGTCATAAACGAAGCGCTCGAACAGCGCCTCGTCCTCATCGGACTTGCCAACGTATTTCATCCGACCTTCGGCGAGATTGATGCAGGTGCCGAAGATGGCACCACTGGGGTCCAGTTGCAAAGGAGGAGTTACCGTTCCAATAAATCCCGAAATATCGCCATCTGCCGGGCCGGCAATTTGTGCGACCGGCATGCCGGCTAAGCGTCGGAGGGCCGTATCATCGTAGCCCCTACCGGCAAGAAAATGTTGTAACGCCATTGGCGTAATGATGTGGGTCATGGTGTCTTTGTTGTAAATTCCGGCCAGCATAGTCGCGTCGACGCGGACGTACTTGCGACATAAAACCTGCGCGACGATGTCGCCACGAGGCCGCCCCAGCGCTGATTCAAGGCGATCAATGTCCGTGTCGAGGAGGGCGAGGCGTTCCAAGAATGCATTTTCGTCTGGGAAGTCGTTGAAGACAGTTGCGTCACTGTGCTGATAAAACTTGCCGCCCCCCGTACTCGCACCTACATCGCGCAACCGTCCGCCGTCGGAGGAGATCGGCGATACCAGATGAAATCTATTTCCGCCGCCATGCTCGGACGGATGAACGGTATTTTCATGATTGAGCAGAGTAGCGACAATCCAAGAGGCCCACTCTGTAAAGAAGTACTTTTTCATCCTGTCCTTTTCGTTGTTTGCATAATCGAAGCCTCGCTCGTCGTCCGGCATGACCCAGGAGCGCGACGGCTCTCTGGCAAAATTCTTGATTAGAACGGGGGGAACATTGCCGGCAGTGTTCGCCGTCGCTATAAAATCGCATAATTCTTCAGTGCTGCTCCGCCCGGAGGCTAAGATCGTCCAAATCGAGTGCGCCGCCTCTTCGACGTCTTGCTGGGAAGACACATATGGATTGCGGCCGTTCAGCGTTCCGATGTAGTTCTCTATCGCGTTACGGATGCCGTCGTCGACATATATTACGGCGATATCGGTCGTCATGGCGCGAGCCCTCCTGATTATCCGCAAAGTTGGCTGTTCTAAAAGAGGACGTGGCTCCGTCGATCGGAGAACAATTTACGCGTGTGGTTAAAGAAGGTCGTCTTGGCGGCCGTTTTCGCGGGCGTCTCTACCAGGTCAGAGGATGCTGCGCGCTTGTCCAGTTTCTCGGCAAGCTTACGGATTGTCCGACTGCCGGTAGTAGTGAAAAGGAACGGCAAAGTGCCGTGTATGAAGCATGCACATCCGGCACCAATGAGCCTAATGCCCGTTAGAGATGCAAAACGCCAATGCTGACCATAGGTTTCGCCGGCGCTGGCGGGATGTTCGACGAATAAACGTAGCATCATGTCTCCCCCCACTATTTGAAATACGCGCAGTCATGCGAAAAGCGTCGAACGCGGAATCGGACGTTGAAGTTGAGCCAGTCGAGAGTCACGTAGGTTGATTTTTACCGGCGAGGGTTGGGTGGTCACCGCACCAGCCAAGCCTCGGAGCGGGTCATAGAATGCTGACACAATGAGGACGCGAATTTCATGACAGCACGGTCATGTTGTATGATGTACCATTTACCCGTACCGCGAGCTTGGGTGCTTGACAAGTGATCATTTCTCATCGTGATGTGATAAAATCTCATATGCGAGGCTTTCGCATGCGCCGACTTCCGCCGCTTAAGGCGCTCCCCGCCTTCGAGATCGCGGCCGGCACGCTGAGTTTCAACGCCGCCGCCAAGGAACTGCACCTCACGCACGGCGCGGTCAGTCGGCAGATCAAGGCGATCGAGGACTATCTCGGCACCGCGCTGTTTGCCCGCCGCAACCGCAGCGTCGAATTGACTGCGGCCGGGACGGCGTTCGCGCCCGCCGTGCGCCAGGCGCTGCAAATCATCGAAAGCGCCGCGGCACGGCTTGCGGTCCCGGCGAAGCAAGGCCCGCTTGTGGTCTCCTGTCTCGGCACGTTTATGATGCGCTGGCTGATCCCGCGGCTCTATAGCTTTGGCGCCGCCCATCCCGACATCGATGTGCGGCTTTCGGCGTCGCACCTGCCGGTCGATTTTGCCGAAGGCGGCGTCGACGTCGCGATCCGGGTCGGTACGCCGTCATGGCCGCGCGGAGTGATCGCAGAGCCGTTCCTGATCGATCGCATGGGGCCGGTGCTGTCGCCGGCGCTCGCCCGCCAGCATCGGCTCAAGCACCCAGTCGATCTAAAAACCTTGCCGCTGCTTCACGTCGAGACCCGGCCGCAGGCCTGGTCGGAATGGTTCAAGCTTGCGGGTGTGAAAAACTTTGCAGCGGGCGATGGCGCGCGCTTCGAGCACATTTATTTCATGCTCGAAGCTGCGGCAGGCGGACTCGGCGTCGCCATCGGTCCTTATCCGACCGTGGAAAGCGATCTCAAGAGCGGACGGTTGGTTGCGCCATTCGGCTTTCTGCCGAGTGGACGCTCATATCACGTGTTGCGCCCAAGAAATGCCCGGAGCGCCGCCAGGGCAAAGGCTTTTGTTTCCTGGATCATGGACGAAGCCGGTCGCGAGCCCGCTTGATGAGGTACGGCCGCAGGTCAAACTCTACGGCGCGGATTGCAGATCCAGCTCGGTGATGTCGAAGCCGAGCGGCGTTTTGCCTTTGGCCGGCTCCAGATAGGTGACTTTGAGCTTCATGCCCGCCTTCAGCTCGGAGCGATCCTTGATGCCTTCGAAATCGACATCGCCCGCGGCACGCAGATGCGGCTGCCGGCCGTCGTCCGCGGTGGCGGTGAGAAAGCGGTTTAGAATAATTTGAGCTGGCGGTCTTGCGGGCGGCGCGGCAAAAACGCGGTGCGCTGGTGCTTGACCAGCTCGGCCTCGATGTCGTCGAGAAACGGCGAAGGTTTTTGCTCGCGCAGGCGGCCGCGCCACAGCCGTTTGGCGGCGCGGCTGAGCACCAGCCGATCCTTGGCGCGCGTCATGCCGACATAAAACAGGCGGCGTTCCTCGGCGGTTTCGTCTTCCGCCGCGTCTTCGGCTTTCGACCAGCGCAGCGGCAGCACGCCGTCTTCGAGCCCGACAATAAAGACGAAGGCGAACTCCAAGCCCTTTGCCGCGTGCAGCGTCAACAGCGCCACCGCATCGGCCCGCGCGTCCCACACGTCGGCGTGGCTCGCCAGCGCGACCGCGTCGAGAAATCGCGTGGAATCGCCGTCGCAGCTCTCGGCGAGCCGCAACAGATATTGCAGCGCGAGGTCGATGGCGGCCTTTTCGCCGCTGTCGGTCGTATGCGCCACGACGTGCGCGGCTGCCGCTGCGAGCCGGGTGGCCAGTGGTTGATCGGATGCAGCGGCGGTGTCGAGCGCGCCGAGCAGCGCCTGCACATTCGGCTCTTGCCCGAGCGCGCCGTGCGAATGCCGGCGGAACGGGATGCCGGAGCGGGCCAAAGCCTCGCTCAAAACGTCGGCCTGCGCCTCGGTGCGGTAAAGCACGGCGAAATCGGCAAACGACAGCGCCGCGGCTTGGCCGCCGCCGCCGCGGCCGCTGTCGATCGAGAAGAAGCTGTGGCCGCCGATCGCCCGCTCGATTGCGGTGACGACGAATTCGGCCTCGGCGCGCTCGGTCGGCGCCGTGTGGATGGTAATGCGTTCGTGCATGCCGCGGACGATCTCGGCCAATGGCTGCCCGGCATCGGTCGCGATGACCTGCGAGGAGGCGGCCACGATCGTGCCGCTCGAACGATAATTGCGCGGCAGTGCCACCTCGGCGGCGCCGGGATAATCGGCGTGGAATCGGCTAAAGCACGACGCGTCGGCGCCGCGAAAACCGTAGATCGCCTGGCGCGGGTCGCCGATGACGCACAGATTGCCGCCGGGCGGCGGCGCGAGCAGCGTCAGTAGACGATATTCCTGCGCCTCGACGTCCTGGAATTCGTCAACCGAGAGGTAGCTGAAACGCGCGCGATAGGCTGCGGCTGGCTCGGGATTGCCGTCAAGCAGGCGCACGGCCAGCGCGACCAGATCGTCGAAGTCGAGCCAATTGTTGTGGGCGAGAATGCTCTGATAGGCGGAGCGTGCTTCAATCAGCGCGCCGGCCGCGACCGAAGAGCTCCGCGCGGCTTTGGCAATGGCGCGAATGAGACTTTGCGCGCGCGGCTGCGGCACGCCGAGCGTTGCTGCGAGCGCGGCGACGCGCTCCGCCTCGCCGGCAACGCGGAAGCCGCGCTGTAGACCCACCGCATTGCCGTGCTCGCGCAGCATGGCAAGGCCGAGCGAGTGAAACGTCTGCACGGCGATCCTGCTCGCCGCCGCGCCGAGACTGATGCGCAGCCGCTCGCGCATTTCGCCGGCGGCGCGGCGGGTGAACGTGATGGCGAGGCAGTGCTCGGCTGCAACGTCGCGTTCGGCGACCAGATACGCGATGCGCTGCGTCAGCGTGCGGGTTTTTCCCGAGCCGGGCCCGGCGATGATCGCCAGCGGACCGTCAACGATCGTCGCCGCCGCGCGCTGATCGTCGTCCAGGCTGGCGAGCGGGCCAGCCGGTGAAGCCTGCTGCTCCCTCCCCCCTTGCGGGGGAGGGATGGGGAAGGGGAAGGGGGCAGTGCCGTCGTTCGCTGGCGGCGACGTGTTCGCAGGACCTCCCGACCCCCACCCCCATCCCCTCCCCGCAAGGGGGAGGGGAGCAGTTTGCGCCGGCGCCTCGAACAACAAGCCGCCGCCGGTGCGGCGCCGCAGCTCGTCGGCTTCGAACAAACGGATCACGCCGTATTCGCCGTCGTAGCCGGCGTCGCGAAACACCTTGCCGGCGCGCAGACGCGCGATGGCTTCGGCGAGCAGCGATGAGTTAAGCCGCGCGATGTCGTCGAGCGGCACCGCTTGCAGAATGGCGAGCTCGGAGCCGAGCGTCGACAGGAGCCGGCCGTAGCCGCGCGCGACCGATTTGCTTTGCACGCCGCTGCCGGCGATTTCGCCGAGCACTTCGGCAAGCGGCACGAGGTTCGACACTTCGCCGGCAGTCGCCGGCGGCAACGCGTCGGCTTCGCTGCGGTCGGCGAGTTCTTCCACCCGATGCAGCACGCCGATCGTCATGGCGCCGCCGCACACCGGGCAGCGGCCGCCTTGCGCCAAGGTCTCGCGCGGCGACAATTTGATGCCGCACTTGCGGTGGCCGTCGAGATGATACTTGCCCTCCTCGGGAAAAAACTCGACGGTGCCGACATAGCCGTTGCCGGTCTTGAGCGCATCGCGAATGGCGAAGTAATCGAGCGCGCAGTCGAACGTGGTCGCTTCGCGCCCGAGCTTGCCGGGCGAATGCGCATCCGAATTGGAGACCAATCGATAGCGGTCGAGCATTGACAGCCGCCAGTTCATCGGCGGGTCCGACGACAGCCCGGTCTCGACCGCAAAAATCTGATCGGCGAGATCGCCGTAGCATGCCTTGATCGAATCGAAGCCGGATTGCGAACCGAGCGCCGCGAACCACGGCGTCCAGATATGGGCCGGGATGAAATACGCATCGGGGCCGGACGTGAGCGCAATCTCCAACAAATCGCGCGAGTCGAGGCCGAGGATCGGCCGGCCGTCGGACGCGATGTTGCCGATGCGAGCGAGGCGGTCGGAGATGCGGTCGGCGGTGGCGAAATCCGGCGCGTAGATCAGGTGATGAATTTTGCGGGTCTTTTCGCCTTTCTTGTAGATCGTCGAGATTTCGACCGAGAGCATGAAGCGCACCGGCATCTGGCAGGCCGGCGGCAGTTCCTTGGCGATCGCCTGCTCGACATCGGCGCGCAACCGGAACAGTCCCGGCTCCGCCGGGATGAGCTTGTCCTTCAGCTCGGCACGCCAGGCCGGATGGCAAAAATCACCGGTGCCGACCACGGCGACGCCCTTGCGGGCGGCCCAGCCGGCCAAATGTTCGAGGTCGAGATCGCGGCTCGTGGCGCGCGAATATTTCGAATGGACGTGCAGGTCGGCGTGAAAGCGCATTGCGGCCAGGCGCGCGGGGGCGGCGCGATTCGTCGGCTTTAAGCTTACGCCGGTACGCCGATTCGCCGGAAAACCGCCTGTGGACATCGCGGCGGGCCGTAACCATTTGAGCCGTAGGGTGATTTCCGTTCGGCGGGGCTATTTTTCCGTTCGTCGGGGCCAATTTTCCGCTCGTCCCCGCGAAAGCGGGGACCCAGTAACTGGATGCCCGCTTGCGCGGGCATGAGCGGCATGTGTTCGGTATCGGGGAAACATTGACCGATACCGCGCGCCGGGGAATAAAGCGGCCGATGGTGCAAAAACAAACAAGCAAGGAATGAGGATGTCCGGCGCGGACGACAAGGCAGACAAGAAGCCGACCGGCCACACCCTTGCCGACCACGTCTACGGCCAGAATCTCGTCCACGTGCACGACGAGGATTCCGACCACGATCACGACTACGATTTCGAGAACGACGAAGTCCCGCTCGAGGACAATCCGCTGTGGCGGCAGGATAATGTGTCGCTGACCACGGTCGGCATCGACATCGGTTCGTCGGGCACGCAGGTGATTTTCTCGCGCGTGCACCTGCGCCGGCTCGCCGAGGATTTGACCAGCCGCTATTACGTGGTGTCGCGCGAGACGCTGTTTCAGTCGCCGGTGGTGCTGACGCCGTATCAGAGCGAGGAGCGCATCGACGACCGGAAACTCGGCGAAATCATCGACGACGCCTATATCGCCGCCGGCGTGCATCCCGACAATATCGACACCGGCGTCGTCATTCTCACCGGCGAGGCGCTGCGCCGGGAGAACGCGCAAGGCATTGCCGCGGTGCTGTCGGAGGCGGGCGGCGAGTTCGTCACTGCGACGGCAGGCCATCACATGGAGTCGATGCTCGCGGCCTACGGCTCGGGCGCGGCGCGGCTGTCGAGCGACGACAACAAGCGCATCCTCAACATCGACATCGGCGGCGGCACCACCAAGCTCGGCCTCGTCGAAAAGGGTAAGGTGATTGCGACCGCGGCGGTGCATATCGGCGGCCGCCTGCAGGTGGTCGAGAATGGCACCATCGTGCGGCTCGATCCGGCCGGCAAGCATCACGCCAAGCGCGCCGGCTTTAACTGGAATCGCGGCGACACGATCGATCCCGCCGAAATGCAAAAGATCGCCGACGTGATGGCCGATGCGCTGGTCGCGGCGCTCGCCAAGCGGCCGATGCCGCACGACGTCACGCATCTTCATCTCACCGATCCGATCGCCGATTTCGGCCGGATCGACGGCATCATGTTTTCGGGCGGCGTCGGCGAATACGTTTACCAGCGCGAGCAGCGCGATTTCGGCGACATGGGGCCGTGGCTCGGCCGCGCCATCCGGGCGCGCATCGAAGCTGGCGCGTTCCCCTGGCCGGTGCTGCCGGCCGGCGAGTGCATCCGCGCCACCGCGCTCGGCGCTTCCGAATACAGCGTGCAACTGTCCGGCAATACCAGCTACATCTCGGCGCCCGGCGCGCTGCTGCCGCGGCGCAATCTGCAGGTGCTGCAGCCGCCCTTCGTGTGCGGCGACGTGGTCGATGCCGACACGCTCGCCGCCGCCATCAAGAACCACATCGTGGCGTTCGACCTCGCCGAGTCCGACCGCGAGATCGCGCTCGCTTTGCGCTGGACCGGAATGCCGGCGCACGAGCGGCTGTTGGCGTTCGCCCAAGGCATCAAGCGCGGCCTCGCCGACCGTTTGGCCAAGACGCAGCCGGTCTTCATCATGCTCGACGGCGACGTGGCGCAGACCCTCGGCCACATCCTGCGCGACGAGCTGGAAGTCGACAACGAGCTTCTGGTCATCGACGGCGTCGTGCTGTGGGATTTCGATTACATCGACCTCGGCCGCATCCGCATGCCGTCATACACCGTGCCGGTGACGATCAAATCGCTGGTGTTCAGCGAAGATCCGCGCGGGCCGCGGCCGCGGCAGCGTATCCACCATCATGATCACGACGATGAGCACGACCACGACCACGCCGACGGCCATGATCACCATCATCATGGCCATGGCCACAGCCACGATCATGTGCACCCTCATAGTCACGAGCATGAGTCGCACGAACACGGCCACGCGAGTACGTCGCGGGTGAGATAGGTAAGGGTCCTGGTCGGGTTGCGATCGACGGCTTTTCTGATCGCCGCGCAATTACAACGATCGGAGTTGCACCATGGATTTTCGCGATCGACATGTTGTGGTCAGCGGCGGCACCGGCGCGCTCGGCAGCGCGGTGGTGGAAAAGCTGGTCGAGGCCGGCGCGGTGTGCCACGTGCCGTGCATCGACCATCGCGAGGCGCAGCGCTGCGCCTTTCGTGACCATAAGCAGGTGAAGGTCACCGTCACCGGCAGCCTCGCCGACGAGGCGGCGGTGGCCCGGCTTTATGCGGACATCGCGCCGCTGTGGGCCTCGATCCACATCGCCGGCGGCTTTGCCGCGGGGCCGCTGCGCGAGATGAGCGTCGCGACCCTGCGCCGGCAGCTCGACATGAATTTTTTGAGCTGTGCGCTGTGCTGCCGCGCCGCCGTCACGGCGATGGGCGGCGCCGGCGGCCGCATCGTCAACGTCGCGGCGCGCCCGGCGCTGGAATGGCGCAGCGGCGCCGGCATGACGGCCTACACGGCGAGCAAAGCCGCGGTCGCCGCCTTTACCGCGGCGCTCGCCGAGGAGGTCGCCAAGGACGGCATCCTGGTCAACGCCGTGGCGCCGTCGATCATGGACACGGCGGCGAACCGCGCCGCCATGCCGAAAGCCGATTTCGCGCTGTGGCCCAAGGTCGAGGACGTGGCGGCGACGATCTTCTTCCTCGCCTCGCCCGCCAACCGCGTCACCCGCGGCGCCATCGTGCCGGTATACGGGAAGTCGTAGGGCGCGGGGCTGAGAAGGAATCCGCGGTCAGAGAGAGCCGCTGCGATGAACGGGGCGCGAAGGCGGCGTACAGAGCGAATAGTTCCGCGACATCACCGCAGTGGGTTCCCAGCCGCACAGTGAAGATCGTCACGTCGTAGTGTTGGGCCAATCACGCCTCGCAAGCTGTCTGCTCTTTTCAACTAGAGCATTTCCCGATCGGACTGCATTAGCGGCGTCATGATGCTCCTAATACCCCGGCCACAGCCCAGGCGTCGCCAGTTCGAGCAAGTGGCCGTCGGGGTCGCGGAAATAGATGCTGTCGCCGCCACGCGGCCATTTGGTGCGGCCTTCGATGGCGATGCCGGCTGCGGTGAGCTGCGCCTCCCAGGCGGCAAGCGCGTCGGCCGCGATCGAGAACGCGATATGTGCCGGACCGCTGCCGTCGTGCGGCGGGATGGTGCCGCCGGGTAGTCTCACCGTCTCCAGCGAATGCCCGCGCAGAAACAACAGCAGCACGCCGCGCCCGCCGACGTCGTAGGCGCACAGCCGCGCATCGCGATAGATGCTGTTGAGCCCGAGCACCTGCTCGTAGAACGGACAGGCGCGCTCGAAGGCATCGACATAGAGCACGGTTTCGAGCACGCCGAGCAGGTCTGGCATGGGCGCCCTTGGGGGTGATCCCCAGCCCGGCTTATTCCGCACTGGCGGCGAGAGCGCAAGCATCTTCTGCAAAAACTGACCGGAGTCGGCGAGTTGCCGGCCCTAGTCCGACAGTGGCCGCAAGCCCGGCAAATTGATCATATGCGCAAAAGGCACCACGCGATGATTGCTGTTCGGCCCCAGCTCATCGCGCACCCGCTTCAGCATCGTCCAGTGCACGTTCGGCCGGTAGTGGTGTTCCTGGTGATACCCGTTATTGAACCAGATAAGATTGTAAAGCGCGCCATAGCAGCTCACCGAATCGGCCAGCTTGCTATCCGGATCCGCTCCGTAGTGCTCGCAAAAATTCGCCGCCAGGATCAAGGCCTGCGATATGTATATGATCAGCAAATAGAGCAGGAAGTAACCGATACTTGTCCAGGCCAACAACAAAAGAAACGCTCCTACCATCAGCAATTCCATTCGTATGCGACGCCGGATGCGGTCGTTGTGGCCGTCGCCGGAGAACTCGAAGAACTCGCGAAACGGCCCTAACCCGACATAGCTGATGAATGCTTCGTGTTGGCCGTTCTTGCCGTAACGATAGGTGGACGTCGGGTCCCTGGTCGTGCCCGTATTCACATCTATCTTATCGTTGGTGTAACGATGATGCGTGAGGTGCAGGACTTTGGAGTCGGTAAAAGAAAGCGCCAAAGGAACGCAACAGATAAGCTCATAGGCCCGGTTGGCGGCTCGGCTCCTGAAGAACGGCGTATGTATGAAATTATGCGTTATGATGTTGAACTGCGTGAGGTTCAGAAAAACCTGAAGCGCCGACACCAGCGATATGGCAAGCCAACTTGCCGTCTCGAAGCATTTGAAGCCGATAAAAATCGTGGCGAAGCATGCAACCGTAACTGCGACCAGGATGCCGTCAAGATAGCTGTGCGCAAATACCGTCAAGTCGCCGCGATGGCTCTCATCTTGCATTCAGTCCGCTCCGCTTGCATTCAGTCCGCTCCGCTTGCATGCAGTCCGCTCCGCTTGCATTCAGTCAGCGCTGCGCCGGCACTGCGCCCGATTGCGCTTCTCCTCTAAGCTCCAAAACCATAACTTGTAATCCGGCGCAACTAAAAATCGCCTTTGTCCACATCCGGTCCGACCCGTCCGGGGGGCCGGGAAAGGTGCGGCCTTTGCTAGGACACGCGCGGCGTATTATCCCGATACCGGCACGATGTCGTGCACCGGAGAACGAACCAGCCGCCGCACCGCGCCGGAAGCGACCACGGCACGCTGCTGCGCATAGGCCTCGTGGTTGCGCTCGATGTAATCGAGATCGTACAGATAATTGACCATCAGGCCGTGCGATTGCGCCAGCGCCCGCTCCGAGGTGTCGCCGAGCCAGTCGAGCCGCTCCAGGCGGGCGCCGTTGCCGAGATGGAAGCGCGCCACGGCATCGACCGGCAGTCCGCGGCCGTTGCGCGCGCGCAGATAATACCAGGCCGCGGCGCGCAGGAGCGGCTCGCGCACGCGCTCGCCGGTTTCCTCGACGCGCCACCACTCCGCTTCGTCGAGCGCCGCCAGCGCCGCGCGATCCTCGTCGTCGAGCGCGAGCGAGGCGTCCTGGCCGCGCTCGCGCTTGAGCCAATTGGCGAAATTCGGCGCCGGCGACAGCGTCACGAATGTCGACATGCGCGGGAATTCGCGCGACACCTCCTCGACCACCTGCTTGATCAGAAAATGCCCGAAGCTGACGCCGGCAAGGCCGCGCTGGCAGTTGGTGATCGAATAGAACGTCGCCGTGGTGGCGCGCTCCGGATCGACCACGTCGCGCTTGTCCGCCAGGATGGGCGCAATCGCGCCGGGAATTTCGCGGGTCAGCGCCACCTCGACGAAGATCAGCGGATCCTCGACCAGGGCCGGATGAAAGAACGCGTAGCAGCGCCGGTCCGGCAGATCGATGCGCCGGCGCAGGTCGTCCCAGTCGCGAATCTGGTGCACCGCTTCGTAGTGGATGATCTTTTGCAGAATGAGCGCCGGCGTCGACCAGTCGATGCGGCGCAGCACCAGAAAGCCGCGGTTGAACCACGCCGAAAACAGATGGACGAAGTCGGCGTCGATCGCCGCCAGATCCTCGCGGTGATCCATGACGTCCATCAGCTGCTCGCGCATGCGAACGAGCGCGGCGGTGCCGCCGGGCGCGAGATTGAGCCGGCGAAACAGTTCGAGCCGGCGCGGCTCGCTGGCGCGGTTGAGCTCGGCCGCGTTGGCGGCCGACGGCGCCTGCCGCCAGGCGGCAATCGCGGCATCGATGCGGGTGCGGTCGTGGCCGAAGGTGGTGTCGAGCGCCTCGAAGAACGCAATGCGCGGCCCGATGGTCAGCGTCGCGTAACGCGCCAAAATCTCGCCGGCCAGCGCCACGCCGGACGCTTCGCCGCGGCCCGACAACAGCGCCTCGCACAATTCGACGAGGCCGGCCGAGCGCTCGCGCGCCGGCTCGCGGCGCTGGATCAGCGCACGGCCGCGCTCGGCGATGCTCTGCAGCATTTCGCTGAAGAATGAAGCGTTCAAAGCCGTCATCCCATCCGCCCCGGCAGCCCTGTAGCTAGTGACGCGCGAGCGCCGTGACAAGCTGATGGTCGCACTAACCCTACTCAGACTCCAACACGTATGCGCGGCCGCAACGGTCGCAGTGGACAAACGCGCCGACCTGCGCCAGTTAACGCCAGCGCCGCCGCGGGATTGCTTTGCGGCGCGGCAATTTGCTCGACTTTGCTCGATATGGGGTCGCTTATGCCGGGTCCGTTGGCTGGTGTACGTGTTCTGGAGCTTGCCCGTATTCTGGCCGGGCCGTGGGCCGGGCAGATTCTGGCCGATCTCGGCGCCGACGTGATCAAGGTGGAGCGCAAAGGCGCAGGCGACGATACCCGCGCCTGGGGCCCGCCGTTCGTGCCGGCGGCCGACGGCGGCCACCTGTCCGCCGCGTATTTTCATTGCACCAACCGCGGCAAACGCTCGATCGAGATCGACTTCGACACCGCCAAAGGCCAGCGCATCGTCAAGAAACTGGCCGCGCGCTCCGACGTGCTGATCGAGAATTTCAAGGTCGGGGGCTTGAAAAAGTTCGGGCTCGACTACGCGAGCCTCGCCCCGACCACGCCGCGGCTGGTCTATTGCTCGGTGACCGGCTTCGGCCAGACCGGTCCGTCGGCGTCGCGCGCCGGCTACGACCTGATGGCGCAGGGCATCGGCGGCATCATGGCCATGACCGGCACGCCGGACGGCCCGCCGCTGCGGGTCGGCGTGCCGATCGCCGATATCTTTTCCGGCGTCTACGCCGCGGTCGGCATTCTGGCGGCTTTGGTGCGGCGGCAGACGACCGGCCGGGGCGGCTATGTGGACGCCGCGCTGGTCGATTCCACCGTCGGCACCTTGGCGTTCCAGGCGCTCAATTACCTGGTCTCCGGCGAGGCGCCCAAGCGCATCGGCAATGCTCACCCCAATCTGGTGCCGTATCAGGAATTTCCGGTGGCCGACGGCCGCATCATCATCGCCACCGGCAACGATGCGCAATTCGTCAAGCTGTGCGGCATTCTGGGCGCACCCGAATTGGCGCAGGCGCCCGCCTACAAGGACAATAAAGGCCGGCTCGGTCATCGCGCCGAGCTGGTCGGCAAGCTCACCGCGCTCACCGCGCAGCACAAGCGCGAGGCGCTTCTGGAAAAACTCGAAGCCGCCGGGATTCCGGCCGGTCCGATCAACGATCTCGATCAGGTCTTCGCCGATCCGCAAGTGGTGCATCGCGGCATGAAGCTTGCGTTGAAAAGCGCCGCGGCCAAGGACGGCGTCATTCCCGGCATCCGCACCCCGATCGTGCTCGACGGCGCGCCGATGGCGTCCGACCGCCCCTCGCCGCGGCTTGGCGAACACAGCGCCGAGATTCTCCGCGAGATCGGCGAAGGCTGATTTCGTAGGATGGGTTGAGCGAAGCGAAACCCATCATTTTGGCGTCGAAACTGCTTGATGGGTTTCGCTTCGCTCAACCCATCCTACAGTTTTTGGCCTCAATGGTGCGCCGCCTGACCGATCGCCCACACATAGGCGGCAACGGCGGTGACATCGGAGTCGCTCAGCAGCGCGCCGCCTTTTGGCGGCATCGGCACCGCGTAATCGTGCGGCCGCGGCACGCAGTCGGCGACGACTTGCTTGATCGATTGGAAGCTGCGTTACCCACGACATCGTGGCCGTTCACCAGCGAGGGTGCCTGCGCCTCGGCCTGCATCCTTCGAGGGCCGCTTCGCGGCGACCTCAGGATGAGGTTAAAAACCTGCAAGTAAACCAGCAAATAGCGGCGATCGACCGCGCGACGCGACCAGATTCTTATTTTCCAGAATCACGACGCCATGCTGAACTGCAGCGGCGCGTGCGCCACGACGGCGTTGCGGCCGTTGCGTTTGGCGGCGTAGAGCGCGGCATCGGCGGCCTCGACCAGTTCGGCGGCCGGCAGGCCCTTTTCGGGCACCAGCGCCTCAACCCCGATACTGATGGTGACGAGGCGGCTCGGCGCCTCGGCGTGGGTGATCATGAGATCCTCGATCGCCTTGCGCGCCTCTTCGGCGAGCGCCGCCGCGCGCGGCAGGTCGAGGCCGGGCAACAGCAGCGCGAACTCCTCGCCGCCGTAGCGCGCCACCAGCACCGCCTCTTCGAGCGTGACCAGCGATAGCGTCTCGCCGACCGCGCGCAGGCACGTGTCGCCGGCGACGTGGCCGTAGCGATCGTTGTACAGCTTGAAATGATCGATATCGATCATCATCAGCGCCAGCGGCTGTCGACTCGCGGCGGCGTGCTGCCAGGCGCTTTGGAGCTCGCGGTCGAAGCCGCGGCGGTTGGCGAGGCCGGTCAGGCCGTCGAGGCTGGCCAGCTCCTCGAGGTGCTGATTGGCGATGCGCAGCTCTTCCTCGCGGCGGGCGAGCTTGTCGGCCATGTCGTCGAAGGCACTGGCCAGCGGCTCGAATTCGGCGACCCAGCGCTCGGCGCTGGCGCGCGCTTCGAGATCGCCGCGGCCGAACCGTCCAACGGTGCGGGTCAGCGAACGGATCGGCCGTACGATCAGCTGGTCGCCGCCGAACCAGGTGACGAGGAGAACGAGCGCGCCGATCAGCGCCAGCTGCAGATAGCCGATGCCGATGTCGCGGTCGATGTCCGCCTGCACCGCCTGCTGGTCGAGCCCGACGGCGAGGCGGGCATTGGTCCACGGCACACGCACATAGGCGAAGATGTGCCGGCCGCCGTCGAGGCCGGCGGTCGTGATTGTGCCTTCGTCGTGGGCGAGCATGTCGCGCACCAGGGCGTGATCGGCAAAGCGCTTGCCGATCGAGCTTTCCAGATTGGCCGAAGCTGCCGCCAGCGTGCCACCGCCGTCGATCAGCAGGATCGAGGCGCCGGGGCGCCGCGTCGCGGTAGCGGCGAGTTCGGGAATCCATTGCAGATCGATCGCTGCCAGCACGACGCCGGCAACCGTGCCGTCGGCCTTCAGTGCCGGCAGGGTGGCGATGATCGTCGGCGGCTCGTGGATGCGGCTGATGAGATAATCGCTGAGCGCAAAGTCGCGCGAATGCAGCGCGTGTTGAAAATGCGCGCGGTCGCCGACGTTCAGTCCGATCGCCTGCGTCCGGGTCGAGCAGGTGATGCGGCCATCGGTGGCGGCGACCGACAGCGTGTGAATCCACGGAATGGTGCCGGCGAGGCTCGCGAGATATTGATTGCAGTCGCCGCGATCGAACGCGGTTCGGGCATAGACTTGCGCCACGATCTGTAAGAGCGCGCGCACCGAGAGGACGATCTCGTTCTGCGCCTCGGCGCCGCGGTGGGCGAGCTCGATCACCCGGGCGTGGGCGCGCGCAGCGCCCTCGGCGCGCGCGCCCTCGATGGCGTGGATGCGCTCGAACATCAGCGGCGCCACGGCGAGCAGCGCCAGCACGATCAGGCGCGCGCGGATGCTCAGCATCGGCTTGCCGCGCCGCAATGGCTTGCGCCGCGCGCTCTCCAACCTGTTGGGAAACGGGACCCCGTCCGGCATCTTGCACCCTCGACCCGGTTTCGCAATCTAGCCGGCAGGGGTAAAAATGCCCTTCGTTGGATCGGTGCAATTTGAGAGAAACCGCGGCATTTAACCCGATGGCAACCATGAATCCATCCGCCGGGCTCGCCACGGTGCAGCGCGAGATCGAAACGGCCTGCCGCGACGCCGGCCGCGACCCGGCCGGCGTCACTCTGGTTGCGATCTCGAAAACGTTCGATGCCGAGGCGATCGCGCCGGTGATCGGCGCCGGCCAGCGCGTGTTCGGCGAGAACCGCGTGCAGGAGGCGAAGGCAAAATGGCCGGCGCTGATGGCGCGCCAGTCCGGCATCGCGCTGCATCTGGTCGGGCCGCTGCAATCCAACAAGGTGCGCGACGCGGTGGCCTTGTTCGACGCCATCCACTCGCTCGACCGCGACAGTTTGGCTGCGGCGCTGGCCAAGGAAATAGCGCGGCAATCCCGCCGCCCCACGCTGTTTGTCGAGATCAATACCGGCGCCGAGCCGCAGAAATCCGGCGTCAAGCCGCAGGACGCCGACGCCTTCATCGCCGCCTGCCGCGCGCGCCATGGACTGGTGATCGCCGGCCTGATGTGCATCCCGCCATTCGACGAAGCGCCGGCGCCGCATTTCGCGCTGACCGGGGAGATCGCGCGGCGCAACGGGCTGGCGCTGTTGTCCATGGGCATGAGCGCCGATTTCAAGATCGCGATTGCGTTCGGCTCGACGCACGTGCGGGTCGGCACCGCGATTTTCGGCGCGCGCGGGACTACGTAGGATGGGTTGAGCGCAGCGAAACCCATCATTTGCACATCGACGCGGCATGATGGGTTTCGCTTAACCCCATCATTTGCATATCGACGCGGCATGATGGGTTTCGCTGCGCTCAACCCATCCTACAAACTGGATACCCGCTTGCGGGGGAATGAGCGGAATTTATGAAGCAGAATCCGCATCGGTGTTACTCGCCGCCGTCAGCCGCTCCTGCGCCATGCGTTGCAGCGCGGCGCGGTCGAGCTTGTTGGTCGAGGCGAGCGGCAGCTCGTCGACGAACCAGACGTGGCGCGGATGCTGGTAGGCCGGCGCGTGGGCAAGCGCGAAGCGCTTGACGGCGTCGGCATCGAGCGCGCGGCCGGTTTTGCGGATCACGAAGGCGACCGGCTTGTGGCCCTTGATGTCGTCGTCGACCGGCACCACCGCGGCCTGCGCCACGTCCGGATGCCGCTCCAGCAGGCGCTCGACGTCGGCCGGATAAATGTTCTCGCCGCCGCAGACGAACATGTCGTCGGTGCGGCCGGCGAAATAATAAAAGCCGTCGGCGTCGCGGCGGAACACGTCGCCGGTGACGTAAAAGCCGTCCGGCGTGATCGGCCGCCGCCGGTCCGCTCCCCCGCTTGCCGGGGAGGGTGGGGCGGGGCCGGCTTGATTGTGATAGCCGAGCATCAGCGCCGGGCATTTCATTTCCAGGACGCCCTGATCGGCCTCGCGATTTTTGTTGCCGTCGACCAGGCGCACGCGCACTTGCGGATGCGGGTAGCCGACCGAGAGTTCGGGCTGCGGCAAGCCCTTGGGATGCGGGCCGAACACCACCGGCCCGGCCTCGGTGGTGCCGTACGCATTGGTCACCGCCGCGCCCGGCAGCGCCAAGCGCAACGCTGCCATCAGCGCGGCGCTGACCGGCGCCGAGCCCATGCGCACGAATTCGACGCTGGAGAGATCGGTGCGCGCCAGCGCTTCGCGCTCGCGCAGCATCATGGCGATCATCGGCGGCACCGCGGTGAGGACGCTGCAGCGATAGCGCCCGATCGCCTCGATATAGGCGCGCGCCGAAAATTGCGGCAGCAGCACGATGGTGGCGTAAGCCGCGCAGGCGAGCTTGGCCAGCGCCAGCGCGTTCATGTGATAGAGCGGCGCCGCGATCAGATAGATGTGGCGATGAAGGCCGGGCGCGAGCCGCGTCTCCACCACCCAGATATGGCTGCCGTGCGAGAGCACGACGCCCTTGGGCGCGCCGGTCGATCCCGACGTGTAGAGAAACATCGCCGGCTCGTTTGCCGCCGGCGTCACCGGATCGAATGGACCTGGATCGAGGAACGCGTCGAATTCCGCGCCGAAGGTGACATGGGGACTATCGCTTGGACAGTCCGCCGCGCGCGTCGCATCGCAGAATGCGAGCTTGGCGCCGGCGTCGCCGATGACGAAATGGATGGTCTCGCGCGGAAACTTGAAATTCACCGGCACTGCGACGAGGCCGGCGCGCATGACGCCGTAACAGGCCGCGAGATATTCGGCGCGGTTGGCCGAGAGGATGGCGACGCGATCGCCGCGGCGGAAGCCGCGCTTGGCCAACGCGCGCGCGACGCCGTTCGCCATGGCGTCGAGCTGCGCGAAGCTGAATTGACGCGGCGGCTGCTCGCCGCCGAGATCGATGATCGCGATCTTGCTCGGATCGCGGTCGCGCGGAATGAGATCGCCGAGGTTTCGGAAGGACGGCATCAGATTATGAGTGAATGCCCGGTCGCGGGTCGCCGTCGCGACCGACGGCTCTCTCTGAGCAACAAGAGTAGACATTAGACCTTTTGGAAATTGCATCGGTCATAGCGGCGGCGCGGTCAAATAGGTGCCGCGGCCGCTGGCCAAAAGCTTGCCTTCGGCGTCGAAGATTTGCGCCTCGGCGGTGGCGAATTGGCGGCCGCTGCGGATCACCTTGCCGCGGGCGTTGAGATCGCCGCGCCGCGCCGGCCGGTGATAATCGACCCGCAGGTCGACGGTCGGCACGCCGCGTCCGGTCTGTTTTACCATGGCCCAGTCAGCGGCGAGGTCGATCAAGGCGGCGAGCACGCCGCCGTGAGTGTAGCCGTGCTCGGTGTTGACCACCCAGTCCTCGCGCCATTTTGCCGTAAGCTCGATGCCGTCGTCGTGCACCGCCGTGACGGTGAGACCGAGCCAGCGGTGAAACGGCGCCCGCGTGACCAGCGCCTGGACGTCGTCGATGGTGAGATCGCTGGACATGGCGTATGTGTTTTTGGCGTATGTGTTTTTTGGCGTATGTGTTTTTTGCCGCAGCTAACTCCAATAGAGCCGCATCGGATTGTCGACCAACAACGCCTGCTGCAGCGCCGTACTCGGCGCGATCTTCGCAATGTAATCGACCAGCACGCCGTCGTCGGGCGCTTGTTTCTTCATGTTGGGATGCGGCCAATCGGTGCCCCAGATGACGCGGTCGGGAAAGCGCTCGACCAAAGCGCGGCCGAACGGCACCACGTCGTCGTAGGGCGGGCCGGCGAGACTCATGCGCTCGGGACAGGTCACTTTCACCCAGAAATTTCTGTGCGTCTCCATCAGTCGGTGAAAGCGCTGGTTCTCCGGATGGTCGACGCCTTTTTTCACGTCGGGCGTGCCCATATGATCGACCACGATGGTGGTCGGCAGGCCGGTGAAGAAGTTTTCCAGCTCCGGCAGATCCGGCATTTCGAAATAGATCACGATGTGCCAGCCGAGTCTTTGCACCCGTGCGGCGATGCGGTTGAGCACGTCGCGCGGCGTGAAATCGACCAGCCGCTTGATGAAGTTGAAGCGCACGCCGCGCACGCCCGCATCATGCATCCGCTTCAGCTCGTCGTCGGCGACCTCCTCGCCGACAAAGGCGACGCCCTTGGCCTTGCCGTTCGCTGCTTGCAGCGCGTCCACCATGGCACAATTGTCCTTGGAGTGACACGACGCCTGCACGATGACGTTCTTGTCGAAGCCCAAAAAATCCCGCAGCGCGAACAGCTTCTCCTTCGGCGCGTCGCACGGCGTGTATTTGCGCTCCGGCGCATACGGAAACTTCGCTTCCGGCCCGAACACGTGGCAATGCGCATCGACCGCGCCGGCCGGCGGTTTGAAATGCGGCTTCGACGGATTGGGATGAAACGGGATGTAACCGGGCGACATCGGCACGGGCGGGCACTCCAATTCGGATCAGGCAGTACGCGGCGAGGCAGTATAGAGGCCGGAGGCTTTGGGCAAGGGGCGGCGCCGTACTGGATGGCAACGACCCGAACCGGCGAATGACGCTACGCCAATCCGCCCCGCGCGCTGATGCTTGATGCGACCGCGGAAGTTTACTTCGTGACGATGCCGACCTCGCCAGGCGGAAGACAAAAATAAGGAGGCTCGGACTGGTAGCCGAATTGTTTCATCACCGCCGCCGCATCGCCGCGAAACAGTCGCGTCAGCTCGCTGGACGCCGCGAAACTCGAAGTGTCGAGGCTCGCCGCAATCGGTTCCCCGGCCGATATCGGCGGCAGGCCGATGAAATCCCATAACGCGCATAGGAGCGCGTTTGGCTTGGTGACCAGATCCTCATACCGCAGCCACGTCCAATGCTCCAAGTGCGCCAGATCGTTCAGGAAAATATCATGTGCGACGAGCCAATGCAGCATCAGCTCGGTTTCCTGTTGTCCGCTCCACTTGCGTGTCGCCAGTGCGACGGACGCCGGATGGCGAACGATGAAGATAAATTTTGCACCGGGAAACAGCGCCTGCAGAAAGCGGCCGCGGATGAGATTTGGCGGCGATTTCTCGATCAGCACATCCTTCGCGAGGTCCCAATAGCGCGCCCAGTCGTTGAGCAGCGCCGTCCGCGTTGCGGTCGAGACCAGAGCGCTCCGTTCGGTAAGATGCGCCCGTTCGTCGAAGGCAAAGCGTCCCGGGCCGCCATAGACCTTGGCGGCTGGATACACGTTCTGAAGATGCTGTCCTTCATCTTCAGGCGCTCCGGTATTGGCAAATCCGCTGGCGGCCGGATGCGCGCGCAGGAGGCGATGGGTCAGCGATGTGCCGCTCTTGTGCAGTCCGCCGACGAAGATAAG
>JASHPU010000189.1 GCA_030037885.1 Xanthobacteraceae bacterium | reverse complement strand
CCGCCCCGGCGCTATCACGGGAGCCGCGATGACGCGCCCGATTCGCATCCTCGGCATCGATCCCGGGCTCCGCCGCACCGGCTGGGGCATGGTCGAGATTTTCGGCAATCGGCTCGGCTTTCTCGGCTGCGGCTCGGTGACGACGCGCGACGACGATACGCTGGCGGCGCGGCTCCTGACGATTCATGACGGGCTGATGCGCGTGCTCGACGAGTTCCGGCCCGACGAGGCCGCCGTCGAGGCCACCTTCGTCAACAAGGATGCCAAGGCCACGCTGAAGCTCGGCCAGGCTCGCGGCATCGCCATGGTGGTTCCGGCCAAAGCCGGCGTTCCGGTCGCCGAATACGCGCCGAACCTGGTCAAGAAAAGCATCGTCGGCGCCGGTCACGGCGACAAGGCGCAGGTCCGCATGATGATCGGCGTGCTGCTGCCGAAGGCCGATCCGCGCTCCGACGACGCCGCCGATGCGCTCGCCATCGCGGTGACCCATGCGCATCACCGCCAAAGCGTGCTGCACATGGCCATGAAGGTGGCCATGAAGGTGGCGGCGCCATGAAACGCGTCATCCCCACCGTCATTCCGGGGCGCCGCGCAGCGGCGAGCCCGGAATCCATAACCACAGGACATGCAGAATATGCGCTGAGGCTGTCCTGCCAAAATAGTGGTTATGGATTCCGGGCTCGCGCCTTCGGCGCGCCCCGGAATGACGGTTCTGAGTAGGCGGCGCGATGATCGGCAAGCTCAAGGGCGTCATCGACAGCTACGGCGAGGACGCCGTCATCCTCGACGTCAACGGCGTCGGATATCTGGTGCATTGCTCGGCGCGTACCTTGCAGGAGCTGCCGCGGCCCGGCGAGCCGGCGACGCTCGCCATCGAGACGCATGTGCGCGAGGACCAGATAAAGCTGTTCGGCTTTAATACCGACGTCGAGCGCGAATGGTTTCGGCTGCTGCAGACGGTGCAGGGCGTCGGCACCAAGGTGGCGCTCGCGGTATTGGGCACGCTCAGGCCGGCCGATCTCGCCACGGCGATCGCCATGCGCGACAAGGCCATGGTGGCGCGCACGCCCGGCGTCGGCCCCAAAGTCGCCGAGCGCATCGTCACCGAATTGAAGGACAAGGCGCCGGCCTATACCAATGTCGATCCGGCGTTGGTGCGGCTCTCCGGCGCGCTCGATGAAAAACGCGCGCCGCAGCCGGTGAGCGACGCGGTCTCGGCGCTGGTCAATCTCGGCTATGCACAGCCGCAGGCCGCTGCCGCCGTCGCCGCGGCGGCACGCAGTGCCGGCGACGGCGCCGCGGTGCAAACGTTGATCCGGCTCGGCTTGCGGGAGCTCGCCAAGTGAAACGGATTCCGAACAATCGGCTTCCCTTCCGCTCGTCCCCGCGACCCGCCTACGCTCGCTCGGCGAGCTACGGCGGGTTTGCAGTCCGCCGAAGCGCATTGCGCGAAGGCGGAAAGCGGGGACCCAGTCCCTTTAAACTCTGGATTCCCGCTTGCCCGGGAATGAGCGGAATTCATCGACCGGACGCAGCATGAAACGGCCGGCGAAACTCAAGGCGGCGGATCGGGAGCTGGTCGCGGCGGCGGTAGCGGCGATCAAGCAGCGCTACCGCTACGATTGGCAGGAGGTCGGCGCGGCGTTGCGCACCCGCTCGGGCAAAATTTATGCCGGCGTCAACCTCGACGCCTATCTGGGCCGCATGGCGGTGTGCGCCGAGGCTGTGGCGCTCGGCCGCGCCTTTGTCGACCAGGGCGATTCCGGCATCGACACCATCGTCGCCGTGCGCCATCCCGATCCGGACGAGAAGGATCAACGCATCGCCGTGGTGTCGCCGTGCGGCGCCTGCCGCGAGTTGATCTTCGACTACGATCCGAAGGCGCGCGTCATCGTGCCGAACGGTGCAGCGGCCGCGGCGGTGCCGATCGCCGACCTGTTGCCGAACAAATACCGCCGGGGGCCGGAGCGATGAGTACGGCGCCGCAGCGCATGGTGACGTCCGAACGCCGCGAGGAAGATTCCGCCGAGGCGAGTTTGCGGCCGCAGCGGCTTACCGAATTCATCGGCCAGAGCCAGGCCTGCGCCAATCTCGGCGTGTTCATCACCGCGGCGCGCGGGCGGAAGGAAGCGCTCGATCACGTGCTGTTCGTCGGCCCGCCCGGGCTCGGCAAGACCACGCTGGCGCAGATCGTGGCGCGCGAGCTTGCGGTGAATTTCCGCGCCACCTCGGGGCCGGTGATCGCCAAAGCCGGCGATCTCGCGGCGCTGCTGACGAATCTCGAAGAGCGCGACGTGCTGTTCATCGACGAGATTCACCGGCTCAATCCGGCGGTCGAGGAAATCCTCTATCCGGCCATGGAGGATTTTCAGCTCGACCTGATCATCGGCGAAGGCCCGGCGGCGCGCTCGGTGAAGATCGATCTCGCCAGGTTCACGCTGGTCGGCGCCACCACCCGCGCCGGGCTTTTGACCAATCCGCTGCGCGACCGCTTCGGCATCCCGATCCGGCTCAATTTCTATTCCGAGGCCGAGCTGGAGCTGATCGTCAATCGCGGCGCGCGCGTGCTCGGCATCGCGCTCACCGCCGATGGCGCCAACGAGATCGCGCGCCGCGCCCGCGGCACCCCGCGCATCGCCGGCCGGCTTCTGCGCCGGGTGCGCGATTTCGCCTCGGTGGCCGGCGCCGCGGCGATCGACCGCGCCGTCGCCGACAAGGCGCTCGCCGCGCTCGAAGTCGACGCCGCCGGGCTCGACGCCATGGATCGGCGCTACCTGAAAACCATCGCGCTCAATTACGGCGGCGGTCCGGTCGGCGTCGAAACGCTCGCCGCCGCACTGTCGGAGCCGCGCGACGCCATCGAGGACATCATCGAGCCGTATCTCATCCAGTGCGGGCTTCTGCAGCGCACGCCGCGCGGCCGGCTGATCACCACGCACGCCTTCCGCCATCTCGGCCTGCCCGAGCCGACGCCTGATTCGGCGCAGTTCGGGCTGTTTGGATCGGATGAGGACGCCTGAATGGCTTCCGATCTATTGCAACGGTCTACATTCGCAAATTGGTGTACTATATTGAGACGTACGGAGGCGGAAGCTGATGCAGCTCGAATATGCCGTGCGAATCGAGCGGTTAGCCGACAGCGACGGCGGCGGCTATCTTGCGACCGTACCGGACCTGCCGGGATGCATGTCCGACGGCGAGACGCCCGAAGACGCGCTGAAAAACGTCCAGGACGCGATCGTTTCCTGGATCGAGGCTGCCAAGGAATGGAAAATGGAGATTCCTCGGCCGCCGCCGCCGTTGGCGCGAGCAGGGTGACATTGCCAACTTACGAAGGCGGCTGTCATTGCGGGCGCGTGCGCTTTCGCGTCACCGCGGATTTGTCGCGCGTCACTTGCTGCAATTGCTCGATCTGCACCAAAAAAGGCTTTTTACATCTCATCGTGCCGCCCGAGCAGTTCGAACTCATACGCGGCAAGGAGGCGCTGACCGCCTACCGCTTCAACACCGCCGTAGCGCAGCACACGTTCTGCTCGACCTGCGGCATCCATCCGTTCTACGTGCCGCGCTCCGACCCCGACAAGATCGACGTCAACGTGCGCTGCCTCGACGGCGTCGACATCGCGGCGCTCGAAGTGAGCCAGTTCGATGGCAAGAACTGGGAGCACGCGATGACCGGGCGCGTGCCGTGGCGATAAGGCCTTGCTGATAATTGACCCTGGAGAACAACATGAGAGTTCAGGGACCAAAAGAGCGTGATGCTGCTGGAATGATTCGGTACTATTGGTCAGCCATTATTGGCACTGAACGCAGCATTGGGTTTGCAGCTCGAATGAGGCAGGAAGGTTTTGGCCGTTTTGAGGAAGCTCTCGAAGAATTCAGAGTCCGCTTTAATGACGAATTCGTTAGGCGTCCTACATAATAATATTCTCATTGCGCAAAGGTTTTGCTGATGAGTGATCTTCATCGCATCCCCCTCGACGGCGAAATTCGCGACGGCCGGCACGTGCTGGCGGTGCGCGTGTACTACGAGGACACCGATTTTACCGGCATCGTCTATCACGCCAGCTATCTGCGGTTCTTGGAGCGCGGACGGACCAATTATCTGCGGCTGCTCGGCGCCGATCACCGCGCGCTGTTCGAGGCGACCGCGCAGGAAGCGCCGGGCTTTGCCTTCGTGGTCCGCTCGATGAACATCGAGTTTTTGAAACCGGCGCGCATGGACGACGTGCTGGAAATCTGGTCAGAGCCGGCCGAGGTCAGGGGCGCGTCGCTCACGCTGCAGCAGCGCGTGCTGCGCGGCGACGACGTGCTGACCGACGCCAACGTGCGCGTCGCCTTCGTCTGCGGCGGCCGGGCGCGGCCGATCCCGAAACCGCTGCGCATCGCCATGAGGGCGGATCAGGACACCGCGCAACGCTGACCGGGACGCTCTCGCAGCTTTCGGGTGGAATCGGCGCGATTCTGCCGCTAAATGACGCGTCATGATCGATCTCGGCTTTCATCTGTTTACGACCGCGATCGGCGACTGCGGCGTGGTGTGGAGCGGCCGCGGCATTGCCGCGGTGCAGCTTCCGGAAAAGAGCGCGCGCGCCACCCGCGCCCGGATCGCGCGCCGCTTTCCCGACGCGCGCGAAACTGCGCCACCGCCCGAAATCGCCCGTGCCGTTGCCGATATCGTCGCCTTGCTCGCCGGCGAGCGCAAAGACCTCGGCTCCATAGCGCTCGATCTCGACGGCATGGCCGAATTCGACCGCCGCGTCTATGCCGTGGCCCGCACCATTGCGCCGGGCGGCACGCTCTCCTATGGCGAGATTGCGGAGCAACTCGGCGACCGCCAGTTGGCGCGCGAAGTCGCCGACGCGTTGTCGCGCAATCCCGTGCCGCTCATCGTGCCCTGTCATCGCGTCCTGGCGGCGGGCGGCAAAATGGGCGGCTTTTCCGCACCCGGCGGCGTGCGCACAAAATTGCGGTTGCTCTCGATCGAGGGCGCGCGTTACGGCGAGCCAACGCTATTCGAGCGCCTGCCCTGGATGGCCGCGCCGCTGCCGCGCCCGTGAAAGCGCCGGCGATGGATGCTGCCCTGAGGCTGTGGTCGTCGTCTGTATCTGCTGTGCAGACAGCGGCTCCAACGAGCTGACCCTAGAGCACATCTCGCTCAGATAGCACCACGTTCTCGTCATGCCCGGGCTTGACCCGGGCATCCATGCGGCTTCAACGCAGCATGGATTGCCGGGTCAAGCCCGGCAATGACGAATGAAGGAACTCGATTCGATTACAGCGGAACATGCCCTAAATCCACTCCTCGTGCTCCGCGTGATGGGCCGGGAACATGTTGACGTATTGCACCAGGCGCGGCCACCTGCCGCGGTTGGGGCTGGCGCCGTGCGGCAGTGCCTGATGCCAGATGATGAGATCGCCGGCGCGTCCGCCGATGGCGCGCGGACCTAAAGCGTAAAGGTCCTGCTGCCGCGGGTCGGCGCCGGGCGGCAAGGCTTTGAGCCAGCTTTCGCCCCAGCGCTGGAAACCAGGCACCAAGGTGAACGCGCCCTGCTCGGGCGGCGTGTCGGTGAAATACAGAATGCCGGCGGTGCTCAACGGAATCGGCGGTTTCACGCTGACGTCCCAATGCAGGCGCGGTCCGGGAAACTTAAAGCCGTCGCGCTCGGGCGGATTGAAGCCGACGCGGTCGGTCGTCGCCCATAAATCGGCGGTGTCCCACAATTGCGCGAAGGCCTTGTGGATGCGCGGCGAGCGGCGCACCGCCTCGAATGCCGGGTGCTGAAAATATTGCACCATGATGCCGTGATCGCTTTTGCCGTACCAGGTGTCGGGATCGTCGGGACGCGCGCCGATGTGCTGCCACACGGCCTGCGCCGCGGCCGCGCACAGCTCTGCCGGCGCCGCATCGTGCAGCACCACGTAGCCGTGCTCGTGCCAGAAGTTGAGATCGGCGGCGGTCAAGACCGGCGCGCTCGCGTCCACGGCGGCGAGCCAGCGCGCGGTTTGCGGCGGCGGATCGGCGCCCGTCACCGCGGCATTGATGCGCGCGATCCGCTCCGGCGCCACGCCGCCGCTGGTCGAGGCGATCCAGCCTTCGAACTCGGCGAAACTCGGCGCCGCTTGGCCGAGATACGTCGTCGTCTGCTCGAGGCCTATTCCGAGGGCGTGGATCACCAGGTAATCGAGCTGCCGCTCGTGCAGGCTCGGCGGCAGGAACCGGCCTTGTCGCGCGGCAAGCGCGCGCGACCACAGCCGCTTGAGCCAAAACACGCCGAGCACGCCGGTATCGGTCGCCGCGGCCAAAAAAGGCGGCGCGGCAGGGGCTTCGGGGGCTTCGCTGAGGGTCATTGCCGAACAACCACAACACGTTGCATCGTTGACTAAGCCTGCGGCTGCCGTTGCCGTCAATTGCCGGACCGGCGTTGAAAAACTCGACGGCGTCGGCCGGCTAATGTAAAAGCCATTAACATGAGCTGGTCCAAGCACGGGCGCGGCGCCGAGGGGCCCGGCGAGCCGCGCGGCTATCACCACGGCAATCTCAAAGAGGCGCTCTTACGTGCCGCCCTCGAACTGATCGCGCAAAAGGGACCGGCCGGCTTCACCTTCGCCGAAGCCGCGCGCTGGGCCGGCGTCAGCCCGGCCGCGCCGTACCGGCATTTTCGCGACCGCGACGAGCTTTTGGCCAACGTCGCGCTGCGCGGCTTCGAGCGCTTCGAAACGGTACTGGCGCGGGCCTGGGACGACGGCCGTCCCGAGCCGTTGGCGGCGCTCGATCGGCTCGGCAAAGCCTATCTGGAATTCGCTCGCACCGAGCCGGCCTACTATTCGGCGATGTTCGAGGCCGGCATTCCGTTGTCCGCGAGCCCGGAACTGCGCGACGCCGGCGACCGCGCTTTCGCGGTGCTGCGCGGCGCGGCCGAAAAGATTTGCGCGCAAATGCCGCCGGCGAAACGCCCGCCGACGCTCATGGTCGCGCTGCATATCTGGTCGCTGTCGCACGGCATCGCATCGCTGTTCGGCCGCGGCGACGCGGCGCGGCGCACCTTGCCGATGGCGGCGGAGGAATTGCTCGAGGCCGGGATTTTGGTCTATCTGCGCGGACTTGGATTCGCGACGAAGCCCGGTTAGCCGATAGGCTGAATTCGTTCGTTAAGCAGGGTTATGACCGCGGGAGGGGCGACGGTAAAGCTTCCGAGCGGGCGCCTACTGGGACTTCGGCCCGCGCCGCGTTATACGCTTGACGTAGCACGTGATCGGTATTAGATGAACGTATGATCCGATCGTTTCGCGACCGCGCCACAGAGTTGCTGTGGATGGGCGATTTCGTGAAACGCTTTAGCGGCATTGAGAAGCAGGCGCTGCGGAAACTCGACATGCTCCATCACGCGCGCGATCTCAACGATTTACGGAGTCCACCAGCCAATCGCCTGGAGGCTCTTTTCGCAGACCGTCGCGGACAGCACTCAATACGGATTAATGATCAATGGCGCATTTGCTTTATATGGACCAAGGAGGGTCCGGCGAATGTCGAAATCGTCGACTATCACTAGAGGTGTAGGTACGCCTAATCGCGTGACGACACATCCGGGCGAAGTGTTGAGCGAGGAGTTCCTAAAACCTCTCGGCCTTTCTATCAATGCGCTCGCATTGGCCTTGCGTGTTCCGGCAACGCGCATCGGTGCCATTGTCAAAGGCGAACGCTCGGTAACCGCGGACACCGCGTTGCGGCTTGCGCGCTTCTTCGGCACAAGCGCCGAGTTCTGGATCAATCTGCAGGCCATGCACGATTTGACAAAGACGCGGATGCAGAGCGGGCCTGCTATAGAACGCGACGTGCAGCCACGAGCGGCTTGAGTCTTGCGGCCTAAAAATCTGGCCGATGCGTCGTGTCGAGATTGGCGAAGCGGGTCACGGCGGCGTCGAAATGCAGCTCCACCGTGCCGGTGGGGCCGTGGCGCTGCTTGCCGATAATTACTTCCGCCTTACCTACCAAGCGATCCCCCTCGACCTCCCATTCAGCAAATTTTTCCTTGTTCGATTCCGAGGGTTTGCGGAGCTCGTGGTAATATTCTTCGCGGAACACAAACATGACCACGTCGGCGTCCTGCTCGATCGAACCGGACTCGCGCAAATCCGACAATTGCGGGCGTTTGTCTTCGCGGTTCTCGACCTGACGCGACAATTGCGACAACGCCACGACTGGAACGTTAAGCTCCTTGGCGAGCGCCTTCAGGTTGGTTGTTATCTCAGTGACTTCCTGCACGCGGCCTTCCATGGCGCGACGGGTCGATCCCTGCATCAGTTGAATGTAATCGATGACAATGAGATCGAGTCCGCGCTGCCGTTTGAGCCGCCGCGCTCGCGCCGCGAGTTGCGCTACCGATAATCCGCCCGTTTCGTCGATGAAAAGCGGCAGGTTCTGGATTTCAATCACCGTTTCCTGGATTTTCTCGAAGTCCATGTCGTTGATGACGCCACGGCGCATGCTGCTGGACGGTATGCCGGTTTGCTCCGCGATGATTCGCGTCGCCAATTGCTCCGCCGACATTTCCAGGGAGAAGAAGCCGACGACGCCGCCATTGACGGTCTTTATGTGCCCATCCGCGCGCTGTTCGCCTTGCCATGCCTTGGCGATGTTGTAGGCAATGTTCGTCGCGAGCGCGGTCTTACCCATGCCGGGCCGGCCGGCGAGGACGATGAGATCGGAGGCCTGCAGACCGCCCATCTTGGTATCGAGGTCCTTCAATCCGGTTGCCAAGCCAGACAGCTTCCCGTCGCGCTGGTAGGCGGCCGCCGTCATGTCCACGGCCTTGGTCAGCGCGCTGCCGAAACTATGGAAGCCGCTGTCGTATCGGCCGGTCTCGGCAACTTCGTAAAGCTTCCGCTCGGCGTCCTCGATGTGGCTCGTGGGCGTTGCCTCGACCGGCGCGTCGTAGGCGAGGTTGACGATATCCTCGCCGATCTCGATCAGGGCGCGTCGCACCGCCAGAAAGTAGACAATGCGTCCGTAGTCCTGAGCATTGATGATCGTTGTCGCTTCAGCCACTAGCCTGGCAAGATATTGGCTGACGGAAAGGCCCTCAATGTCACGCTCGGCGAGATGGCCTTTCAGCGAAATGGGATCAGCACGCTTGCTCAGGTGAATGAGACGCCCGGCCAGATCGAAAATTTCCGCATGAATTGGTTCAAAAAAGTGTTTTGATTCGAGGAAGTCAGAAACCCTGTAAAAGGCTTCATTGTTAATGAGAATGGCCCCGAGCAGCGCCTGCTCAGCCTCGATATTGTGCGGCGGCGACCGAAACGCCGGCTCGGCGGCGGCTTGCGGCTTGCGTGCGAGCGAATCGATTGGTGCCATAGTTCAAATCAAGAAATTCGCATGTGGTCGATTTACGGTCGGCCGCTGTCGGGGCGGTTCTTTTGCGGTCACTCAACATCGCGGATCACTCAACGATGCATTACGCTGCGCACTGAACGCCTTCCTCGCACTAACGCTTCCCTCGCACTGACGCGTTGCCCACAATGCCGCATCGTGCAGCGCGGCGCCGACCTCGGCCATCCATGTGCCGTCGATAATCCAGCGGGCGCGGCGAGGGAAATCCGATTTCCGGCTTTCCCCGTTACCCACCGCACCAACGCGACGACCGTGAAAGGCGCTTGACGAATGCCTTTTGCGCATCGCGCTGCCGTGCGTCACTCACCGACGAGGCGCAGCGGCGGCGCGGCGCTCGCTTCCAGCGTGCGCAACCGCGCTTCTTCACGCACGATATAGTCGCGCGTGGCCGGCGTGACGCCTTTGCGCCTGGTCAATTGAATCTGGAACACGACCATGTCGCCCTCGCGGAACGCCATCTCCGAGGAGGCCAGGTAAAATTCCCACATCCGCACGAAGCGCTGGTCGTAGAGCCGCACGACCTCGTCGCGATGGGCGAGAAACCGCTCGCGCCAGGCTTTCAGCGTTTCCGCATAATGCAACTGCAGGACTTCGATGTCGTTGACGATCAGGCCGGCGCGCTCGATCCGCGGTACAATTTCTGAGAGCGCGGGGATATAGCCGCCCGGGAAGATGTATTTGGCAAGCCAGGGATTGGTGACGCCCGGCGGGCTCTTGCGGCCGATCGAGTGCAGCAGCATGACGCCGCCGTCGTGCAGGAGCTGCACGCATTTGCCGAAATAGGCGTCGTAAAAGCCCACCCCGACATGCTCGAACATGCCGACCGAGACGATGCGGTCGAAGCGCCCTTCGACATCGCGGTAATCGAGCAGCAGGAACACCGCTTCGTGCTCGCGGCCGCGCTCCAGCGCCCGCTCCTGCGCGCGCCGATATTGTTCCTCGGACAGCGTGATGCCGGTGACGCGCGCGCCACACATTTCGGCGAGATAGAGCGCAAGCCCGCCCCAGCCGCAGCCGATGTCGAGCACGTTGGCGCCGGGCTCGACAAGGAGCTTGGCCGCCAAATGGCGTTTTTTCGCAAGCTGCGCATCGTCGAGCGATACATCGGGTGATTCGAAATAGGCGCAGCTATATTGCTGGTCGGCATCGAGGAACAGCGAATACAGCCGGCCATTGAGATCGTAATGACGCGCCACGTTGCGGCGGGCGCGAAAGCGCGAGTTGAACTGGTGCAGCCGGCGCAACAGATAACGCACGAACCGCGGCGGCGAGGCCCAGCGCGGCAGATCGAGGCCGGGCTGGCGGAACAGAATGGCGAGTACGTCGGCGATCGAGCCGCGTTCGACGACGAAGCTGCCGTCCATATAGGCTTCGCCGAGCTTGAGTTCGGGATCGAACAGCACCGCGCGCTGCGCTTTTGCGCTGGTGAACCGCGCCGCCACCGGCGCTCCGGAGCCGTCGCCGAAAACGTGAGTCTTGCCCGCTGCCGTCGTCAGCCGCAATGAGCCGTAGCGGATAAATCGCCGCAAAAACACTATCAGCAACCATTCCACAGTCGCCTCCACGCCTATACCGGCCGCCCCCGTTGGCATGCGCGGGTTCCGCGTCGAACTTTGCGCAACGAGCTGCTCCCGAGCACTTAAAATCCAGGTGCCGCGCCGATGGGGTCTTCTCCTTGCCGTCATTAAAACAAAATCGTCCTTGACCAGCAATGCGGCAAGGCCGCCGGGGTGGGCTTGCCATGCGGCGCTCGCATTTGGCCGGTTTTCCGGTAAAGCTACCGGATCAGGGTTTGAGGGAATCGCGGTGTTTCGAGGTCTTGCGCCGACGCTTGGATTGGCCTTGGCACTGGCGCCGACGATGGCGCTCGCCCAAGTCAATATCGATCAGGACAAGTCGGTGGCGCAAATTTATGCCGGCGATTGTGCAGCTTGCCACAAGTCCGTCCGCGGCCTGGCGAACGGCCGCGACGCTGGGGCACTTGCTGGGTTCTTGAGCGAGCACTACACGGCGAGCGCCAAGGAGGCGGCGGCGGTGGCTGCCTATGTGCTTGCCAGTGGGGGCGGAGTAGGCCGCGCCGCGCCGGCGCACGGCCAGCCGCAGGGCGAGGGGTCACACGCTACGGCCGAGCAGCCGAAAAGCCACGAGGCGCGCCGGCCGGAACGACCGGAAGAAAAGCCCCCAGCCAAGCCGGAACCGGAACACCGCGCCGCCGCAGAGCCTGGTCGGCCCGGCTCGGCCCGCGGTCCATTGCCCAACCGCCGCGGGCCTGCGGCCACCAGGACGCGAGGGCGAACCAAGCCGTTCGAAGAGGCTAAGCCGGCCGACGAGGCTAAGCCGGTTGAAGAGGCTAAGCCGGCCGAAGCGGCGACGCCTTCTCCTGCTTCCCCCGCCCCCGGGGCCAAAACTGCGGTTGCCGTCCCACCTGCGGCGGAGACGCCTAACCCGCAAGTCCATCCGGCAGAGAGCCGAGAGCCCGCAGCCGCACCGCCGCAGCCAGCCGCTGCGCCGCCGCCGCCACAGCCGGCAGCGGCCGCGCCTGTCACCAGGGACAATATTCCCGACTGAATTCGCGCCCGGGTCAGGTCTGAACGGCGCCCGCCGACGAATTTGCCGGCGGTTGCTCCTCGCCTTCGCGCGCGCGCCGCGATTCGGCAGCCTCGGGCTCGAAAAACGCTTCGGCGGCAGCCGCGGCGGCTTCGGCCTCGGTCGGCTCTTCGCGCCGCTGCGTCACATCCTCGCCTCGCGCGATCCGTTCCGCCTCGTCGTTGTTGCGCGCGACAATGACGATGATCGCGGTTTCGATTTCCGGGTGCAGCGCCAGCGGTACGGCATGCTGACCGATCGTCTTGATCGGCGTGTTGAGGGCGATTTGATTGCGATTGATCGGAAAGCCGGCCTCGGTGATCAGGCGCACGAGATCGCGCGGCGATACCGAGCCGAACAGCTGGCCCGCTTCGGATGCCTGGCGCAGCACCGTAAAGCTCTTGCCGTTGAGTTTGTCGGCAACGCCGGCAGCCTCGCTCTTCATGGCGAGCGAGCGCGCCTGAAGATCGGTCTTCATGGTTTCGAACCGGGTTCGGTTCTCGTCGGTGGCGCGCAACGCCTTGCCACGCGGCAACAGGAAATTGCGGGCAAAGCCGTCCTTGACGCGCACCACATCGCCCATCTGGCCGAGCCTGGCGACGCGTTCGAGCAGGATCACTTCCATGTCGGCTTCTCCTTGCCGATCAGCGGATCACGTAGGGCAACAGCCCAAGAAAGCGCGCCCGCTTGATCGCCTGGGCGAGCTCGCGCTGCCGCTTTGCGGAAACCGCGGTGATGCGGCTTGGCACGATCTTGCCGCGCTCCGAAACGAACCGCTGTAAGAGCTTGACATCCTTGTAGTCGATCTTCGGTGCGTTGGCGCCGGAGAACGGGCAGCTCTTGCGGCGCCGGAAAAAGGGCCGGCGTCCGCCGCCCATTTGAGGGGACATGGCCATGGCTATTGCTCCGTCGCAGCTTCGGCTTCTTCATCGCGCGGCCGGCGCTCGCGGTCGCGCGGACGCTCGCCGCGCTCACCACGGTCGCCGCGGTCAAACCGATCGCCGCGGTCGCCGCGCCGCTCGTCGCGGTCACGATCGCGCTCGGCGCGGCGCATCATGGCGGACGGGCCCGCCTCGTGCTCTTCAACCCGGATGGTCAGGTAGCGCAGCACGTCTTCGTTGAGCCGCTCCAGCCGCTCGATCTCGTTGATCGCCGCCGGCGGGGCGTCGAGGTTCATCAGCGTGAAATGCGCCTTGCGGTTCTTGCGCAGGCGGTAGGAGAGCGATTTGACGCCCCAATATTCGGTCTTGGCAACGGAACCGCCAAGGTTCTCGACGACGCCTTTGAGTTGCCCGGTCAATTCCTCGACCTGCTGCGCGCTAGCGTCCTGGCGCGCAAGATAAACGTGTTCGTAGAGCGGCATGGCTGCCCTTTCCTAAGTCCCATAGCTCACCCTGGCGCCAAGCCCCTCGAGCCCTTCGGGAAAGGCTCGAATGCTCTGAAGGCGGGGACACCGGACGCCGGACCATCACGGCCCTGCCGCGGTTGCCTGCGCGGCCGTCCGTTCAGCCCCCGGCCGGGGTCGAGCGGAAGCCGGACATATACGCGGGCGGCGCGGAAAGGCAAGCGGCCGTGCCGGACCTCAGCAATTGGCGCCTTTAACCCTCAGACGCGCCTTCGCTTTGGCTTCGCCACGCTCTGGATCATTTCGGCAAGCCGCACAGCAAGCTCGATCGCTTCGCGCATTTGGCCGGCGCCGACGCTATGTGCCGCGGGCGGCGCGTTGCGCAGCTTCTGCACGCGGGCCAGCAGGGTTTGCAGGCTCTGCTCCAAGAGCTCTTGCCGGAATACAGCATCCTCGCGCGCGCGAGAGAGATCCGCGTCGGTAACCGGTGCAAAGGCCGCCATTGACATGACCCGTGCGCATCCAAGGGGGCCGTAGCCCCCGCTGCCTCAGTTTACGAGCTTACCGTTGTCGCTTTCTTACCCGCTGCGCCGCGGTCAAGCGCCGGACCCCCGGCCGTCCTTGACAGGGCCGTCCTTGACAGGGCCGCCATCGCGGTATCTTTCGCCGCTTTCCACGAGGCAGAAAGGCCGATGGCGGTCGCATTCGTCTTTCCCGGCCAGGGCAGTCAAACGGTCGGCATGGGCAAGCCGTTGGCGGATGTCTTCGAACCCGCGCGCCGCGTGTTTGCCGAGGTCGACGAGGCTTTGGATGAGCCGCTCAGCGAGACGATCTGGAATGGTCCTGCCGACAAGCTGACCCTCACAGAGAACGCCCAGCCTGCGCTGATGGCAGTGTCGCTCGCGGTGATGCGGGTGCTCGAGGCCGAGGCCGGGCTCGACCTTGCCCGCGATGCCAAATTCGTCGCCGGCCACTCGCTCGGCGAATACTCGGCGCTGGCCGCCGCCGGCGCGTTGTCGATCGCGGATGCCGCAAGGCTGCTGCGTATTCGCGGCCGCGCCATGCAGAAGGCGGTGCCGGTCGGCGCCGGCGCCATGGCGGCGTTGGTCGGTGCCGAGTTTGCCGCCGCCGAGTCAATCGCCGCCGCGGCGGCTGACGCCGGGGTGTGCGCCGCCGCGAACGACAATGGTGGCGGCCAGGTCGTCTTGTCCGGCGACAAGATTGCGGTCGAACGCGCGGTCGAAGTCGCCAAAGCGCGCGGCGTCAAACGGGCGATGATGCTGCCGGTGTCCGCCCCGTTCCATTGCGCCTTGATGCGGCCCGCCGCCGCCGCGATGGCCGAGGCGCTGGGCAAAATCGCCGTCAAGCCGCCGCGCCTGCCGCTGATCGCCAATGTGCTGGCGCGGCCGGTCACCGAGCCGGCCGACATCGTGCGCGCGCTGGTCGAGCAAGTGACCGGCACCGTGCGCTGGCGTGAATCGGTTCTCTACATGGCGCAGAATGGCGTCGCCGCATTCTATGAAGTCGGCGCCGGGCGGGTGCTGAGCGGGCTGATCAAGCGCATCGCTGAAGGCGTCGGGGCGTCGTCGATCGGCGCGCCCGACGACGTTGCCCGTTTCAAGGCTTTACGCGGTTGAACGCGCTCGTCGCCAAACGAAGAAGAGCAAGAGCGGAAGGTCTCGCGGAGCAAAGAGGGGCACATGTTCGATCTCGGCGGCAAGGCCGCGTTGATCACTGGAGCGACCGGACCGATCGGCGGCAGCATCGCGCGCATGCTGCATGGCCGGGGCGCGACCGTCGCCATTTCCGGCACGCGGCGCGAAGTGCTCGACCGCCTCGCCGCCGAGCTCGGCGCGCGCGTCCACCCGCTGCCGTGCAATCTTGCCGACGCCGCGCCGACCGACGCGCTCGTCCCGGCGGCCGAGCAGGCGATGGGCCAGCTCGATATTCTGGTCGCCAATGCCGGGCTGGCGCGCGACAATCTGTTGGTGCAGTTGCGCGATGAGGATTGGGATCAGGTCATCGCCGTCAATCTGTCGGCGACGTTCCGGCTGATGCGCGCGGCGGTGCGCGGCATGATGCGCCGCCGCTTCGGCCGTATCATCGCCATCACGTCGGTAGTGGGGACGACCGGCAATCCGGGCCAGGCCAATTACGTCGCTGCCAAGGCCGGCATAGCCGGCATGATCAAGGCGGTGGCGCAGGAATATGCCAAGCGCGGCGTCACCGCCAATTGCGTGGCGCCGGGCTTCATCCTCACGCCGATGACTGAAAAGCTCAACGACAAGCAGCGCGAGGCCATCCTGGCGAAGGTCCCGGCCGGCCGCGCCGGAACACCCGAGGAGGTAGCAGCAGCCGTGCTCTTCCTCGCCGCCAACGAGGCCGCCTACGTGACCGGCCAGACGCTCCACGTCAACGGCGGAATGGCAATGATCTGAAGGCAGTGCAACGCAACGGGCGCGGTGGGCCGCGCTGGCCAACGCGGGGGAAGTATGGTAACCGACCGCCATCGGGCTCGGGGAACCTGAAAGCCGGAGAGCGGGGCAACAACGGTCCGCCTCTGATCGGTGTCGACCCGCGGCCGTCACCGACGACGAGACGAGGACCCATGCCGTTGGGTTTGCGTCGAAACATGAGGTTGGAACGATGAGTGACATTGCCGAGCGGGTGAAAAAGATCGTCGTGGAGAATCTCGGCGTCGATGCCGACAAGGTCACGGAAAACGCCAGCTTCATCGAAGACCTTGGCGCAGACAGCCTCGATACCGTCGAGCTGGTCATGGCGTTCGAGGAAGAATTCAATTGTGAAATCCCCGACGATACCGCGGAGACCATTTTGACCGTCGGTGACGCCATCAAATTTCTCGAGAAGAACGCGAAAAGCTGACTTTCGAACGCTGCCGACCCGTCCTTGCATGAATTTGGTCTACGCGTGTCGAATCTGCGCAAGCGGTGGTGCGGAATGGCTTGGTGCGCGCCGCTGTTGTGAGGGCCGGCGGCAAATCGCCAGGTTTGATCCGCGCCGGGATTGCGCCGCCCTGGCGGAGGGCCGCTGATGCGCCGCGTCGTCGTCACCGGGCTTGGCATGGTCACCCCGCTGGCCAACGGCGTCGAGGCGACCTGGAAGCGCCTGCTCGCGGCGGAAAGCGGCATCAAGCGCATCGAGAAATTCGAGGTCGCCGACATCGCCAGCCAAATTGCCGGCCAAATTCCGCGCGGCGACGGCAGTGGCGGCACATTCAACGCCGACCAATGGATGGAGCCGAAGGAACAGCGCAAGGTCGACGACTTCATCATTTTTGCCATGAGCGCCGCGACCCAGGCGCTCGACGATGCCGATTGGCACCCGCGCCAATACGAGGATCAGATCACCAGCGGCGTGCTGATCGGTGCGGGCATCGGCGGCGTCGAGGGCATCGCCGAGACCGCGATCCTGTTGCGCGACCGCGGGCCGCGCCGGGTATCGCCGTTTTTCATTCCCGGCCGAATCATCAATCTTGCCGCCGGCTACGTTTCGATCGCGCACGCGCTCAAAGGACCCAACCACGCTGTCGTCACGGCATGTTCGACCGGGGCTCATGCCATCGGCGATGCCGGCCGCCTGATCGCGCTCGGCGACGCCGACGTCATGGTAGCCGGCGGCGCGGAATCCCCGGTCAACCGTATTTCGCTCGCCGGCTTTGCCGCCTGCCGCGCGCTGTCGACTGGGTTCAACGACACGCCCGAACGCGCATCACGGCCCTACGATCGCGACCGCGACGGCTTTGTGCTGAGCGAAGGCGCCGGTGCCGTCGTGCTTGAGGACTACGAGCACGCCAAGCGCCGCGGCGCCCGCATCTACGCCGAACTCGTCGGCTATGGCCTGTCCGGCGACGCTTACCATATCACCGCGCCTGCGGAGGACGGCGACGGCGCGGTGCGTTGCATGAAGGCGGCGATCCGCCGTGCCGGCCTCTCGGCGGAGGACATCGACTATATCAACGCCCATGGCACGTCGACGCCGCTCGGCGATGAGATCGAGTTGAAGGCGGTCGAGCGGCTGGTCGGCAACGCCGCCCGCCGTATTGCCATGTCATCGACCAAATCCGCGATCGGGCATCTGCTCGGCGCCGCCGGCGCCGTCGAGGCGATCTTTTGTCTTCTCGCCATCCGCGATCAGGTGGTGCCGCCGACCATCAATCTTGACAATCCATCTGTCGCCACCGCGCTCGACCTGGTGCCGCACCGCGCAAAAAACCGGCCGGTCAATGTCGTGCTGTCGAATTCGTTCGGATTTGGCGGCACCAATGCCAGCCTGGTGTTCCGCCGCCTGGCCGATTAGCGGCCCATCACCCTTTCGCCATATTTGCTCCGCACTCGCCTGCGATCCACAAAGCCTACCAGCCTCGCGATCGTTCCGCTGGGCAGACGCAACGGAATGTGTAAGCATTCGTCAACGCCGGGTGGGGCCGGTCAGCTTTCCCAATCATGCATCTCGATCAAAAGGACATGGCGCGGTGACGGATACCGGTACACCGCCGAGGAACGGCGAGCGGCCCGCGCCACGCGGACGCGGGGCCTCGGAGCGCCCCGCCGATCCAATCGATTCGAAATTGCGTTCCGGCGCGAAGCCGCCGGCCGCCGCGCGGCTTACTAATAGTGGCACAACAACTGCAACGGCTACGCCAGTGCAGCAGCAGCCATCCGATGCGGCGCCGCTGCCGCGCGCAGCCGCAAAGCCGGCAGCGCCGCGTACCACCGCGCCGGCGCCGCCGGCGGGCGTTGCTGCAGGGCCCAACAATTCGAAGCCCGTCGTTGGCGCGGGCGAGCCGTTGTCGCCGCTCTCGCAATCGCTGCTTAACGGCATGGCGGCGGCGCCAAATCCCGGCCAACGCGCCGAACCCAAACGCATCAATCCGCGCAGCCCGCGCGCGGCGCTCGAGCCGGACCGCGTCGAGATACCGGTGAGCCGCTCCAAGCGCGCGCGGCATCCGCTGGTGATCGTCGGCAATGCCATCATCAGCATTTTCCTGATCGTGGTCGTCGCCGCCGGATACGTGCTCTACATCGGCAAGCAGCGCTTCGACGCGCCGGGGCCGTTGCAGCAGGACCGCATCGTCGACATCCCGCGCGGTTCCGGGATCCGCGACATCACCGATGTGCTGTCGCGCGAGGGTGTGATCGACCAGTCCTGGGTTTTCATCGGCGGCGTGCTGCTGCTCAAGGCGCGTGAAGGATTGAAAGCCGGCGAATACCAGTTCAAGGCGCATGCCAGCCTGAGCGACGTGGTCTCCACCATCAGCGAGGGCAGGGTGGTGGTGCATCAGATCAGCATCCCGGAGGGTTTGACCTCGGAGCAGATCGTTGCGCGATTGATGGCCGACGACGTGCTGACCGGAAACATCGATGAAATCCCCCCCGAAGGCTCGATGCTGCCGGACACCTACAGCTTCACCCGCGGCATGACCCGGGCGCAGATGATCGTGCACATGCAGCACGCCCAGCAGCGGCTGGTGAAGGAAATCTGGGAGCGCCGTTCGCCCGATCTGCCGCTGAAAACTCCGGAGCAGCTCGTCATTCTCGCTTCGCTGGTGGAGAAAGAGACCGGCAAGCCGGAAGAGCGCACGCGCATCGCCGCGGTGTTCGTCAATCGACTCAAGCAAAAAATGCGCCTGCAGTCGGATCCGACCATCATTTACGGACTGGTCGGCGGTAAAGGCACGCTTGGCCGGCCGATCATGAAGAGCGAGATCGACCAGCCGACGCCGTACAACACCTATCAGATCGACGGCTTGCCGCCGGGACCGATTGCCAATCCCGGCCGCGCGGCGCTCGAAGCCGCGGCGAACCCGGCGCGCACCCGCGAGCTTTACTTCGTCGCCGACGGCAGCGGCGGCCACGTCTTTGCCGAAACCTACGAGCAGCACCAGAAGAACGTGATGCGGCTGCGCCAGCTGGAAGCCGGCCAAACCGGTCAGGCAGCGCCAGTCTTCAGCCCCGCCGGGTCGGAGGTCGCTCCGCCGGCGCAAGCCGCCACCGCGCCGCCGCCAGCTCCGGCATCCCCGCACACGGCGCGCCACAAACCCCGCCACCACGCTCAATCGGCGGAATGATCGGCTTGTGAGTGCGGTAGCCCGCGGTTAAGTTCGGCGCGGATTTTTAGTCGATTCCCGGGCCGGAGGCTCAAGTCCATGGCGCTGTCGAGCATGACCGGATTTGCTCGCAGCCACGGCGTCTGCGGTTCATATTCCTGGACCTGGGAAATCAAATCGGTCAACGGCAAAGGCCTTGATCTGCGGCTGCGTCTGCCGCCTGGGTGGGACGCGATCGAGCCGGCGTTGCGCGCCAACGCCAGCGCAACGCTGACGCGCGGCTCGATCCAGGCAGGTCTGACCGTCGAGCGCACCGGCGCCACCGTCGCGGTGCGCGTCAATGCTGCGGTGCTCGAAGCGGTGCTGATCGCGGCACGCGACGTGGCGCGCCGCATCGAAACCTCGCCGGCGACGCTTGACGGCCTGCTCGGCCTCAAGGGCGTCATCGAAGTCGGCGAGGTGGAGGAGGATGCAGAAGAACGGCGCAAGGCCGAGACGGCGGTCAGCTCCGGCTTTGCCGAAGCCGTGGTCGCGCTCGCCGGCATGCGCCGCCACGAAGGCGGCGCGCTCGCCCGCGTTCTCGGCCTGCGGCTGAACGAGATCGGCGCTCTCGTCGAACGCGCCGAGCTTGCGCCGGGCCGCCGGCCGGAAGCGATCCGCACGCGGCTCGCCGAGCAGGTGGCGACGCTCTTGGCGCAATCCGACCGGTTCGATCCGGACCGTCTGCATCAGGAAGCCATTCTGATTGCCGCCAAAGCCGACGTGCGCGAGGAGCTCGATCGGCTAGCCGCCCACGTCGGCCAAGTGCAGCAGCTCATCGCGCAGGGCGGCCCGATCGGCCGGCGGCTCGACTTTCTCGCCCAGGAGCTCAATCGCGAAGCCAGCACGCTGTGCGCCAAGGCCAACGACGTCGAGCTCACCAATATCGGGCTTGCGCTCAAGGCTGCGGTCGAGCAATTCCGCGAGCAGGTGCAGAACGTGGAATAGCCATGGCGCGTGCGGCCCGGCATCGGACCAAAACGAGCAAGCAAAACGCGATCGCGCGGCGCGGTCTGATGTTCGTGCTGTCATCGCCCTCCGGCGCCGGCAAGACCACGCTGTCGCGGATGTTGCTGCGCGGCGACCGCAACGTCGAGCTTTCGGTGTCGGTCACGACGCGGCCGAAGCGGCGCGGCGAAGTCGACGGCCGCGACTATCATTTCATCGACCGCGCGCGCTTCGACGACATGATTGCGTCGGACGAGCTGTTGGAATGGGCGGAAGTGTTCGGCCATCGCTACGGCACGCCGCGCCGTCCGGTCATTGCCGCGTTGCGCGCCGGCCGCGACGTGCTGTTCGACATCGACTGGCAAGGCACCCAGCAGCTCAGCGAAAAGGCGCGCAACGATCTGGTCAGCGTCTTCATCCTGCCGCCGAGCGTGCGCGAGCTGGAGCGCCGGCTGAAGACCCGCGCGCAGGACAGCCGCGACGTCATCGGCGAGCGCATGGCGAAAGCTGCCGGCGAGATGAGCCACTGGCCGGAATACGATTATGTCATTGTCAACCAAGATAGAGCCCTGGCCTTCGCCGAAGTGCGCGCCATCCTGGCTGCCGAGCGCGTGAAGCGCGAGCGCCAGATCGGATTGTCCGATTTCGTGCGCAGCCTGCAGGCGAAGCTTTAGCTGTTTGGAACGGTCAATCGCCCGCTACGCAGTCAGCACCGTCCGTCCGACGACGCGTCCGGCGCGCAGGTCGTCGAGCGCGGCTTGCGCTTCGGCAAGCGGCCGCTCACGGGTCGGAATCGGAGCGATCTTGCCAGCGCGGGCAAGGTCGAGCAGTTCGCGCGCCTCGTCGAGCGTGCCGGTCAGCGTCCCCTCGATGGTGAGGGCCTTGATGGCGAACATCGCGGCGGCCATCGAAAACATGCCGCCGAGCAATCCGGTCACCACGACCTTGCCGCCGCGCGCCAGCGCGCCGGTGGCAAATCGCAGCGATTTGTCCGAGCCGACGAAGTCGCAGACTGCGAATACGCCGCCGGTTGCCGCCGTAATCGCGCGCCGCGCCGCCGGGTCGGCCGGGTCGTAGGCGGCCGCGGCGCCGGCGGCGAGCGCGGCGTTGCGCTTGTCGGCGTCGATGTCGGCAACGAGCGGCGGCTGTCGAAACAACGCGCGTGCGATCGCGAGGCCCATCATACCGACGCCGCCCAGGCCGACCAGCAGCACCGGGCTTTCGTCGGCGCGTCCAGCCAGCCGCTTGAGCGCCGAATAAGCCGTCAGCCCCGAGCACATCAGCGGTCCGGCCAAATTCGGCGGCAGCGGCGCGTAGTCGAGCAGATAACGCGGATGCGGGATCAAGACATGGCTGGCGAAGCCGCCATCGGCGCTGATGCCGAGATGGTGATGGGCGGAGCACAAGTTCTCCTCGCCGCGCTGGCATCGCGCACATTGGCCGCAACCGATCCAGGGATACACGGCGACGCGCCGGCCGATCTTCGCCACCGACGCCTCCTCGCCGGCGGCCGCGATCACGCCGGCGATCTCGTGGCCCAACGTGAACGGCAGCGGCCGGTCCGCGGTGATGTCGAGCCGATTGTCGGCGCCCAATTCGAAATAGCCGTCCTGCAGATGCAGGTCGGAATGACAGACGCCGCAACGCTCGATGCGCACCAAAACCTCGCTGCCGCGCGGTTTCGGGCAGTCGATAACGGTTTCGCAGAGCGGTTGGCCGTAGGCGACCAGCGACTGGCGATGCATTGCGGTCATGGCGGCTGCGGCCTCTCGCACATCACGCCCGCCATCATGCCCGACTCATCGGCCCGCCGCCAGCGCGCGGGCCAAGGCCACAAAATCACCGACCGAGAGATCCTCGGCACGCGCCGTCGGATCCAATCCTGCCGCTGCCAGCAGGGCCGATACCTCGGTGCCGAGCGAACGCAAGCTCTGCCGCAGCATCTTGCGACGCTGACCGAATGCCGCCTGGGTGACGCGCTCGAGCGACGCGCGGTCGCACGGCAGCGGCCGCCGGCGCGGCACGAGGTGAACGATCGAGGAATTGACGGCAGGCGGCGGCACGAAAGCCGCGGCGTTGACGTCGAACAAAATGCGCGCCTCACAGCGCCATTGCGCCAGCACCGACAAGCGGCCGTAGCTTTTCGAATGCGGTTCCGCCACGATGCGTTCGGCAACTTCGCGCTGAAACATCAGAACGGCGGCATCGTACCAGGGCGGCCAGGGCTCGAGGCCGAGCCAGGAGACGAGCAGCGCCGTGGCGATGTTGTAGGGCAGGTTGGCGACGATCCGCGCCGGGCCGGCAAGCAGAGGACGCGGATCATAGCCGAGCGCGTCCGCCGCCATGATCTCGAGACGTCCCGGATAATGCGCGGCGATCTCGCGCAAAGCCGCAATGGCCCGCTGGTCGCGCTCGACCGCGACCACGCGCGCGGCGCCGAGCGCAAGCAGCGCCCGGGTCAGTCCGCCCGGCCCCGGGCCGACTTCGAATATCGTCACGCCGCCGAGCGGGCCCGCCGCGCGCGCGATGCGTCCGGCAAGATTGAGATCGAACAAAAAATTCTGACCGAGTGATTTCTTCGGCGCGATGCCGTGACGCTGCACGACCTCGCGCAGCGGCGGCAGGCCGTCCGACGCCGCGGCGGCCGCGGCGCTCACGACGTGGTTTGCAGCGCCGTATTGTCGGCGGCTGCAAGTCGCGCAGCGAGTTGCAGTGCGGCAATGAGGCTTTTGGGATCGGCTTTGCCGGTGCCGGCGATATCGAACGCGGTGCCGTGATCGGGCGACGTGCGCACGAACGGCAATCCCAGCGTGACGTTGACGGCGTGATCGAAGGCGAGCGTCTTGATCGGGATCAGCGCCTGATCGTGGTACATGCACAACGCCGCGTCGTAGCCGGCGCGGGCCGCTTCGTGGAACAGCGAATCGGCCGGCACTGGACCGCGCACGTCGATGCCCTCGGCGGCGAGTCGCGCGACCGCCGGTGCGACGATGGCGCGGTCCTCTTCGCCGAGGGTACCTTGCTCGCCGGCATGCGGGTTCAATCCCGCGATCGCAAGGCGGGGTCGCGCAATGCGAAACCGCATGCGCAGGTCACGCGCCACGATGCGGCCGGTGTCGGCGATGAGTTCGGCCGACAGCCGGGCAAAGATTTCGCGCAGCGGCAGATGAATGGTCACCGGCACGACGGCAAGTTCCGGCGCCCACAGCAGCATGACCGGCCGGAGCACTTTGCCGGTCGCCTCCTGAACGAGCCTGGCCAGAAACTCGGTGTGTCCGGGCTCGGCAAAGCCCGACTGGTAGAGCACGTTTTTTGCTATCGGATTGGTGACGATGGCGCCGGCGCGGCCGGCGAGCACGTCGGCGACGGCGCGACGGATCGAAGCGATGGCGGCGGGCGCGCTCGATTGGTCCGGCCGACCCGGCGCGGCACTCGCCTTGACGGCGATGGCGACGACCGGCAGCGCGGTCGAAAACGCTTCGGCTGCGCGCTCCGGCGCCACCTCCGCGACCGGCGCTTCGAGCCCGAGCGCCTCGGCGCGCCGGCGCAGAAAGTCGCCGTCGCCGACGACATAGAAGGCGGGAACGTCGTATTCGGCGCGTCGCCGCCAGACGGCGAGCGCAAGGTCGGGCCCGATCCCGGCGGGCTCGCCGAGCGTCAATGCCAGCGGTTGCACGGTCCTGTTTCGATCCGCTCGTTGCGGCCTACTTGTATTCGATCATCGCCTCGCGCCGCAACTGCTGCAAATAACGCTTGGCGGTGGCGCCGAATTTCTTCTGGAAAATCTCGTCGCGAATCTGTTTCTTGCCGGGCGTGTCGTTTTTGGTCTGGCGCTTGCCGCAGACCGCGAACATCTGCACGCCCTCGGCGGTCGTCTCCGGCGGCGTCAGGTGGCCGACCTCGGTGCCGTCGAGGATGGCGCGCAACTGGTCCGGCAGGTCGGCGGAAAATTTGAGGACTTGATCGCGCACCGCCACGTCGTTGAGGGCGCGGGCGAACGGAATGCCGTCGGCGCAGTTCTGGAATCGCGCGCGCAGCGCGTCGGCGTCGCGCTTGCGCGCGTCATAGGCGGCCGCCGCCGAGCCGGGCGGCACGATGAGGATGATCGGCCGCATCGTGTATTCGTAGCCAACGTCTTTTTTTTCGTCGCTCGGATGCAGCTGCAGCTCGGCTTCGACGTCGCTGTCGGGAATTTCCAGGCTGGCTTTATAGCGGCCGCGGATCAACGCATTCCAGGCCAACTGCGCGCGCAGCCGGTTCTTCAGCGTCGCCGCGCTCGATCCGGCGTGGTCGAGAATTTCCGCCAGCTTCTTGGCATCGACGCCCATATGGTCGGCGATGTTGCCGTACGCGGCGTCGACCTCGGAGTCCGGAACGTCGATGCTGTATTGCTTGGCCTCGCGTATTTCGAGGATTTCGTCGATCAGCGCGTCGATCACGGCTTGGCGGGTCGGCGGCTTCTGCGGCTTGCCCAATTGCTCGAGCTTGGTGCGTTGTGCGACGTCGAGCTCGGTGATCGGCGTGCCGTCGACCAGCGCGACCACCTCCTGCGACCGCGCCATCGAGGCGGCGGCAATGAGCGCCGCCACGGCGAGCGCCGCGGTCGCCAGCGGTCGCGCGCGGGCGCCTATGCTGCTCAGCCACATCGCTCTTTGGTTCTCCCTCGGCGGCCGGTTCAACTTCGTCCCCGATCCGGCCCTCCGGACCGCGGGGAGCCAATGCCCCATGCTCGCGGCGAAATTTAGGACAAGGCGTAAGCAATGGAAACGGGCGGTGCGCCGCGGCGTGAGCGCATCGTCGTTGCGGCGTCCGGGTGCCCGACGCGGCTACCGCCGGCTAGCCGTCCTCCTGATAGAGCAGGGCGAGGAAACCGGTAAGGCTGCCGACCAGCACGGGTATCCAGGCGGCTGCCATCGGCGGCAGCAGCTCCGACTTGCTCATATCCTCGGTGATCTTCTGCAAGACGAAGATGAGAAATCCGGCGGAAATGCCGCTTAACACCATTTTCTGCACGCCGCCGAAACGAAAGAAGCGCAGGCTCACGGCGGCGGCCAGCAGAACCATGGCGCAAAGCAGGAATGGCCGCGCCAACAGCTCGTCGTATTGCAGCCGATAACCGGTGGCGGCGAGCCCGGCACGATCGGCCATTTCGATGTAGCTCGGCAGCTGCCAGAACGGCACGGTTTCCGGGGTCGCAAAGCTTTCCCGCACCTGCTCGAGAGTCAGATTGGTGTTGAGCCGATAGGCCGGCTCGATGTCCGGCGGCTTGCCGGGGGCGTAGATGCGGGCGTCGTCGAGCTGCCAATAGCCGTGCTCGAGCGCGGCGGTTCGCGCCTCGATACGCTCGCTGAAATGGCCGTTCTCGTCGAACGTGTAGACGGTGACGTTGCCGAGATTGGAGCCTTGCTCGCGGCTCGATTTGGCGTTGATGATGGCCGCGCCGTCGCTGCTCTTTTGCCGCACCCAGAAGCCGCTCGCGCTCTCCTGCAGGGCGGACAATGTTTCGCCGAGCATGCTCGCCTCGAGGCGCTTGGATCGCTCGTGCAGCGCGGCGGCGATCGGGTTGTAAGCGACCGTCGCGGCGATGCCGACCAGAAACGCCACCACAACGGCCGGCGCGACGAACTGCCACGCGGAAATGCCGGCCGCACGCGCGACGACGAGTTCGAGGCGCCGCGACAGCGTCAAGTAGCACGACATGGCGCCAACCAGCACCGCGAACGGCATGATCTGTTCGGTCAGCTGCGGGACGCGGTAAATGGAGATTTGGGCCAGAATCCAGGCCGTGGCGTTGGGCCAATCGGCGCCGCGTCGCATCAATTCGAAAAAGTCGACGGTGCCGGCAAGCACGACCACGCCCGCAAAGGTGCTGATCATGGAGCCTAAGAACCGCAGGCCGAAATAGCGCCACAGCGTGCCGATCAGCATGACGGCGATCCTTCAGCTCGCGCCGGCGTGCGCCAGGCGCTCACTGATTGCGTTGGCGATCCGGTTCACGAACAGCGCGTGCTCCACCGCCTTGCCGCGCGAAATCTGCCACAGTCCGATGCCAATGGCCGCGGCAAGCGCGACGAATTGCAGGCTGAGCATGGCGGGCGTCTTGACGCCGGCCACCACGCTGAGAAAGCCGGCCATGCGCAGCGCGCCGGCCGCGCTGATCAAACCGATCATGCTCAAAGTTCGATTCTGCCGCGTCGTCTGTGGCGGGCCGAGAAACATGTAGGTCAGGATGGCAAAGGCCAGCGGATAGAACGGCGTCGCCAAGCGATCGTACATCTCGGAGCGGAATTGATCGGGTTGGGTGACGTAGAGCGGATCGTCCGGCCGCGGCCAGATCAGCTCCCAGATGTATTTTTCCCGTACCGTGTAGTTAGAGTTCTGCGGCCCGCCGCCCGTGAATTTCGACAAGTCGAAAGCGTAGCGGTCGAACGTCACGATGCGCGGATCGGCTTGTCCTGTTTCGAGCCGCTGGATGCTGCCGTGCTCGAGTACCAGGTACGAGCCGTTATCCTTCTTCACGATCTCGCCCTCTTCGGCGAGGTAGGTGGCGTGCTCGTTGGGATTGCTGCGATCGTCGACGAAAATGCCGACCAGGAGCCCGTTCGGCCGGCGGTCGGCGATGTGGAAGGTGAGATTGCCGCTGACGCTGGTAAAGCGTCCGGGCTGCACGATGTTGGTGAGGATGTCGGCGCGCACCTGCGTCGACCAGTCCCGCAACTCGCGCAAGGCGCGCGGCGACACGTATGCGGCGATGACCATGCACAACAGCGATACCACCGCGGCGGCGGCTAAAAACGGCGCCAGCAATCGCCACGGCGACAGGCCGGCCGCATTCATGACGATCACTTCGGAGTCCTGACCGAGCCGGGCCAGCACGTGCGCCGCGGCCAGCAGCAGGGCGATCGGCGCGATGATCATGACCAGAAGCGGCACGATCATTCCGGTAATGCCGATGAAGACGAACAGCGTCTGCCGCTCGCTGGTAATCAGGTCGAAATCGCGCATCGCCTGGGTGAACCAGATCACGACCGTCAGGCTGACGAGCGTAATCAGGAACGCCGCAAGGGTGATGCGAAAGATGTAGCGGCCGATCGACCCCACCAGCCTGTCCCTTCCCGAACGATCCGCGCTCGCCGCGGCTTTGGCCGCATGCGGCGCCGTTCGGCCTGCACGATTGCAACGACGTCGACCCGCTCATGCTTTCACAAAATGGCCTTGCCAAGGCAATGCCGCTGCCACAATCGTCCGCGCAGCACTGCCGCGCGCAACCTGCGATCGAGCAAATCCAGAGTGGAACCGGCTTTGCATGGCGCTATCGTTCGGTTCATATGACATCCGGCAGGCCGCGGCGAGCGGCAGGACAAAGGAACCAAAAATGCCCGACCCGCTCAAGCTCGGCTTCGTTCCCTTTACGCGATTGCGCGGCGTTCTTGTTGCGTTCTGCGCCGAGAACTTGCAATTCGGTCCGGCGACCAAAAGCGCCCTTTCGGCAGCCGAGGCGCAACTGCGCCGCGCCGCCGCCGCCGATCATTTCACCGGCAAGAACGGCGCTGTCCTCGATATCGTCGCGCCGTCCGCACTTGATGCGCCACGCCTCATCGTGGTTGGGACCGGCAAGGAACGCGAGCTCAAGCAGCGCGACGTGGTCAAGCTCGGCGGCATCGCCATGGGTCGGCTGCCGTCTCCGGCGGCTGAAGCCACGATCCTGGCCGAAATCGGCTCGGGTCCGCTCAAGCCCGACCAGGTTGCCGATCTCGCGCTGGGCATTCGGCTGCGCGCCTATTTTTTCGACCGCTATAAAACCAAGCGCAAAGAGGGCGAGGAGCGTGCCGAAAAACTCGATGTGCACGTGGCCTGCGCCAATCCTGCGGCGGCAGGCAGGGCCTGGGCGCCCGTCAATGCCACCGCCGAAGGCGTCGTGCTCGCCCGCGACCTGATCAACGAGCCGGCGAACGTGCTTTATCCGGGCGAATTCGCCCGCCGCGCCTCGGCGCTGTCCCGGCTTGGCGTTACCGTCGAAGTGCTCGACGTGCCGGCAATGAAGAAGCTCGGCATGGGCGCGCTGCTCGGCGTCGGCCAGGGTTCGCCCCATGAGTCGCGGCTCGTCGTCATGCGCTGGAACGGCGGCAAGCGCGGCGCCGACCCGCTCGCCTTCATCGGCAAGGGCGTTTGTTTCGATACCGGCGGCATCTCGATCAAATCGGCCTCGGGCATGGAGGACATGAAGGGCGACATGGCCGGCGCGGCGTGCGTGGTCGGCCTGATGCACGCACTCGCCGCCCGCAAGGCCAGGGTCAACGCGGTCGGCGCCATCGGGCTCGTGGAAAACATGCCCGACGGCAAGGCGCAGCGACCGGGCGACATCGTCAAGACCATGTCCGGACAGACGATCGAGATCATCAACACCGACGCGGAAGGCCGGCTCGTGCTGGCCGACGTGCTGCATTACGTCAAGCAGCGCTTCAAGCCGAAATTCATGGTCAATCTGGCGACGCTTACCGGCGCCATCATGGTTGCGCTCGGCCAGCAATATGCCGGGCTGTTTGCCAACGACGACAAGCTCGCGGAGCGGCTGAGCAAAGCCGGTGAGGAAACCGGCGAATGCGTCTGGCGCATGCCGCTCGGCCCCGAATACGACAAGATGATCGATTCGAAGTTCGCTGACATGAAAAATACCGGCGGCCGCTGGGCCGGTTCGATCACGGCGGCACAATTGCTGCAGCGCTTCGTCGGCAAGACGCCATGGGCGCACCTCGATATCGCCGGCACCGCGATCGGCTCGCCGCAGACCGACATCAACAAGAGCTGGAGTTCCGGTTGGGGAGTGCGACTGCTCGACCGCTTGGTCGCGGATTATTACGAGCGCTGACGCGGCGGCCGCCCGATGACCGAGATCCTGTTCTATCAGCTCAAGGGCCAGCGCCTCGAACAGGTGCTGCCGGCGCTGCTGCTAAGGTCGCTGGAGCGCGGCTGGCGGGTCGTGGTTCAGGCCGCCTCGGAGGAGCGCATCGAGGCCCTCGATGCGCATCTGTGGACCTGGCGCGACGACGCGTTTCTGCCCCACGGCACTTGGCGCGAGCCAGACGCGGCAGAGCAGCCTGTTCTTCTCACGCCAAACGGCCACAACCCCAATCGGGCCGCGGTCCGGTTCCTGGTCGAAGGTACTGAATTGCCCGACGATGCGGCAACCTATCAGCGCCTGGTCCTGGTCTTCGATGGCGACGATCCCGACGCGCTGGCCAACGCGCGAGAGCGCTGGGTTAAGGTGAAGAAAGACGGTTTTGAGGTCACCTATTGGCAGGCCGACGAAAATGGCCGCTGGCAGCAGCAAGCATAACAGGTTTGTGTTTGAGTCCTACGTCAGATGCCTCACATAAAGCCTTGATTCGGCGAATAGAATTGCCCTGAAGGATTTTCACTAAACGCTTGCTCGCAAACGCATTTTCATCGCATTATATTTTGCTCGGTCATCAGTTTGGGTGCTATAGTTTCGTCATGAACAAACATTCAGCGACAAAAAAGCGGCCGGCAAAGCCCAGCCGCAACAGGGGAGTACGCAAGGCGTCAGCGCGTCAGCCGGCACGCAGTCACGCGGCGCGCACGCCTGGGCCGACGAACGGCCGCCCGATTGCCGCACTGGCCATCGCTCAAATCGGAGCGAACCAGGGCAGCGTCACGCCGGCGCCGGCTTCCGCTTTGGGCTTGCAGACGCACAAGTTCCGCGTCGGCCAGACCGTGTTCTACACGTCGAGCCCAATCAGCCGGCCCGGAGCCAGCGGCAGCTATAAGGTGGTCCGATTGCTGCCGTCCGATGGCGATGATTATCAGTACCGGATCAAAAACCCCGGGGAAGCCTTCGAGCGCGTGGCCAAAGAAAGCCAGCTCGAACTCGAACTCTGATTGCGGGCGGCATTGCCGTAGGCAGCACGGATATGAGCGCTGCCGATACTCTCCGTGATGTCCGGGAGTTTGCGGCTGACGTGTGGCTCTGGCCTTGGCGCGCCGGCTGCGCCATACTTTCGCCTGCGTTGGCTCCTGTGAGGTCGTCTCGCGCTCGTTCAGTCATGGTGCGTTGAATGCCACGGATCGATCCCGCGATCTTGGCTTGGGCGACGCCGCTGTGGGTCGCGGCAAGCGCTGCGGCGGCTCTTGCCGTCGTGATTTACGCGCTGGCCTTTGGCCCGCGGCGCAAGGACGGGCGGGCTGCGTTCGGGCGTATGCTTCTTGTCGTCCTCGGTGCCGGTCTTTGCGGCGCGCTGACCTTGGCGCTGTTGGCCAACGGGGCAGCGCGCGACCGTGGCGCCGAGCGGCGGGCGCTCGAAGCGCGCGCCGCACAGTTGAGCGCGCAGGCGCTGAGCCCAGGTTCGCCGCTCGCCTGCCTCGACGCCGCGATCGGCGACACCGTCGAGGCCGCATGTACCAGGACGTTGTTCGCCTCACCGGCTTACCTTGCCGACGCAATCTCCTATGTGGCCGCCCAGTTTGCCTTGCTATCGGATATGACTGCCTACGCCGATCGCGGTGGAAAGGATATCGGCGCGACGCTCGAGCCGCTCCGCCGGTCCCTCGAAGCCGACCCGTTCGGCATCCTGGCTCACCTTCTGTCGACGCGTGACGGCTGCACCGCGGAGAAATGTCCGCCGCTGCGGCTGCTGCGCGACCCCAGTCACGTGCGGACCAACTTGATCGCCCAGACGCTCGACCGCTATGTCGATCAATACCGCGACGCATGGGCCAAGCTGCCGGAAGGTCCGGTTGCCGAATTGCCCGACATTGCGGCGGCTGGAGCGATCGAGCCGAATGCGCCGGGCAAGCGCAAGGTCAGCGTCAACATCGATTTTCCGAGCGCCGACTCGATTCCGCCGATCAGCATCATGAACCCCGAGCCGAATGGGCCGGCCGAGCCGCACGGTGCCGCCGCCAAGCGCACGGAAAAGCCGGCCGCCCATGAGGTGCGCCAGCCGGGCGGGGCCGGGTCCGAGCAAGTCAATACCGACCCGGTCTGGACTCCCGCGCCGGCGCAGACGCGTTGACGGCTGCTGACTTGGCACCTGACTTGGCACCTGACCTGGCACCTGACCTGGCACCTGACCTGGCACCCCATTGCGCGGCCGACTTGGCCCGCTACTGATGGGTGCCATGTTCGGCTCGGTCCTCATCGCCAATCGCGGCGAAATCGCTTGCCGCATCGCGCGCACCGCCAAGCGCCTCGGCATGCGTACCATCGCGGTCTATTCCGCGGCCGACGCCGAGGCGCTGCATGTGCGCGTTTGCGATGAAGCCCATCCGATCGGACCCGCCGAGGCGCGCGCGAGCTATCTGTCGATCGAACGGCTGATCGAAGCCGCTCGACGCGCGCACGCCGCGTGCATCCATCCGGGCTACGGCTTTCTGTCCGAGAACGCCGATTTCGCCGAAGCGTGTGCGCGAGCGGGCCTGGTGTTCGTCGGGCCGCCGCCAGCGGCGATCCGCGCCATGGGGCTCAAGGACCGGGCCAAGGCGTTGATGGAGGCGGCCGGCGTGCCGGTCGTGCCGGGCTATCACGGCGAGCGCCAGGAGCCGAAATTCCTGAAAGAGAAGGCGTACGAGATCGGCTATCCGGTGCTGATCAAGCCGGCGGCCGGCGGCGGCGGCCGCGGGTTGCGCCGGGTCGAGCGTCATGCCGAATTCGAGGCGGCGCTGGAAGCGGCGATCCGCGAAAGCGCGGCCGCATTCGGCACAAGCCGCGTGCTCATTGAAAAATACGTCGCGGCGCCGCGTCATATCGAAATACAGATTTTCGCCGACCGCCACGGCAACGTCATCCATCTCGGCGAGCGCGATTGCTCGCTGCAGCGCCGGCATCAGAAAATCGTCGAGGAGGCGCCGGCACCGGGCATGACCGCCGACTTGCGCGCGCAGATGGGCGCGGCGGCCGTCGAGGCCGCGCGCGCGGTCGGTTATAGCGGCGCCGGCACCGTCGAGTTCGTCGCCGACGGCACCGCGGGGCTGCGCCCCGGCGCGTTCTGGTTCATCGAGATGAACACGCGGCTGCAGGTGGAGCACCCGGTAACCGAGGCAATCACCGGGCTCGATCTCGTCGAATGGCAGTTTCGGATCGCCGCGGGCGAGCGGCTGCCGCTCGCGCAGGAGCAAGTTCGCCTCCACGGTCACGCCGTCGAGGCGCGCGTTTACGCGGAAGATGTCGAGAACGGCTTTTTGCCGTCGCCGGGCCGGATCGCCGCGCTGCAATGGCCCGCCGATGTCCGCATCGATGCCGGCATCGAGGCCGGCAGCAACGTCCCGCCGTTCTACGATCCGATGATCGCCAAGCTGATCGCGAATGCGCCGACGCGCGAGGCCGCGCTCGATCGGCTGAAGAACGCGCTCGATCGCACCGTGATTGCCGGGCCGCGCACCAACCTTGCGTTTCTCATGGCGCTCTGCCGTGCGCCTGCCTTCCGCAGCGGCCGGGTCGATACCGGGTTCATCGACCGCAATCTGGCGGCGCTTGGCGCCATTCCACACGAACCGGACTATGCGGCCGCGGCGCTCGGCGCGGCGCGCCTGGTGGCGCAATCGTTCGACAGCTCAACCGGCGAAGTCGTAACGGACTTGGGCCACAGTGACTTGGGCAACAGTGACTTGGGCCACAGTGAAGTGGACTCGCCCTGGACGGCGCGCGATGGCTTTCAGCTCGGCGGCACACGCAGCGTAACCATTCCGATCGTGGTCGACGGCGGCAGCCTCGAGGCGACGGTAAGCTATGGGGCCGACGGCGTTCGCGTCGCTGTCAACCATGTAGCGCCGGCAGAAGATGCGCAAACCTTTGCGGCCGGCGCGGATGTCTATGTTCTGCGTCACGGCCGCCAGACGCGCGTGCGCCTTGCGGATTTTGCGGCGCGCGCAGCGGCCGAGGCCGGCGCGGGCACGATCACGGCGCCGATGCACGGGCGCCTGCTCGAAATCTTCGTCCATCTCGGCGATCATGTCGCCGCCGGTCAGCGGCTTGCCATAATCGAGGCGATGAAGATGGAGCACACGCTCTCGGCGCCGTTCGCCGGTACGGTGCGCGCGCTCGCCGCCGCGCCCGGCGCCCAGCTTGTGGAAGGCGGCGAGATCATGCTGATCGAGCGCGACGAAACCCGATAATGTGAGGTCATGGCTCTGCATCTGATTAAACTGTGCGTCGGCTGCGACTCGGTCCGCGACCTGCAGGACTGGATCGGGCAGAAGCTGCGGGACAAGCGCCGGCGCGGCGAGAAGGCCGAGCACATCCACCGCACCCGCATGGTGCCCAAGCGCGCCGACGAACTGATCGATGGCGGCTCGCTGTATTGGGTGATCCGCGGCGAGATCATGTGCCGGCAGCGCATCCGCGCGGTGCGGCCGTTCCGCGACAAGGACGGTATCGGGCGCTGCGGCCTGGTGCTCGAGCCCAAGGTGGTCCTGGTCGCGCCGCGGCCGTACCGCGCATTCCAAGGCTGGCGCTATTTCGCGCCCGCGGACGTCCCGCCGGATCTCGACAAGGCGGCGCCCGGCGCCGCGGCCATGCCGGAAAAGCTGCGGCGGGAGCTGCGCGAACTCGGGCTGATGTGAGATTTTGCCCGCATGGCGCCGCCGCGCCCGATGCCGTAAACTCCGCCCATGTGCCTAGCGGCGTTGCGGAGTTGACGCATGATCATCGAGAACGAAAAAGACGTTACCAAAGCGGTGCTCAGCGCGTATGCGCGCACCAAGAATCCGCGGCTGCGCGAGATCCTGGCCGCTCTTGTTCGCCACCTGCATGACTTCGCTCGCGAAGCAAGGCTGACGGAGCAGGAATTTCATACCGCCATGGCCTACCTCGTGGCGCTTGGCCAGCGTTCCAATGAGACCCACAATGAAGCCGTGCTGATGGCGGGCTCGCTCGGCCTGTCGCCGTTGATCTGCCTCCTCAACAACGGCGACGACGGCAGGACCGAGACTGACGCCAACATGCTCGGTCCGTTCTGGCGCATGCACGCGCCGGCGACGCCGGACGGCGGCTCGATCGTGCGTTCGGCGACGCCCGGTTCCGCTTTGTTCGTCGATGCCGGCTTTCTCGACCCTGCCGGCAAGCCGATCGAAGGCGCCGAGGTCGACATATGGCAGTCGTCGCCGGAGGGATTTTACGAAAACCAGGACCCGGTCCAGGCCGACATGAACCTGCGCGGCAAATTCCTGACCGGCAGCAACGGGCGTATCAGCTTTCGCACCGTCAAGCCGGCCGGTTACCCGATCCCGGTCGACGGTCCGGTGGGCGAACTGTTGCGCGCTGCCGGCCGGCACAATATGCGGCCGGCGCACCTGCACTTCCTGGTCTATAAACCGGGCTTCAAGACGCTGATCTCCCAACTTTATGATCCGGAGGATCCGCATATCGAGACCGATGTGCAGTTCGGGGTCACGCGCCACCTGATCGGCAATTACGTGCGCCACGACACGGCCAAAGACGCACCGGCGCCGGATGTTACAACGCCCTGGTATTCGCTCGAGCACACCTTCGTCCTGGAGCGCGGCAGCGCGCGCCTGCCCAAGCCGCCGATCAGCGGCAAGGCGCAAGGCGCGCGGCCGCAAATTCCGCACCTCGAGCCGGCGTAATCAAATAGCCCTCCCCTGAAGGGGGCGGGTCGGCGTGCGGAGCACGCCGGGGTGGGGCGGAAGCTCGGGAGCAATTCCCCACCCGCCGCGCTACGCGCGGCGACCTCCCCCTACAGGGGAGGTTAAAGATGGAAGGGGAGGAACAAAATGCGCCGCCGCAATCTGCTCAAGGGCGCCGCCGCAATGGCCGCGGTCGGCCCGTTCGTCCGTCGCGCCGCCGCCGCTACGTCGCTGACAATGGGCATCAGCATGCCGATGACCGGCGCCGGCTTTGCCGCAGTGGGCCGGCAGCTATCCGCCGCGATCAAGCTCTATAGAGAGCAGCACGGCGAGGCCGCCGCGGGACGCAAGATCGAGTTGATCGTGCATGACGACGGCGGTGTCGCCGATGTCGCCCGCCGCCTGGTGCAGGAGATGATCGTCAACGACAAGATCGACATCGTCGGCATCGGCATCACGCCGACGGCGCTCGCCATCGCGCCGCTGGTCACGCAGGCCAGGAAGCCGACGCTGGTGATGAGCTCCGGCGCCTCGATCACCACGACCAAATCGCCGTATTTCGTCCGCGCCGGCTTCATTTTGAGTCCGCAGTCCTGGATCATGGCCGAGTGGGCGGCCAAGAACGGCTCCAAGCACGTGGTCACGCTGGTCAACGACTGGGCACCGGGCGTGGAAGCGGAGACCGCGTTCACCACCCGCTTCAAGCAGGTCGGCGGCGAGATCCTGGAGGCGATCCGCATCCCGCTCGCCAATCCCGACTTCGCGCCGTTCCTGCAGCGCGTCGCCGATCTCAAGCCGGACACCGCCTTCATCTATTTCCCCGGCACCCAGGCACCGATCTTCGCCAAGCAGTTCGCCGAGCGCGGCTTGGGCAAATCCGGCATCAAGATCATCGGTCCGGGCGACCTCACCACCGACGACGATCTCAACAACATGGGCGACCAGATGCTCGGCATGATCACCGCCGGGCCGTATTCGGCCGCGCACAAGTCCGCACTCAACCAAGCCTATGTCGCCGCCATCGTGAAGGCCAACGATTTCCGCCCCGACTTCGTCTCGCTCGGCGGCTATGACGGCATGCACCTGATCTACGAGGCGCTGAAAAAGACCGGCGGCAATGCCGACGGCGATGCGCTCATCGCGGCGATGAAAGGCATGGCCTGGGAAAGCCCGCGCGGCCCGATCTCCATCGACCCTGCCACCCGCGACATCGTCTCGAACATCTACATCCGCAAGGTCGAAAAGATCGACGGCCAGCTCTGGAACACGGAATTCGAGACGTTCCCCAACGTGAAGGACCCGATGAAGGTGGCGGCGAAGTAGGTGGTGTCTGCGCGCTCGTGCAGGCTGGTTGCGAGGGGGTGGCACGGCGCGCAATGGGCAATGGAATCGTCTTGGCGACAATACCGCGAAGCGGATCGCTCTTTCCGAGCCCTTTTTGGGTTCGGAAAGAGCGATCTCGCCGTGGCTTCCCTACCGATTTCCCCGTGGTAGGCTCGACAGCGCTGCCGCAGCCGTGGCGAGTGTGCCGTGGCTTCCCTACCGATTTCCCCGTGGTAGGCTTGGCCGCAGGCGCGCGGCCGTAGCGCGGGAGCCGTGGCTTCCCTACCGATTTCCCCGTGGTAGGCTGCATGAACACTTGCCCGTCGCGACTTTCCGGCCGTGGCTTCCCTACCGATTTCCCCGTGGTAGGCTATGCCCTACCGGGCCCAGACTGCGCTCGAGGCCGTGGCTTCCCTACCGATTTCCCCGTGGTAGGCTGTTGTCCCGCCACTAAAGCACCCTGCTTTGGCCGTGGCTTCCCTACCGATTTCCCCGTGGTAGGCTGGGAGAGACAGATGACGACCATGACAATATGCCGTGGCTTCCCTACCGATTTCCCCGTGGTAGGCTTCGGCACCGTGAGCAAATGCGTCAGACATGGCCGTGGCTTCCCTACCGATTTCCCCGTGGTAGGCTGCAGCGTAGCGCTGACATTGGCGCACCGTGGCCGTGGCTTCCCTACCGATTTCCCCGTGGTAGGCTTAGAGCTGCATCGGTCCGCCCTCTTAGTTGGCCGTGGCTTCCCTACCGATTTCCCCGTGGTAGGCTATGCGATCCTTTCTCGCCGTGCTGATCCTTGCCGTGGCTTCCCTACCGATTTCCCCGTGGTAGGCTGCCGGTCTCTCGCACATCGCGGCCTCGAGAGCCGTGGCTTCCCTACCGATTTCCCCGTGGTAGGCTTCACGAGCTCACCGAAGCGCGCGTAGCGGTGCCGTGGCTTCCCTACCGATTTCCCCGTGGTAGGCTACGCGCGCTGAGCTCGCGCTGGCGCGCATTGCCGTGGCTTCCCTACCGATTTCCCCGTGGTAGGCTGCCCGGAAGTGCCGGTGTTCATGTACGCCGGCCGTGGCTTCCCTACCGATTTCCCCGTGGTAGGCTAATTGGCGATCGCGGCGGCGCCGAACGAGGGCCGTGGCTTCCCTACCGATTTCCCC
>JASHPU010000188.1 GCA_030037885.1 Xanthobacteraceae bacterium | reverse complement strand
GCTGCGGCTCGCCGACGGCCCGGACGAAGTCCATTGCCGGGCGATCGCGCGGCTGGAAATGCGCAAATACAGCAATACGCGGGTGTGACGCGGCAGGCGCCCTGTGCAAACCTCTCGCTGCCGGTCGTTGATCTGCGCTAATTATACCAGCCACGATTTTCATTGACGCATATCCGTCACCCTGAAGTGCTCGAAGGGCGATGGCATCCAAATCGGCTTTAGCCGATTTGGACACTAAGCCTGCCGAAATCGCGCAAGGCCCGATTTCGGTTGCGCTCGGGCCGCATCCTTCGAGGCTCGCCCTGCGGGCGAGCACCTCAGGATGACGGTCAACATTAGAGCATGTTCCGCTGTAATCGAATCGAGCTCCTTCATTCGTCATTGCCGGGCTTGACCCGGCAATCCATGCTGCGTTGAAGCCGCATGGATGCCCGGGTCAAGCCCGGGCATGACGAGAACGTGGTGCTATTTGAGCGAGATATGCTCTAAGCGCCGTTGGGATTACTCGGATTCCGTATGATTGCCGCGTAGCATGCTTGCGGCGTTGAGCAACGTCGTCACCTCGTAGAGCGGCGCCTCGATTTCGCGCAACAGCGCGAGCGCCTGATCGGTATGGCCCGCCTTGACGCAAGCCTCCGCCGCGCCGGCCGCCACCTGCAACTGCGCGACAACGCGGCGCAGGAGGTCCGCCGCCATATCCGGGGCTGGCGGATCGCTCATTCGCGCGCCATCGCCTCGAGCAGAATGACGATGCAATGACGCTCCCCCGCATCGCGGATGTTCATCAACGCTCTGGTCAAAGTCTGCCCGTCGGCGGTCGCCAGAAAATCCGACAGCTCCGATGACGACGGCGCCTGCGTTGCGCCAGGCACGGCGAAATCCTCGAAAAAGAAGCTGACCGGCACCTGGAGGATTTCGGCGAACTGCTGCAATCGGCCCGCGCCGATGCGGTTGTGGCCTTTCTCGTATTTCTGCACCTGCTGAAACGTCACGCCGAGTCGCACGGCGAGCTGCTCCTGAGACATATCGAGCGTCAGTCGCCGCATCCGCAGCCGGACACCGATTCGTCTGTCGATCTCGGTGGCAGCTTTGTTCGCCATGCTCAATGGCCGTGGCGAATAGCGAGTGGCGAATAGCGAATAGCGACGAGGAGCAGATAAAACCTCATTCATGCTTATCCGGTTTAGACACGCAGCTCGACATCTTGCGGTCGGATGATTGGAACGCCGCGTCCCGCCGCAAGGGCGATAATGTGATCCGTGCCGCGCCCCCCAGGAAATGCCACGACGGCATCGGGGTTTTCTTCAAGCATTGCGGCGTTACGGCGCGGGCCGGCGCCGCGGCCGTGCGCCATCCAGTTCGCCGGGTACTCCGTGAAGGGTCGCAAGCGCTGCTGTGCCCATTCCCGCGCCAACGCATCAGCGCCAGTTGCCCCGCCTTCGATGACGTGACGCACGTCCAATTCGTCGAGCGTCGCGAAAAGCTGCGATTTATCTGAAAAATTCCGACCGCCGCAGACGATGGCCTTCCAAACCGTTTGAAGGCGGCTATCGATCCTATCGCTATTGGCCGCGTCGTACACCGAAGGGGTGAGGCATTCGCAAACCTTGAGCGGGCCGGGAGTCGGGACACCGCAGCCGGCTTGCCAAGCCCTTTGCTCGACCACGGCGCCGGATTCCCCGTCTGGCGGCGCCCAGGCCACGACCCGATCGGAGTTGGCAAGGCCATGGCTGGCGATAACCGCGCGCGCCAAGGTCGCGGCCTCGGTTGCGCCGCTCGCAAACGATGCCGCCACGATGCCGGTTTGGAAGAGCCCGTCGATCGGCACGTCGTCCACCGCCGCAAAGCCTCTGCCGGTCAACTCCCGCATCAGCGCCAGCGGCATCGCGCTCAGGAACGGCCGCATGCTGCGCCTGACCCGCGGCGGCCGCCAAAAGATATCGACGCGCACGCGACCGCGATCGCGGCGCACGCGGCACACCACGCCGTGACGCACGACGGCGCGTTTGAGCGCGACTATTTGGTGCTCCGCATCCGGCATGATCGACTCACGCTCTTTTTTGTTTGCGCTTTTTTCTCTTGCAAGATTCACGTGTGTAATCTAAGATGGTGGTCATCTTTTCGTCAACGAAAAGTGCATCGCAAATCGATTAGATGGTGTCTTGACATGAGCGACATCGAGAACCGCTTGTTCCGCTATTTCGTGGCGCTCGCCGAGGAGCAGTACTTCGCCCGCGCCGCAGAGCGGCTCGGCATCACGCCGCCGACGCTCACTCATCAGATCAAGAAACTCGAACGCGATCTCGGTGTGAAGCTCTTGGAGCGCACAAGCAACAGAAGAACCGGCGTCACCGAGGCAGGCCAGCGCTTTCTGGCCGACGCGCGCGAGGCTTTGCTCCATGTGGAAAAGGCGGCGGCGAATGCCCGGCAGGCCGCACGAGGGGAGCTAGGCCGTCTTCAACTCGGCTTCATGGCCTCGGTGTCCAATGCCGGCTTGCTGCGGAACTGGATCGGCCCGTTCGAACAAGCCCATCCGGCGATGGAAATCGCCATGGACACGATGGCGCCGATCGCCCAGATCGGCGGCATCATGCGCAAGGAGCTGGATGCCGGTTTCACGCGGCCGCCGCACAAATATCCCACGGGTGTCCGCGGCTTCGAAATCTATCGCCAGCCCATAGCGCTGGCGCTGCCGAGCGAGCATCCCCTCGCGCGGCGCGAGGCCATCAGCCCCGCGATGCTCGCTGGCGAGGCGTTCGTCGGCACCTTACCTGAGCTTGACCTGGGGTTCTTCGGCTATACCGAAGCCGTCGTCCGCATTGGCAAATTTCGTACCGCGCGTGGTCAAGCGCAAGAGCGATTTCACCGCGGTGCTGGCGCACGTCGCCCAAGGCTACGGCATCGCGGTCGTTCCGGAGCTGATCATGAAGACGACGAGCGTTCCCAATGTCGTCTTCCGCAACATTGCGGCCGATCCGGTGCCCCAGACATCGATCGCTTTCGTCTACGGCAGCGACCCGTCGCCATCGGCCAAGTTGCTGATCCGGCACATGCAGCGTCACGCGCTCCACAATCACGGCAAGGGCGCCGCTCCGCCTAATCAGGATCGCATCATCATACCAAGCGCACTCAATCTTGACCCTCATCCTGAGGTGCGCGCCAAAGGCGCGCCTCGAAGGATGCAGGCCGAGGCGCTGGGGCCTCGCCCTTCGAGGCTCGGCGCTGCGCGCCGAGCACCTCAGGGTGAGGAAATGAGTCAGCGATAAGAGCGGTCATTATGAATCTCCTTCGCCGCGAGGTTCTGTCGCTTTCGATCGGCGCCGCGGCATGGCCGCTCGTTACGCGGGCTGTACGAGCGGATACGTCTCCTTCGCGGCCCGTCCGTATTGTGGTGGGTTTCCCGGCCGGGGGCGTGGCCGATATTTGCGCACGGCTGATCGCGCAGGCGCTGCAGCAAAAGTTGAGTCAATCGGTCGTCGTCGACAACCGCCCGGGCGCCGGCGGCAATGTCGGCGCCCAAGCCGTGGTCGAGGCGCAGCCGGACGGCGGCACGCTGATCTTGGCGGGCCCAAATAATGCGATCAATGCGACTCTCTACAAGAATTTACCGTTCGATTTCACCCGCGACATCGCGATGGTAGCCGGCATTCTACAAGGCCCGCTCGTGATGCTGACCAATCCGGCGTTCGCGGCAAAAAACGTTGCGGAATTGATCGACTATGCCAAGGCCAATCCCGGCAAGATCAATATGGCATCCGCCGGAAACGGCACGACGCCGCATCTGGCCGGCGAGTTGTTCCAGATGATGGCCGGTGTCTCGATGGTGCACGTGCCTTA
>JASHPU010000187.1 GCA_030037885.1 Xanthobacteraceae bacterium | reverse complement strand
CGCCGGCGCAAACAGCGTGTAGCCGTCAGGAACGGCTTGGGCGGCGGCGTGGGCGGCAACGGCGCCGCTGGCGCCGGGCTGATCGACCGGCACGATCTGCTGGCCGAGCAGGGTGCCGAGCCGGTCCATCACCATGCGGAAGGTGACGTCCACCGCGCTGCCGGGCGCCGAATCGGAAATGATCCGGATCGGCCTGGCCGGATAGTCGTCGGCTTGGGCCGGAGCGGTGACGGCGCATGCCAAAAGGCCAAGCGTCAGCAGCTTGAGCGCTGTCTGCATGTTATTTCCCTCCCAAACCGGTCATGCGCGCGGCCCTGCGGCGCTGGACGCTATCGCAAGTTCCTTGCTGGCAGAAGCCGCGGGCCTTGCGACATGCCGCAGCAGCTTTATGCGGGTTTGCGGGCGGCGAGCGCCATGCCGATCAATGCCGCGCCGCCGAACAGCATGTCGATGCCGACCAGAAGACCGAGCGCCCATGCCACGGTGCCGGGCAGCCCGGCGATGATGATGGCGGCGAGGATCAGGTCGATGATGCCGCTCACGAGCATCCAGCCCCAGCGGCCGGTCAGCTGATTGCGGTGCTCGATCCCATACATGATCGAGGCGACGCCCTCGACGATGAAGAACGCGGTCAGCACCAGCGTCAGCGACAGCGCGCCGGTGAGCGGCCAGACCAGGAGCAGGAAGCCGGCAATGATGGCGATCAGCGCCGACAACAGCGACCACCAGAACCCCGGGGCGGTGCGCATCCAAAACGTCGTGAACAGGCCGACGGCGCCGGAAATCAGGAACAGCCAGCCGATCAGGATCGTGAAGGCGATGGTCGCAAGCGGCGGCACCAGAATGGCGAGCGCGCCGAGAATGACGAGGATGATGCCCTCGACCAGGAAGAGCACCCAGTGTTCGTGAATGGCGCTCACGACGGCGCGTCGCAAGCCGGTTTCGTTGCCTACTTGATCGATGGACATGGCGGTGCTCCCGTGCCTATCGGCCGCGCGTCCGGCGGAAATGGATTGGCGCAAAGAAAAAGCGGCCGAAGCCATGCCCAGTCTGGCATAAAGCATGGCTTGCATAAACGGCCGCCGATCCCCACCTTGGCACAAGCGGCGTTGAGGATACTCCGCCGCGGGACGGCCACGGTTACGACGGGTGACGCCGGATGAACGCGCACCACGTCGGGCGTGGCCGTTGGCGTTTTTGCGCCAGCGTGGCGCACCGCTCCACGCCGGCGCGCTCAGGTCCAGTTGCCGAGGGACAGCGCGAGGGCCAAAGCCGCCTCACGCATCTCATCGGCTAAACGGCGATCCTCGACCGATCGCGCCAGCACCATGCCGCCGATGCACAGCGCGGCAATGGCGAGCGCCTCCTTGCGGTCTGGTCTCGCACTGCCGCCTGCGCCTTGCTCGAAGGTTTCGATCATGAAACGCAGCGCCGATTCAAAGGCCTGCCTGACCGCGCGGTCGGTTCGCGAAATGTCGCTCGGCAGCCCGATCATCGGAGAGCTTGCCTCCAGGTCTTCGAAATGGCGAACCGCCAGATAGTCGCGCACGATCTGGTCGGGAGCAAAGCGAGCAGAGCCATCGCCGTTGCCGGCGTCGCGCTTGGCGCCGACCGCGCGTGCGACCGATTGCGCGTAAAGGTCGGTCTTTGACGAGAAATAGTTATAGAAGCCGCCTCGGGTCAGGCCCGCGTCGGCCATGATGTCATCAATGGACACGGCGTTGAAGCCGTGGCGATTGAACAGCCTGCCGGCACTATCAAGAATATTTTCGCGGATTGCCTGACGTTTGCTGCGTCGCCCCGGCATGGCCTATTCACCTGCGCTCAACTTTCGGCACCCACAACTCCCGGGCGGTTAACACGCTTTCGATAAATCTATTCCTATGTTGATAAACATAATTTTGTTCCGGCGACACTTTGGATCAATGTACGTTCCCTTGCTGAAATATGACATGCATGGTCATAACCTGACGTGACGTGTCATAACGTGACGTGATGCAATGACCACGGTATAGTTTTCGCGTGCTGGAAACGTGCTGTACGCTGCTCGCCAAGTTTGACGGCGGGCTCGCCAACGGGCGCTCAGAGCTAGGCCGGGACCGGCACGTTGCGCTGTCCGTGGTGAAGTCGGCGATGATGACGGGCGAGGCGACGCTTCGCCCATCCATTCGCTACTCGCCGTCTTGCTTCAAGCACTCGATCAACGCCATGGCGCCGGCTGGGGCGCGGATTTTGCCTTCGTGGATCACGTAGGCGAAAACGTCGCGCGGAGCGGCTTTCGCTTTGTGGGCGGCATCGATGCGCGGCAAGTCGTCCGGCGTTCCGCCTTGCGCCCATAGCCGCAGCCGCTTTGCCCAGGCGTCGAGCTCGCGCGGCGGATAGGCGGTCGGCGCCGTGTCCTTGCCGCGCTGCAGCCGCGCATAGACGAAATTGCCGGTGAGGTCGGCAATGTTGGGATAGCGGGCGTGATCGGTGAACGCGATCGCCGCGCCAAACTGGCGGACGAGCGCGATGAATTGCGGCGTGCAGAAACTGTCGTGGCGGACTTCGATGACGTGACGGAGTTTTTTGCCGCCGAATGCTGCGGGCAGCAGCTCGAGAAAGCCGCCGAAATCGCCGGCGTCGAATTTTTTGGTGGGCGCGAGTTGCCAGAGCAGCGGGCCGAGATGCTCGCCGAGTTCCGTCACTCCCGAGTCCAGAAACCGCTTGATCGAGTCACCCGCCTCCTTGAGCACGCGCCGGTTCACCGCGTAACGCGGTCCCTTGACCGCGAACACGAAGCCCGCCGGCACCTCGCTCGCCCATGAACGGAACGTCGCCGGCGTCTGGGTGCGGTAAAACGTGCCGTTGATTTCGATCGAGGTCAGCCGCTCGCTGGCGTAGTGCAGCTCCCGCGCATGCGGCAGGCCCTTCGGATAAAACACCCCGCGCCAGGGCTCGAAGGTCCAGCCGCCGATGCCGACGCGGACGTGGCCTGATGATGATGCAGTCATGGCGCTGTCATCCGAGCATGTTAGACCGGCACCAAGTGGCGGCGGCGACGCGTATTGTAAGTCTCCGCCGCCCCGACGGCCACGGTGGATCAGGCGACGCCGGATGAACGCGCGCCTCGCTCCGTGGTCGTTTCGTTATTTATCCCCACCTGCGTATCCTGGGAGGATAAAAAGCAAAAGCCCGGGATTTTTCACCCCGGGCTTTCGTGTCTTTCCCCTCCCGCTTGCGGGGGAGGGTAGGGTCGGGTCTGATCAGAAGTCCATGCCACCGCCGCCCGGAGGCATGGCGGGCATTTCCTTCTTCTTCGGCAGCTCGGCGACCATGGCCTCGGTGGTAATGAGCAGACCCGCGACCGAGGAGGCGTCTTGGAGCGCAGTGCGCACGACCTTGGTCGGGTCGATGATGCCCTTCCGCACCATGTCGACGTAGTCGCCGCTCTGGGCGTCGTAGCCGAACGAATACTGCTCCTTCTCGAGGATCTTGCCGACCACGACCGAGCCGTCGTCGCCGGCGTTGGTCGCGATCTGGCGTGCCGGCGCGGACAGCGCCTTGCGCACGATGTCGACGCCGTGGCGCTGATCGTCGTTGTCGGTACGTACCTTCTTGAGCGCGGCCACGGCGCGCAAGAGCGCCACGCCGCCGCCCGGCAGGATGCCCTCCTCCACCGCGGCGCGGGTCGCATGCATCGCGTCGTCGACACGATCCTTGCGCTCCTTGACCTCGACCTCGGTGGCGCCGCCGACCCGGATCACCGCGACGCCGCCGGCGAGCTTGGCGAGCCGCTCCTGCAGCTTCTCGCGGTCGTAGTCGGAGGTGGTCTCCTCGATCTGCGCCTTGATCTGGGCGATGCGCGCCTCGATGTCGGCCTTCTTGCCGGCGCCGTTGACGATCGTGGTGTTCTCCTTGTCGATCGTCACCTTCTTGGCGCGGCCCAGCATGTTCAGCGCGACGTTCTCGAGCTTGATGCCGAGATCCTCGCTGATCGCCTGGCCGGCGGTCAGGACGGCGATGTCCTGCAGCATGGCCTTGCGGCGGTCGCCGAAGCCGGGAGCCTTCACGGCGGCGACTTTCAGGCCGCCGCGCAGCTTGTTGACGACGAGCGTGGCGAGCGCCTCGCCCTCGACGTCCTCGGCCACGATCAGAAGCGGCTTGCCGGTCTGCACCACCGCCTCAAGCAGCGGTAGCAACTCGTTGAGCGCAGACAGCTTCTTCTCGTTGATGAGGATGTAGGGGTCCTCCATCTCCACGCGCATCTTGTCGGCGTTGGTGATGAAGTAGGGCGAGATGTAGCCGCGATCGAACTGCATGCCCTCGACGACGTCGAGCTCGGTCTCCAGGCTCTTGGCCTCTTCGACCGTGATCACGCCTTCGTTGCCGACCCGCTTCATGGCGTCGGCGAGGAAGCGGCCGATCTCCTGGTCGCCGTTGGCCGAAATGGTGCCGACCTGGGCGATCTCGTCGTTGGAGGTGATCTTCTTCGAGTTTTTCTTCAGCTCATCGACCACCGTTTCGACGGCAAGGTCGATGCCGCGCTTGAGATCCATCGGGTTCATACCCGCGGCCACCGCCTTGGAGCCTTCCTTCACGATCGCCGCGGCGAGCACGGTCGCCGTGGTGGTGCCGTCGCCGGCAATGTCGGAGGTTTTTGACGCAACCTCACGCACCATCTGGGCGCCCATGTTCTCGAACTTGTCGTCGAGCTCGATCTCCTTGGCGACGGTGACGCCGTCCTTGGTGATGCGCGGCGCGCCGAAGCTCTTATCGAGCACGACGTTGCGGCCCTTCGGGCCGAGCGTCACCTTCACGGCATTGGCGAGAATGTCGACGCCGCGCAGCATCTTGTCGCGCGCGTCGACCGAGAATCTGACTTCCTTTGCAGCCATTTGGATTCACTCCTGATATTGACGAACGAGGGTGTTAGGCGGCCTTCTTCTTGGCCGCCGGCTCGTCGAGCACGCCCATGATGTCGGACTCCTTCATGATCAGGAGCTCCTGACCATCGATCTTGACCTCGGTGCCCGACCATTTGCCGAACAGCACGCGGTCGCCGACTTTGATGTCGATCGGGATCAGCTTGCCGCTCTCGTCGCGGCCACCCGGACCGACGGCGATGACTTCGCCTTGCGACGGCTTCTCCTTGGCAGTGTCCGGAATGATGATGCCGCCCGCGGACTTCTCCTCGGCGTCGATGCGCTTGACGACAACGCGGTCGTGAAGCGGACGAAACTTCATGGTGTCCTCCTAAGCTATTGAACAGACGTGAGAAACGTTGATCTAAGCGGCCCCGTGCGGTTCCCTCGCCTGACCGCTTGGCGGCCAAATAGGGACATGGTTTTCGGCCCGCAAGAGGCGCCTGAAAATTTTTAGCACTCGCTTGCCGAGATTGCCAATAAAATTTGTGCGTCGATAAATGCCTCGGGGTTCCAGGATGTTAGCAAAAATTCCCCCTGATGCTGGCCAGAAACTGTCCCGAGCCGAGCTCGGTTGATCTGACGACAATAGCGGCACCGCCCGTATTGTTAGCAAAGGTCGGACGATGCTACTAATGCCTTGAAAATAAACAACTTATTCAAATTCGAGGCTTGAAATGGGAGAGCGAGTCTCGAAGACTTCCTGCGGTGGAATGGAGGGCACAATGGTGTCGAATGAGACCTCAGTTTCACAGGACTTTCGCCGGCAGCTCGAAGGCTATGGTCTGACGACCGCCAACATCTTGTATCGGCGCCCCGATCATCCATGGCTTTTGCAAACTTACGTCTGGCAGGATTACGACCTGTGCCCGAACTTTCCGGCGCTCAACAAATTCCTCAATTTCTGGCTGGAAAAACTCGAGGGCCCGCTGCACTCGATCACCGTGGCGCATGCCCGGCTGATCAAACCCGCCGAAATGCGCGCCATCGACGGCGAGTTTCGGCTGCACTGAGCCAGGGGACGGTGGTCAGTAATCAGTAATCAGAGGGCATTTTCTGATTGCTGACCGCTGATCCCTGACCCCTGCTACGTCAGCACGCCGACGATCGCGCCAAGCAGACACGTGGTCAGCGTCCCTGAAACGATCGACTTCAATCCGAGCGAGATCACCTCGTCGCGTTTTTCCGGGCACATGGTCGATAGCCCAGCGATCATGATGCCGAGCGAGCCGAAATTGGCGAAGCCGCACATGGCGTAGAGCATGATCAAGCGCGAGCGCGGATCAAGCGCGTCGGGCGGCAGCGCGGCGAGGTCGAGATAGGCGATGAGTTCGTTAAGAACGGTCTTGATTCCCATCAGGCCGCCCGCCGTCACGGCCTGCGCCCATGGTACGCCGATGAGCCAGCAGACCGGCGCCATGATCCAGCCGAGCACGCGCTGCAAGGTGAGCGGCGCGCCGGAAACGGCGGGCAGCAGCCCGAGGATCGCGTTCGTCAGATACACCAGCGCCACGAACACGATCAGCATGGCGACGATGTTGAGCAGAAGCTCGAGGCCGGACGTGGTGCCTTTGACGATGGCGTCCATTGTCGAGTCGGCGGACCGGCCGATCTCGCCGAGCGCGCCGCTGGTGTGGTGCTGTTTCGGATCCGGCACCATGATGAGACTCACCAGGATGGCCGCCGGCGCGCCGAGCACGGAAGCGACCACGATGTGGCCGGCGGCCTCGGGAATGACCGGCGCCAGGATGGTGGCGTAGAGCACGAACACGGTGCCGGCGATGCCGGCCATGCCGCCGGTCATCACCACGAACATTTCGCTGCGCGACAGTTTTGCCAGATACGGCCGGATGAACAGCGGTGCCTCGACCTGGCCGACGAAAATGTTGGCCGCGGTCGACAGCCCGACCGCGCCGCCGACATCGAGCGTGCGGGTGAGCGCCCAGGAAAAGCCACGCACGATCGGCGGCATGATGCGCCAATAGAACAGCAGCGACGACAGCACGCTCATCACCAGAATGACCGGCAGCGCCTGGAAGGCCAGGATGAATTCGGCGCGCGGTGCGGTCGCCGCAAACGGCGGATCGCCGCCGCCCACATAGCCGAACACGAACGACGTGCCGGCGCGCGTTGCCGCGGCGATGGCGTCGAC
>JASHPU010000186.1 GCA_030037885.1 Xanthobacteraceae bacterium | reverse complement strand
GGGCTTCGTGGCCGCGATCGAGCGGTGCGGCGCGGTGCTGGCCGAGCACGCGCCGCCGGACGGAGCGCCCAACGTGTTGCCAGATCGGCTCTACGTGATGTAGCGCTTCGGGCAGCGAACAAAGCTCAACCGCCATGCTGGTCGGCGTTCCCAAAGAAATAAAGGACAATGAGTACCGCGTCGGCCTCGTGCCCTCGACGGTGCGCGAACTGGCCGACAAGGGCCATCGCGTCCTGGTGGAGACGAATGCCGGCACGGGCGCGGGCCTTGCGGACGCCGGCTATCGCGCCGCCGGCGCCGAGATCGCCGCGGACGCCGACACCGTGTTCGGCCGCGCCGAGTTGATCGTGAAGGTCAAGGAGCCGCTTGCCGCCGAGCGTAAGAAGCTGCAGCGCGGCCAGGTGCTGTTCACCTATCTGCATCTCGCGCCGGACCGCGCGCAGATCGAGGATTTGCTCGGCTGCGGCGTCACCGCGATCGCCTACGAGACCGTAACCGGTCCGCAAGGCGCGCTGCCGCTGCTCACGCCGATGTCGGAAGTCGCCGGCCGCATGGCGCCGCAGGTCGGCGCGCGCTGCCTGGAAAAGGAAAACGGCGGGCGCGGCGTGCTGCTCGCCGGCGTGCCGGGCGTCGGCGCGGCCAGTGTGCTCGTTCTCGGCGGCGGCGTCGCCGGCAGCAACGCCGCGCTGATCGCCGCCGGCATGGGCGCCGACGTCACCGTGCTCGACCGCAATCCCGAAGCGCTGCGCCGCGTCGCCGCGCAGTTCGGCGGCCGCGTCCGCACCGTGTTCTCCACCGGCGACGTCATCGAGCTGTTGTGCCGGCGCGCCGATCTCGTCATCGCCACCGTGCTCATTCCCGGCGCCACCGCGCCGAAATTGATCTCGGCACAGACGGTCAAGGCGATGAAAGCCGGCGCGGTGATCGTCGACGTCGCCATCGATCAGGGCGGCTGCGCCGAGACCTCGCGGCCGACCACCCATTCGCATCCGACCTACGTGGTCGACGGCGTGGTGCACTATTGCGTCACCAACATGCCGGGCGCGGTGGCGCGCACCTCGACCTTCGCGCTGAGCAACGTCACCACGTCATTTGTGCTGGCGCTCGCCGACCAAGGCTGGCGGCTTGCGCTGTCGGCCGACGCGCATTTGCGCAACGGGCTCAACGTGCATGACGGTCATGTGACGCACCGCGCCGTGGCCGATGCGCTGAAACTGCCCTATACGCATGCCGACCATGCGCTGCGCATCTGACCGACCCTTTGCGCCGAACCGGTGTGATATGAATGATTGATCTTTGCCGCTTCCTCAATTTCTCCTGTCGCGATCCGCATGACATGGGCCGCGTTGCCGATCAGGACACTATCGATGATCGATAGCATTGACGACAAGCGGGAACTTGCGCGAACTATAACGCTCGCCTAGATACGCGCAGTTGCTGTATGATCGTTCTTATCGACGAGGAAGCGGACGTCGTCCTCGCACGAGTTGAAGGCCCTGTCGGCGCGCTGCTCGTCCTGGCGCAGGTCGAGCTTGCTGGAAGAATACTGATGCTGCGCGGGCTGCATGTCGAAGGCGAAAACGTGGAAGTGAATCAACTGAAGGTGACGGGCATTCGCCAACTCGTGCGAGACGTGATGGAGGTACTCGATGTCGACGAGCTCATCATTGAAGGAGCGATCCGCACCTCGGGTTCAGGTCCGGGACGTCGACCGCGTCGCCTCAGGTTCTCCCGCCCGGTTTCTGCTCAAGAGCAAAGCTCATAAGGCGAAAGGTCCGCAGGCGGCGTTGGCCTTAGTCAAACGCCATATGCCGCTGGCGGCCGTTCATGCCGCAGTCACGTTGCTGGCGGACAAAGGCGAAGCCGTTGTCGACGTCCCCGTAGTCGAGGACGCCAACGCGCTTGCCCGCGATTTGGCGGCCTGCAACGTCACTGCAACGTTGCTGAAGCCAGAAAAAGCCAGGGCGGAGCGACGAGGCTGACGCTGCACTGATTGCCCGCCGTTGCACTCGCGACCGCCGCCGATGCGCTGAAACTGCCCTATGCGCATGCCGACCATGCGCTGCGCATCTGAATAGCGCGGCCGCCGGCGGTGTTGAAGCGGCATAGCGCTTTGCCCATATCGCGCCAAGCGCGCAACCCGACCAGGAGATGGCCATGCCCAATCCTATCGACCGCGACCGCCGCGTTGTCCTCAAGGCGGCCGGCGCCCTGCTGTTTGGCGCCGCGTTGTCGCCGGCCGGCGCCGCCGCCCAGGGCGCGACCGGCGCCAAGATTCCCATCGGCACGATCGGCGCCGGCCATATCGGCAGCACCATTGGCGGACTGTGGGTCAAGAACGGCCACAAGGTGCTTTTCTCCGACCGTCATCCCGAGGACCTGAAAGGCCTGGTGGCAAGCCTCGGACCGCTGGCGCAGGCCGGCACGGTCGCCCAGGCGATCGCGTTCGGCGACGCCATCCTGCTCACCGTGCCGTATGGCGCGATCCCGCAGATCGGCCGCGATTACGGCGCGACGCTCAAGGGCAAGATCGTGCTCGACACCTGCAACGCGGTGCCGGCCCGCGACGGCGCCATCGCCGAGGAGGTCGAGCAGAACGGCATCGGCGTCACCTCGCAGAAATATTTGCCCGGCGCGCGGCTGGTGCGCGCGTTCAACACCATGAGCTACATGTACTTCGCCGAGCAGGCCAACCGTCCCGATCCGAAGCTCGCGGTGCCGATCGCCGGCGACGATCAGGAGGCGGTGCGCGTCGCCGCCGGCTTGGTCCGCGACGCCGGCTTCGAGCCGGTCGTGGTCGGCAAGCTCACCGACGCGCGGCTGTTCCAGCGCGGCGGGCCGGGCTACGGCCAGCGCGTCAGCGCGGCCGAGCTGCGCCAGAAGCTCTCGCTCAAGCCATGACGTCAGCGGCCGGCGACCACGGCGCCGGCGTCGTCGCGTCGCTGCGGCGCTGGACCACGCGCGCGGTCCCGGCAACGCCGCAGGAGCGCGCCGCCGCGCTGTGGTCGTTTGCCTATTTCTTCATGCTGCTGGCCGGCTATTACGTGCTGCGCCCGTTGCGCGACCAGATGGGCATTGCCGGCGGCGTGCGTAATCTGCCGTGGCTGTTCACCGCGACGTTTGTGACGCTGCTGGTCGCCCAGCCGCTCTACGGCGCGCTGGTGGCGAGGCTGCCGCGCTCCCGCTTCATCCCGATCGTCTATCACTTCTTCGTCGTCAATCTCCTGCTGTTCTGGATCCTGCTGACGCTCCATATCGCCACCGCGCTGGTTGCGCGGGTGTTCTACGTCTGGGTCAGCGTGTTCAGCCTGTTCGCGGTCGCGGTGTTCTGGTCGTTCATGGCCGACCTGTTCACCGCCGACCAGGGCAAGCGGCTGTTCGGCTTCATCGGCGCCGGCGGCACGGCGGGCGCGCTGCTCGGCCCGGTGATCACGATCGGCCTGTCGGTGCCGGTCGGCCCGGTCAATCTCTTGCTCGCGGCCATCGTGTTGCTGGAGGCCGCGGTATTCTGCGTCTATCGTCTCGAACGCGCGGTAACGGCGCACGAGGCGCGGCGTGTTGAGCAGCAAACACTGCTCGGCGGCGGCGCCTTCGCGGCGCTGTCCGAACTCGTGCGCTCGCCTTATCTGCTCGGCATCGCCGCCTGGATCAGCCTGCAGTCGTTTTGCGCCACCATTCTTTATTTCCAGCAAATTCATCTGGTGGCGGCCGACGTGCACGGCGCCGGCGCGCAGACCCGCATCTTCGCCAGCATCGATCTTGCGGTAAACCTGCTCACGCTGGCGACGCAGCTTGTCGCCACCGGCCAAGTGCTCAAGCGCTTCGGCACCGGCGCGACGGCCGCGGCGCTGCCGGCGATCTACGTCGTCGGCTTTTTGGCGATTTTTTTCGTCCCCACGCTCGCGGTGGTGATGACCGCGCAAGTGGCGCAGCGCTGGCTGCATTTCGCGCTCGCGGCGCCGGCACGGCAGGTGTTCTATACGGTGCTCGACCGCGAGGCGAAGTACAAGGCCAAGAATTTGATCGACGTCGTCATCTATCGCGGCTCCGACGCGCTCTATGGCTGGGTGTTCGACAGCCTGCAGGCGCTGGGCTTGAAGCTCGCCGGCATTGCGCTGGTGGCCTGCCCGGTCGCCGCCGTATGGCTGGTCGTGTCGGCCGCGCTCGGCCGGGCGCAGGAGCA
>JASHPU010000185.1 GCA_030037885.1 Xanthobacteraceae bacterium | reverse complement strand
TTCTGCCCGGCTTTGTCGAACTGGATCGTCAGCTTGTTGCCGTCGATGGCGGTGATGTTGCCGTTGCCGAATTTTTGGTGGAAGACGCGGTCGCCGAGCGCGAAGGCCGAGGTGGTGCCGGTGGATTTGGCGACGAGTTCGCCTTCGATGGTGAGCGGCAGGCGGCGCGGCGAGGGGCCGGGGATCAGCCGCGAGGGCCGAACCCCCTCACCCTCGCTCGCTGCGCTCGCTCGACCTCTCCCATCCGGGGAGAGGTGAACGGGGCGAGCGTCGGCCTTCTCACTTCCTGCGTCATCGGCGCCGTAATCCGCCGCGTCGTCCTCTTCGAATCCACCCCCGCCGCGGTCGGGGCGCCGGCCTTGGGCGCGCTGCCAGCCGGGGGTGCGGTAGTTGGAGCCGAACGAGGTGGCGGCGTCGAAGCGCGAGGCGCCGTAGCCGCCATAGCCGCCGAAGCCAGCTTGCGACTCGGTGACTTCGACATGGGCCTCGGGCAACTCGTCCAAAAACCGCGACGGAATGTTGGTCTGCCACAGGCCGTGCATGCGCCGGTTGGTGGCGAAATAAATTCTGGCCCGCTTGCGCGCCCGGGTCAGGCCGACATGGGCGAGACGGCGCTCCTCTTCGAGGCCGGCGCGGCCCTGGTCGTCGAGCGTGCGCTGGTTGGGAAACACGCCTTCCTCCCAGCCGGGCAGAAACACGGTGTCGAATTCGAGGCCCTTGGCCGAGTGCAAGGTCATCACATTGACGGCGTCGGCCTCGGCGGCCTTCTCGTTGTCCATCACCAGCGCGATGTGCTCCAAAAAACCTTGCAGGTTTTCGAACTCGTCCATGGAGCGGATCAACTCTTTTAGGTTCTCCAGGCGGCCGGCGGCGTCGGCGGAGCGGTCCTTCTGCCACATCTCGGTGTAGCCGGATTCGTCGAGAATGATTTCGGTGAGCTCGGTGTGCGGCAGCGCCTCGCGCTGCGCCCGCCAGCGGTCGATGCAGTCGAGCAGGCCGCGCAGCGCGCCGCGCGGCTTTGGCTTCAAAAACTCATCGGTTGCGACCGCGGCGCGCGCGGCATCGGTCAGCGGCACGCGGCGCTTGCGGGCGTGGTCGTGCAGGAGCTGCACGGTGGCGTTGCCGAGCCCGCGCTTGGGCACGTTGACGATGCGCTCGAAGGCGAGATCGTCGGCCGGCGAATTGACCACGCGCAGATAGGCGAGCGCGTCGCGGATTTCGGCGCGCTCGTAAAAGCGCGGGCCGCCGATCACCCGGTAGGGCAGGCCGAGCGTGACGAAGCGGTCCTCGAACTCGCGCATCTGGAACGAGGCGCGCACCAGGATGGCGATTTCGTTCAGCGGATGTTGCTCGCCCGATTCTTGGCCGCCGCGCTGCAGCGCTTCGATCTCGTCGCCGATGGCGCGGGCCTCCTCCTCGGAATCCCAGGCGCCGGTGACGCCGACTTTTTGGCCGAGTTCGTCGTCGGTGCGCAGCGTCTTGCCGAGCCGGCCTTCGTTGTGGGCGATCAGGTGCGAGGCGGCGGCGAGGATGTGGCCGGTGGAGCGGTAATTGCGCTCGAGCCGGATCACGGTTGAGCCGGGAAAGTCGTGCTCGAAGCGCAAAATGTTGTCGACCTCGGCGCCGCGCCAGCCGTAGATCGACTGGTCGTCGTCGCCGACGCAGCAGATGTTTTTTGGCGGCCGCGGCGCCTCGGCCTCATCCTTCGAGACGGCGCTTCGCGCCTCCTCAGGATGAGGAGTAGAGGCTTGCGCAAGACCATCGTCCTCATCCTGAGGAGTAGAGGCTTGCACAAGACCATCGTCCTCGTCCTGAGGAGCCGCGCGCAGCGGGGCGTCTCGAAGGACGAGGCCACGGCGCTGCGGCTCGCTTCCGGTGCGCTGCGCCAACAGGCGCAGCCACAGATACTGCGCCACGTTGGTGTCCTGATATTCGTCGACCAGGATGAACTTGAAGCGCGACTGATATTGGCGGAGCACTTCGGGCTGCGCGCGGAACAGCCGGATGTTCTCCAGCAACAGGTCGCCGAAGTCGGCGGCGTTGAGGATTTTCAGCCGTTCCTGATAGACCTTGTAGAGTTTCAGCCCCTTGCCGTTGGCGAATGCGGCGGCTTCGCCGGACGGCACCTGCTCGGGCGCGAGCCCGCGGTTTTTCCAGCCATCGATCAACAGCGCCAGCACGCGCGCCGGCCAGCGCTTCTCGTCGATGTTCTCGGCTTCGAGAAGCTGCTTAAGGAGCCGGATCTGGTCGTCGACGTCAAGAATGGTGAAGTCGGACTTGAGGCCCACCAGTTCGGCGTGGCGGCGCAGGACCTTGACGCCGATCGAGTGGAAGGTGTCGAGCCACGGCATGCCCTCGACCACGTGGCCGACGATGTCGCCGATCCGCACCTTCATTTCGCGCGCCGCCTTGTTGGTGAAGGTGACGGCGAGGATTTCGCTGGGCCGGGCGCGGCCGAGGGACAGAATGTGGGCGATGCGCATGGTGAGCACGCGGGTCTTGCCGGTGCCGGCGCCGGCCAGCACCAGGACCGGGCCGTCCAGCGTCTCGACCGCGAGCCGCTGTTCCGGATTGAGCCCGGCCAGATACGGCGCGCCGCCGCCCGCCGCCGCGCGGGCGCGCGCCGCGATGCCGCCGGGATTTGGCGCCGGCGGTTCGGCAGGCTCGATGGTGTGCTTTAGCGGGTCAGCCAATGGTCGCGATGCCGCTGATTCTCATTGCCAGAACATGGCACTTGCGCGCGGCTTTTACGAGG
>JASHPU010000184.1 GCA_030037885.1 Xanthobacteraceae bacterium | reverse complement strand
TCGTAGGCGCGCAAGCCGCCGTTGAAGAAGGTGCCGAGCACGATCTGGTCGGACTGCCACGCCGTCGGCAGCGGCACGTTCTCGTGGATATTGTGCGCGCCGAAGCGGCCGGCCTTGGCGTAGATGGTGTGATCGGGCATCGGGCAGGTCGCGATCGGCACCAGGTTGGTTTCCTCGCGCGCGTCCAACACCCAGATCAGCTTCGGCCAGTCCTTGGCGTTGTTCTCGGTCGATTCGTCGGTCACCAGCATCAGGCCGCGGTCGAACAGCGGCACGATGGTGTGCATGAAGCCGGTATAGGGCGGCGAATTGGTCCAGTGCGAAATCTTTTTCGGATTCGCTTTGTCTGAAATGTCGAGCACGAACATGCCGCCGTCGATATAGGCGAGATAGCAGCGGTCGCCGCGCTGCGGATAGACGTTGGTGTTGTGGGCGCGAAAACCCTTGTCGAGCTGATGGCGCGCCGGCGGCCTGACGTTGTCGCCCTGGCGCGTACCCGGCATCCACCAGCGGCCGATTTCGACCGGCTTCGACGGGTTGCGCACGTCGACGCAGCGATAAAACTGGTCGTCGTTCGGATGGGTCGGCACGAAGTCGCGCGAGCCCGACGCGCAGTGCACGTATTCGCCGTCGCAGAACCACAGCTGATGCACGCCGCGCGAATGCGGCCCGGAGCAGTCGAAGAACGAGAGCGACTTCGGATTCTCCGGCTTGGAAATGTCGAACAGCTCGAAGCCGGCCGGCGTCATGTCCTTCTTCTGGGTCTGATAGGCGACCGCCATCAGGTTGCCGCAGGTCTCGAGCGAATTGGAACGCATATTGGCGTGCGGCAAATCGGTCTGGCACACCACCTTGGGCTTCTTCGGATCGGACACGTCGACCGCGGTGAAATTCTTCGGCGCGCTCTCGTGGGCGAGCCAGATGATGCGCCGCCCGTCGGGCGCGATCTGCACCGACATGCCTTCGCCCATGCCGCCGAAGCCCGCCAGCCTATCGTGCGCCAGAAGCTTGAAATTCCAGGTGACGGGTTGATAGCCCGTGCTCAGCGGGCTTTTGTCGGTGACGGCCATTTTGAGAGGTCTCCTTTCGCATTGTCCAGCTATTCTTACAGCATCCGCGTCCAATTGTTCACCTCATCCTGAGGTGCGAGCGAAGCGAGCCTCGAAGGATGTAGGCCGAGGCGCCGGGCCTCGCCCTTCGAGGCTCGGCGCTCCGCGCCGAGCACCTCAGGATGAGGTGAACAATAGTCGGCCGGTATATTGGGCCTAACCGCGCGCCTTTGCCATGAAATCCGGGCGCAGCGCCTTGCTCCAGTCCGGCACGGATTTGATCGTTTTGTTATTGATCAAAATCTCGGCCTGTTGCTGCATGTAGTTCTTGAGGTCAGGAAAGCCGGGATTGACCTCGACCCGCGACAGCGCGGTCGAGAAGGTTTGCGGTGACATCTTGTAGCCCTTCGCGGCATAGAACGCGTAGATCGTGTCGTCGACCTTCTTGGCATTGTTCGTAAAATCGCCCGCCGCGTCGAGCCAGGCCTTCAGGTAGGCGACGATGACGTCGGGGCGCTTCTCCACCATGTCGGGGGTGGCCGCCATGAACACCGGCATCGGATCGAACTTGGAGAAATCCATCAGGTCGCTGCCGATGCCGTCCGCTACCGCGATCACGTTGTACGGCTCGACGTTGACCATGGCGTCGACCGTCTTGGCGGCGAGCGCCGCCACCATGTTGGTGACGTCCATGCGGACTTCCTGGTAGTCGCCCTTGTGCAGCCCGTAATGCGGCAGCACGATGTCGACCAGATCGTTGCCGACCGATGAGCCGGTCTGGTTGGCGATGCGCTTGCCGCGCAGCTCTTCGACCTTGGTGATGTTCAAATCCTTGCGCGTGGTGATGCGCGCGGTCTTGCCTACCCGCTCGATCACCGCGATGGCAATGAGCCCGCCCTTGACGTTGCCGATGATGAAGGACGGGCCCGCGTAAGTGCCGAGATCGACCTGCCGCGCCACCATCTGCTGCATGGTGATGTTGCCGGAGGGCACGGCGAACTCCTCCGCCGCAATGCCGTGCTTCTGCAGATAGCCGGACTTCATCAGATAATAGGTCGGCATGCCCCAGATGTTGGTCTGATAGCCCTGCCGGATGGTTTCAGCCGCCGCGGCGCGGCGCGGCGCGCCAAGCCCGGCGGCGAGCAGGCCGGCGCCTGCCCCGGCGAGCGTGCGCCGGCGGGTGAAGGCTTGTTGTTTGGTCATGGGCATCCTCCGTATTGTAGCCCGGATGAGCGAAGCGAAATCCGGGCTCGGCATTTAAGCCCTCACGGTCGTTCCCGCATATCGCTGCGCTCATGCGGGCTACACGCTCCCCTTATTGATCCTGCTGCTGAAAGCGATCTGATCATTTCTTTGCCCAGCTTCAGCATGGACGGGGCTATTGCACCGCCCCCTGCCCGAGCAGGCGCAGCAGCTCTTTTTGTTGCTCCAGGAATTCGACGCTCAACGGGTCGCGCGGCCGCTTCAGCCGGATCGTTATCTCGGTCTTCACCGTGCCGGGATGCGGCGTCATCACCAGGACGCGGTCGGCGAGGTAAACGGCTTCGGCGACGTTGTGGGTCACGTAGATCACCGTCTTTTGCGTGGTGCGCCAGACCTCGGCAAGGAGCCGCTGCATGTCGTCGCGGGTGAGCGCGTCGAGCGCGGCGAACGGCTCGTCCATTAGCAGCACCGCCGGATTGTAGGCGAGCGCCCGGGCGATCGCGACCCGCTGCTGCATGCCGCCGGAGAGATGATGCGGATAGGAGCGGGCGAAGTTTTCGAGCTTGACGAGGCGCAATTGCTCGAGCGCGATGCGCTCGCGCTCAGGCTTGGCGACGCCCTTCATTTCCAGGCCGAAGGCGACGTTGCCGAGCGCGGTGCGCCACGGAAACAGCTGGGCGAAATCCTGAAACACCACGCCGCGGTCCATGCCGGAGCCGCGCACCGGCTGGCCGCCAACGCGAATTTCGCCCGCGCTCGGGCTGAGAAATCCGGCGATGATGTTGAGCAGCGTTGATTTGCCGCAGCCGCTCGGGCCGACGATGCAGAGGAATTCCGAGGCCTCGATGGCGAAATTGACGCCGCGCACGCCCGGCACGGCGCCGCCCGGCGTGTCGTAGATCAGCGAGATGTCGCGCGCCTCGATATGAGCCATCGCTGTTCCTTGGTCGCTTCCTTGGTCGCTTCCTCTCGCCTAACATGTGCGCTTCTATAAAAGGCGCGCAGTGCTGCCGGGCTGCCAAAAGACCGGCGCCGGTTTGTGCCAGAAGCCGCCGCAGCGGGCCAGTCGAAACGGGAGGACGCCTCGTGCGAAGGATCAGCAACGTTCGCGCCGTTGCGGCTGCGGTGATCGCGTTCTTAGGGATTGCGGCCGCGCCTGTTGCGACGCTGGCGCAGCCCTATCCGAGCCGGCCGATCCGTCTCATCGTCGATTTCCCGCCGGGTGGCGCCGGCGACATTTTGGGCCGCATCATCGGCAACCAGCTTTCCATCGAGCTCAAGCAATCCGTCGTGGTGGAAAACCATTCCGGCGCCGGCGGCACCATCGGCGCCCGCGACGTCGTCAACGCAGCCCCCGACGGCTACACCCTGGCGGTCGGGCAAACGCCCGAGATCGCCATTAATCCGTATTTCATGAAAAACGTCGGCTACGACGCGCTTACGGATTTGACGCCGATCGCGCTCGCCGGCGTCATGCCGCTGGCGCTGGTGGTGCCGCCGCACTCGCCGTACTCGACCGCCGCGCAATGGGCCGCCGCGCTGCGCGCCAAGACGCCGATGAACTTCGCCTCCGCCGGCGTCGGCACGCCGAGCCATCTGGCCGGCGAATTGTTGAAGCTGAAACTCGATCCGAAACTCGTGCACGTGCCCTACAAGGGCGCCGGCCCTGCCCTCAACGACATCGCCGGCGGCCAGGTCGATTGGTATTTTCCATCCTATGCGAGCGGCATGCCGCTGGTGCGGGGCGACCGGGTCAAGCTGCTCGCGGTGTCGAGCAAAAAGCGCGCGGCGCTCACCCCCGACATTCCGACCGTGGCGGAAGCGACCGGCATCGCCAATTTCGACTTTACGCTCTGGGTCGGCTTCTTTGCGCCGCGCCGCCTGCCGAAGGACATCGCCGCACAACTCAACACCGCGATCGACCGGATCATCCTCGAGCCCGCCATCAAGAAGAAACTCGAGGCGACCGGCTCCGACGTGATCGCGCTGTCGATCCCGCAATTCGACGCCTTCGTCCGCAGCGACATCGCCCGCTACCGCGCCATCATCGCGCAGGCGAACTTGAAGGCGGAGTGATCTTTGTTGACCTCATCCTGAGGTGCTCGCGCGCAGCGCGAGCCGCCAAGGATGTCGGCATCGGCGGCTCAGCCTGCATCCGTCGAGGCTCGCTTCGCTCGCGCCTTGGGATGAGGTCAACAATGGACGAGCAAGCCATCCAGGAATAGATTCAGCGCAACGGCCAGTTCAGGAGGAGTTCATGTCCGTCGCCCGCCATCCGCGCCCGAAAGAACTCGAGGGCGTGCCGGTCGAAGAGATCATGAAAAGGTATGTCGGCCGCTTCAAGGAGAAGAAGCCGGATTGGGTCGCGTTCGAGGACGCCAAGATCGAAGGCTTCAAGCGCGCGCAGCACCGCTTCATCGGCGCCGGCGGCTCCGGCAAGCACGGCGATCCGAGCGTGATCCCGGCCGGCAATTTCACGCTGTCGATCATGTATGTCGAGCCGGGCCAGGGTAACGCCGCGCACACCCACGAAGTCGAGGAGTGCTTTTTCGTGCTGCAAGGTTTTCTCGACGTGTTCGTCGAGGACGAAACCGGCCACCGCATCACGACGCGGCTCGGCCCGTGGGAGTGCATCTCCTGCCCGGCCGGAATCATTCACGGCTATCACAACGACTCGCTGGGACCGGTCTATTTTCAGGTCATGCTCGGCCGCGGCAAGCCGGAGGCCATGGGCTACGCCGACGACGAGCTGTACAAACGCCGCGACGCGCATTTGAAGGCGGTGTAGGCGTCAACGATTTTCGTGACTCCTATCCTCACCCTGAGGTGCTCGGCGCCAACGGGTCCGGCCTTTGGCCGGCCCGATGACAAGCTCCGCGCCGAGCCTCGAAGGGCGAGGCCACGGCGCCTCGGCCTGCATCCTTCGAGGCGCGCCTTCGGCGCGCGCCTCAGGATGAGGTGAACATTACCCGTATGTCGGGACGAACAGCTTTTCGACCGGAATTTTTTCCGCGATCAGCCCCTGGTCGACCATGTAGCCGACCAGCGCCTCGAGCGTCATGCGATTGGGCTCGACGCCGTACGGCCAGCAATCGCCGCCGAACAGTTCGTCGATCTCCTCGACGTCGTCGGGCAACCACGGCAGCATGTAGCGCAACGTTCCGGAAAACCGCATCTTTTCCCGCGCTACGTCCTTGGCCTTGACGAACGCGCCGTAGAGGCTGGTCGCCACGAACGGATTGTTTTCGTAGACGTCGTTGCGGATGACGACGAGGTGCATGATCGGAAAGATTTGGGTGCGCTGATAATAATCCTTCTCGCGCGCACGATAATCCGGGAATAGCCGCACCACGTCGGGATTGCGCTTGAGGGCGCGCGGCAGGTTCGAGCCGATAATGGCCTGGATGTCGCCTGACTCCAGCAGGTCGCTGAGCGACTTGCCGCTGTCGTTCGGCTTGATGGCGACCGGCTTGCGCATCGGCATCACCGACGGATTGCCGTAGCTGCCCGGCTCGTTTACGGCGCCCTGCACCCATTCGATCTTGGCAAGATCGATGCCGAGATCGTGCTGCACCAGGCCGCGGATGAAGAGAGCCGCAGTCTGCGTGTAAAGCGGCACGCCGACCCGCTTGCCTTCCAGATCCTTGGCCGATCTGACGAAGCGGCGGTTGACGACGATGAAGCCGTGGCGGAACACCCGCGACGGAAACACCGGCAGCGCCACGAACGGCAGCTTCTTGGCGGCAAAGCGGCTGACATATTCGGAGCTCGACATTTCGCAGGCGTCGAACTCCAGCCGATTGGACATGCGGTCGAAAATCTCGCGCGGGTTGTCCATCACCAGAAAATTCAGATCGATGCCGTCGGGTTTGACCTCGCCGGTTTGCAGGGCGAGCATGCGATCATAAAGGCCGCAGGCGAACGTGATCGGCAGAGCGGGCATGGATTGTCACCGTGAGGAATGCTTCGTCGCTTCGCTTCTCGCAATGACGAGCGGGCGACCCGATTTAACTCACGCAAATCTTCACTGCAGCCGCTTCGCCGCCTCCTGCACGATCGACAGATCAGCGTATTGCTTGACGTCGAAGCTCGCCCTGGTGAAGCCGAGCTCGTGCGTCGCGTCGACGTTCTTCTGCAGCGCGTCGAGGTTCGGCAGCATATTGGGATCGTGATAGACGTCGCGCTTGGTGAAAACCCAATCAAAGATCTGCGGCGGCCGCTTCACCAGATCGCCGAGGATTTGCATGGCGGCCTGATGATTGGCGGGGTCCTCGTACCAACGCGTGATGCGGAGCGAATCCTCCATGAAATCGACCAAGGCGGCGCGGTTCTTGTCGAGGAACGGCTTGCGCGCCTGCCACGTCACGAAGTCGGTGATACCGAGCGCGTCGCGCGCCACGAACAGGTCGCGGGCGATGCTGCGTAGCGCCGGATCGTAGGAGAACGGCAGCACCGCCGGGATGAGATCGACCTTCTTCTCCGCCAGCATGGCGCGCATCGCCGGAAACGGCGCCTCGATTATGGTGTAGTCGCGGTTCGGCTCGAGCCCGTGCTTGTGCAGCATCGCCTTCATGGCGACGTCGACGGCGCTGCCTTCGGCGTTGGTGGCGACCACCTTGCCCTTGAGGTCCTCGACCTTGTGGATCGGGCTATCCTTGAGCACCATGTATTCCTGCGAATAATAGCCGGGCACGCCGTCCTGGAATTCGTCGGCGATGACGCGCAGATCATTCAGTCCGGCATTCTGGATGGCGATGCCGAGCGTCGAAAAGGCCAGATTGGCGATATCGACCTCATTGGTGGCAAGCGCCGTGACCATCGGCGGCGTGCCGACATAGTGCACCGGCACCAACACGTAGGACTGGCCGAAATGCCTGGCGAGGTCCTTCTTCTGCAGCCAGATCGAGAACCAGTTTCCAGGCGCCACCCAGCCGGCGCGTATTTTCAGCGGATCGGCGTTGGCGGCGCCGCCGGCGGTGAGCAGCAGAGCAAAAAATCCCGCGAATACAATTCGCACGAGCCGCATTGTTTCCTCCCAATCTTGCGCCGCCGCGGCACAAATGCGGGGTGCCGGACGACATAGTCATGGACGACATAGTCATGAACGCAACGATGCTACGGCGGCCGAAGCCGGGCTGGCAATCGGCCTCGTCGTCACAGCGGGCCGGCGCAGCCCGCCGCTATTGCAACCGCTTCGCGGCCTCCTGCACCGAGAGCCCTATGTGCCGTTTCACTCGGCCGTTTCCTGATGCCAGCTCAACAGGCGCCGGCGCAGCACGGCCATCGCCCGGATCAGCAAAAAGCCGACGACGGCGATCTCGACGATGCCGGCGAACACGCCCGGCGAATTGGCAAAGCGCGACGCGCTCATCATGGCGCCGCCGAGCCCATAGCCGCCCATCACCATCTCGGCGATGATCTCGACGATCAGGGCAATCGGCAGCGCGACCTGCAGGCCGGTGAGGATTTGCGGCGCCGCCGCCGGCAGCATGATCTGCCACGTCAGCTGCCGTTCGCTCGCTCCCATGTTGCGGGCCGACCACACCAGCTCCTTGTCGACCGCGGCGATGCCCGCCAGCGTCGCCGTGACCACGGGAAAGATCGCATCGAACACCACGACGCAGATCTTCGACACGTCATAGACGCCGAGCCACAGGATGATGACCGGCAAAAACGCGATTTTCGGCATTGGAAAGCCGACCGAGATGATCGGATCGCAGAACCAGCGCACGACCCGGTTGCGCGACATCGATACGCCGAGCACGATTCCGATGCAGGCGGCGATCGCAAATCCGGCCAGCGCGCGATACAGCGTCACGCCGAGATTGCGCCACAGGTCGCCGGAAAGCGCGTCGGTCTTGATCTGCTCGGCGACGACGGAAAACGGCGGCAGCATGAACATCGTCACCCTGCCGCTGCGCGCGAACAGCTCCCAGCAGATCAACAGCAGCAGGATGGACAACAAAGCCGCGCCGCTGCGAAATACGAGATCGAGGCGGCGCGCCGCCGCTTGCGTCAGGTCGGCCGCCGCGGCCGCCAGTGTCGGCTGGTCGTCTACTCGCGCCATTGCAGCAGCCATTGCATGATGACCTGATAAACGCGGTCGGCGGTAAAGCCGAGGAATGCCACGGTGAGCACCACCGCGTACATGGCCTCGTAGGCGCCGGTCGAGCCCAGATAGCCGATCAGGTAGCCAAAACCCTGCTGGGAAGCGATCAGCTCCGAGCTGACGATGAGGATGAAGGCGAGCGCCAGCGCCGTGCGGACGCCGTTGAGCAGCTCCGGCAGCGCGCTCGGCATCACCACGTCCCACATCATGCGCATCCGGCTCGCGCCCATGCTGCGCGCCGACCACACCAAAACCTGCTCGCTGCCGCGGGCGCCGTTATAGGCGCCGATCGTCACCGGGATCATGCAGGCGAGAAAGATCAGAAGAATTTTCGAGCCGTCGCCGAAGCCGAGCCAGATTACCGTCACCGGGATGAGCGCCGATTTGGGCAACGGATAGAACAGCTGCACCAGCGGGTTGACGAACACGTCAAACAGCCGCCAGCGCGCCATGGCCATGCCGAGCCCGCCGCCGATCAGGATGGCGAGCAACAGCCCGACCGAGCCGCGATAGAGCGACACCGCACCGTTGCTGACGAGCGAGCCGTCGCGCATGAGATCGAACCAGGCGACCGCGACCTTGGAGAGCGGCGGCAGTGCCTGCGAATCGACGATGTTGAACCGCGCCACCGCCTCCCAGGCGAGCGCCAGCAGAACGAGCGGCAGGTAGCGGAATGCAGTCGAAGTCACGCCGCGCTCCCATGCCCGTCATTCCGGGGCGCCGCGAAGCGGCGAATCCGGAATCCATAACCCCAGCCAAATCGAAATAACGCCGCAGTGCCCGTTCGGCGCCGATTGTGGTTATGGATTCCGGCTCTCGCTCGCTGCGCTCGCTCGGCCGGAATGACGAAAGTGAAAGTCACGCCACCTTCTCCTCCTGGGCCTTGAGCGCCTCGACGCGCACCAGGTCCCACAATTCGTCGACTTTTTCGACAAACTCTTTGCTGCGAAAGACACCCGGATCGCGCGCGCCAAATTTGAATTTGGTATCGACGATCGCCTTGATGCGGCCGGGCCGCGCCGACATCACCGCGACGCGGTCGGCGAGATAAACCGCCTCCTGCACGTCGTGGGTGACGAAGACGACGGTCTTGGGCGTGCGCTGCCAGATGCCAAGCAGCTCGGTCTGCATCAGCGAGCGGGTCTGCGCATCGAGCGCGCCGAACGGCTCGTCCATGAGCAAAATGTTCGGGTCGAAAGCGAGCGTGCGGGCGATCGCGGTGCGCTGCCTCATGCCGCCGGACAGTTGCGACGGGTAGCTGTCCTCGAAACCTTTGAGCCCGACCAGGTCGATGAAGGCCTGCGCGCGCTGCTCGCGTTCGCTGCGCGGCATCCGCTGGCGCTCCAGGCCGTACAAAACGTTGCCGCGCACGGTTTTCCACGGGAACAGCGCAAAATGCTGAAACACGATGCCGCGATCGGGCCCGGGCGCGGCGACCGGCTTGCCCTCGACCAGGATACGACCGGCTTCGGTCGGCAAGAAGCCGCCGAGGAGATAGAGCAACGTCGATTTTCCGCAGCCCGACGGGCCGAGCAGCGCCAAGAATTCGCGCGGCCGCACCTCGAGCGATACATCGGCCAACGCCAGCACCGGCCGGCCGCGCGGCGGCCGGTAGGTATGATTCACCTTGTCGATGATGATTTGCGCCGCGTCGTCCATGGCGTTCCCATGCCGTCCTTAAGGCCTCCGGCACGGTCTTTTGGGCGCCGGCAAGCAGAACCTAGCCGGTGTGCCGCGGTAGACCAAGCGGAGGCAGTGACGCGCCTTTCGTCATTTCGGGATTGCCGCGCCCCACCTTCGCTCGACGGCGAGGATGATGAGCTACGTCGTCGGCGCGGAACCAAACTCGGTCGCAGCGTTTTTCCTCATCAGGACGCTGCAGGATTTAGCCATGGCAAAAGCCGCTGCTCGCCGCAAGAAAACGTCTTCGCGCCGGCCAACGAGCCGCGGCTCCGCGCGCCGCCGCAAAGGCACGCGCTATTGGTCCGCTCGGGTCACCAAGGAAAGCGATGCGCTCGACCTCCAAGGCGGCGTTTTCAAGCTGAAGGACCCCAAACGCATCGCCGCGTCATTGAAACGTTCGGCGGAACGAAGCCGCCGCCGCAAGGGCGAGCCGTACCGGTCGGCCTTGTCGATGCTGGTGTTTTACATCAACCGCGCCGGCAAGAATTTGCCGGCCGGCCGGCGCCGCACGCTGGAGAAGGCCAAAGTCGAACTGCGTCATCAGTTCGGGCGCGCGTAGCGCGGACTATGCGGCTTCGTTCAGCACCGCGTCCTCGATCTTGATTTCGTGATGCTCGCCGCAATGGGCGCAGCGCACGTAGAGCGCGGTGAATTGCGTTGCGGCGGAGGCGGACTCGATCTCCTCGATTCCGGGATCGATCTCGCCGCCGGTGTTCGGACAGAAAAATCTGACGGCACCCATGCCCGCATCTCCCGCAATTGCAGGCCAAATTCCACGCAACTGTGGTCAATATTTGGTCTCATGGAACTCGGCTGCCGAAACGGGTCATCGCGACGTAACGAGCGGTAACCGCGACCTGGAAAGGTTTGGCCGCCACGCCCTTGCCGCCACGCCCTTGCCGCTCGCTCGCCAACTTGGCTATGCTGGAAACCGGTGCGGGCGTAGTTCAGTGGTAGAACATCAGCTTCCCAAGCTGAGTGTCGTGGGTTCGATTCCCATCGCCCGCTCCAGCTCTTTTCGTGGCCCGCATGAGCGCAGCGCAATGCGGGAAGCAAGCGACTAACAAGATCCCGGATGTCACTTTGCTCATCCGGGCTACGGTCCGGCAACCAATCGAGGAAACGGCCATGCCTGTCAGCACCATTCGCGGCGTCAACATCAACTGGCGGACGGTCGGCGACCGCGGCCCGTGGGTCATGATGACGACGGGCGGCCGGCGCGGCCACGACGAATTCATTCCGCTGGCGGGCAAGATCGCCCAAAACGGCTTCCGCGTCATGCTGCATGACCGCCGCAATACCGGCGCGTCCGATCTCTGGATTGAGGGCGACGCGGGCGAAGAGGCGATGTGGCTCGGCGACATGTACGAATTGATGGCGAGCCGCGACGCGCTGCCGGCGTTCTTTTCCGGCTCGTCGGCCGGCGCCCGCACCTCGATCCGGTTTTATCTGCGCTATCCGCAAGCCGTGCGCGGGCTGCTCTTGCTGCGCGTCACCGGCGGCGCGTTCGCCGCCGGCCGCCTGCCGGAGCAGTATTACGGCCAATTCATCAGCGCCGCGCAGAGCGGCGGCATGGCGGCGGTCTGCGCCATGGACGCCTGGAAGGAGCGCTTCAAGGAGAACCCGCGCGGCCAGGATTACCTCGCCAGGCTGCCGGTCGACAAATTCATCACGGTGTTCACCCGCTGGAAGCAGATTTTCGAAGCTGGCGCCAACCTGCCGGTGATGGGCGTCACCGAGCAGGAGCTGCGCTCCATCAAGGTCCCCACCATCATCATTCCGGGCAACGACAATACCCATTCCAGCGCCTCCGGCCTCGTCGCCCAAAAACTCATATCGGGCAGCGAGCTGCACCGCCTGCCGATCAGCGACCAGGACGTGCCGCTGATCCCGTTCCCGGAATGGGGCGCCTACGAGGACGAGATCGCCCGCGTCTTCGTCGACTTCATGCAGCGCGCCGTTACGGCCGAAAAAAGCGCGGCGTAACGCGCTGCCGCTGTCGATTGCGGCGTTGCCGCAGCGCGCATCCGCAGCACGCATCCGTAGCACGAAAGTCGCTTTGCATCGCGCCGCGCCGGGGCTATTCTTCACCGCAAGGGCGCTAAACAGCCCGATGGCGAACTATAATGTTCGGGTGGACGGTCGAGAAGCAGCACTGGGGGAAATCATGGATCAGCAAACCGAAAATCGATCGGGATGGAGCTGGTGGTATCTGCTTCTCCTCGTCCAATTCGTCTTTTTGCTTTGGCCCTCTTACTACAACAAAGTCGAACCTTCTTGGGTGGGAATTCCATTCTTCTATTGGTACCAGATGCTCTGGGTGATTATCAGCGCGGTTTTGATCGCGATCGTGTACTTCGCGACCGAGGAATAGTTCTTCGTTTCTTGAACGAACGGCCGCGCAGAGCACCAAAGTAGAAAACCGGGGAGAAATGCCGTGGCTGAGGTCAATTGGACCGCTCTGATCATCTTCGTGCTGTTGTTTGCCTTCATCACGTGGCTGGGCTTTGCGGCCGCCAAATGGCGCAGGGGCGATCTCGACCAGCTGCACGAGTGGGGTTTGGGCGGGCGGCGCTTCGGCACGATTATCACCTGGTTTCTGATCGGCGGCGATATCTACACTGCCTATACTTTCGTCGCCGTTCCGGCGCTGGCCTTCGGCGCCGGCGCCATCGCTTTCTTCGCGGTGCCCTACGCCATCCTCATCTACCCGATCCTGTTCCTGCCCTTCCCGCGGCTCTGGCATGTCTGTCACAAGCACCAATACATCACGGCGGGCGACTTCGTGCGCGGCCGTTTCGGCAATCGCTGGCTGGCGCTGGCGGTGGCGATCACCGGCATCGTCGCAACCATGCCGTATATCGCGCTGCAACTGGTCGGCCTGCAAGTCGTCATCGCCGGGCTTGGCATTTCCGGCACCGGCTATGCCGGCGATCTGCCGCTGATCATCGCCTTTATCGTTCTGGCTGCCTTCACCTATTCGAGCGGCCTGCGCGCGCCCGCCTCGATCGCGATCGTCAAGGATCTGCTGATCTACACCACGGCGTTCGTCGCCGTGATCGTCATTCCGATCCAGCTCGGCGGCTTCGGAAAAATCTTTGCCGCCGTGCCGCCGGCGAAGCTGCTGTTGGCCGCTCCCGGCGCCCACACGACCGGCGCCTACGGCGTCTACGCCACGCTGGTGCTCGGCTCGGCGTTTGCGCTTTTCCTCTATCCGCACTCCATCACCGGCATCCTCAGCGCCAGCAGCGGCCGCGCCGTGCGCCGCAATGCCGCGATCCTGCCGGGCTACACGTTCATGCTCGGTCTGCTCGCCCTTATGGGCTTTTTCGCAATTGCCGCAGGAGTGAGCGGCCTGCCCGAATACGCCGCAGGCTTCAAACAGTTCGGTAACAATTTCGCGGTGCCGGCGCTGTTCCTGCACAGCTTTCCGTCGTGGTTCGTCGGCTTTGCCTTCGCCGCCGTCGGCATTGGCGCCCTGGTGCCGGCCGCGATCATGTCGATCGCCTCGGCCAATCTTTACACCCGCAATATCTATCGTGAATTCTTCAACAGGAATCCGAGCGACCGTAAGGAAGCGCAAATGGCGAAGTGGGTGTCGCTCATCGTCAAGCTGGGTGCGCTCGTCTTCATCATTTTCGTGCCGACGCAATATGCCATCTACCTGCAGCTCCTTGGCGGCATCCTGATCATCCAGACGGTGCCGTCGGTGATGCTGGGGGTCTATACGCGCTGGTTCGACGATTGGGCGCTGCTCATCGGCTGGGCGGTCGGGACCGGCGTCGGTTGCTGGATGTTCGTCGCGGCGAAACTTGCCCCGAGCTACCCGCTGGCGATCGGCGGCCATACCTTCCCGGGCTATACGGCGCTCTACACGGCGATCCTCAACCTGCTCGTGGTCGTTGTGTTGACGCCCGTGTTTCGGGCCATGCGCGCGAAATCGGCTGAGCTGGACGAGACCGTCGCGGCGGATTATCGGGCCTGAACTGAGCGCCGCGCGGCGCAATTCTGTCCCTGGCGGATTGGCGACGGGCTGCCTACATGGCGGCTGCGGCGCCGTGACGCCGCGGCAAGACGTTTCAGGTTCGCCATGTCGCCGGTTGCTTTGCTGCTCAACGTCCTTTGGATGATTTTCGGCGGCCTGGAGATGGCGGTCGGCTGGCTGTTCGCCGCGCTGATCATGGTGATCACCATCGTCGGAATACCGTGGGCCCGCGCCGCCTTCAACATCGCCTCCTACGCGTTGCTGCCGTTCGGCCGCAGGGCGGTGTCGCGCGCCGAATATCTCGGCACCGAGGACGTCGGCACCGGGCCGTTCGGGCTCCTCGGCAATATCGTATGGCTGGTGCTGGCCGGCTGGTGGCTGGCGCTCGGGCATCTCATTGCCGCGACCCTGCTCGCCCTGACCATCATCGGCATTCCGTTCGCCTGGGCGCACTTGAAACTCGCCGGCATCGCGCTGTGGCCGATCGGCAAGATGATCGTCGACGCCGACGCGGCGCCGCCGCACTATCGGCAGGGACAGCGTTTTTAGCATTGGTAACCCGCATGAGCGCAGCGGCATGCGGGATGATGCTCTCGCGACGCGTTCCCGGATATCGCTTCGCTCATCCGGGCTACGGATTTTGTTTGCACTCAATCCAGGTTAGGATTTCCTATTCTTCCGACCTGTAAGCGAGGCCGCCATGCGCTGGGTATACATCATCATCATCGTGGTATTCGTCGCCATCATCCTGATCTTCGTGTTTCAGAATCTCGGCGTGGTGACGATGAGCTTTCTCGGTTTCGGCCTGCGCGCGCCGCTGTCGATCCTCGCCGCCTTCATGTACGTGCTCGGCGCCCTGACCGGCGGCTCGCTCTACGCGCTGTTGCGCAAATCGCTCCATGCCTCGCAGCGGACAACGTAACACGTTGAGGCATTCGCTGATTCAGGTCCGTCACCCTGAGGTGCTCGGCGCGAAGCGCCGAGCCTCGAAGGGCGACGGCCCCAGACTCACGGGCCGCATCCTTCGAGGGCCGCTTCGCGGCCACCTCAGGATGAGGGTCAAACATTAAGCGCCATCGGTGTTAAAGGATAACCGCGTGGATCACGACTTCATCCGCGACCTGTTCGCGCCGTTCGGTCCGGTGACGGTGCGGCGCATGTTTTCGGGCGCCGGCATCTTCGCCGACGGCCTGATGTTCGGCCTCGTGGTCCGCGACGCGATCTATCTGAAAGCCGACGACGGCAACCGCGCCGATTTCGAGCGCGAAGGCTGCGCGCCGTTCACCTATACGCGCGGCAAAAAATCCGGCCGCCCGAGCCAGCACGCGCTGCCCTATTGGCGCCTGCCCGAGCGGCTCTACGACGACCCCGACGAGCTTGCGCTCTGGGCGCGGCGGGCATTCGCAGCGGCGGAGCGCAAGAAATTTGCGCTGCGCGCGCCGTATCGACAGCGCCATCGGGCGGGCAAAGGCGCCACCGGGTCGGCGCGAAGCGCGGCCCGATGACAAGCTCCGCACCGTGCCCACGCGTGATCGCCGACAATTCCGCGTGGCTTCGCTGCGCTGAGCCCAGCTTGCAAGGCTCACAAAAAGCTCTGCGGGTCGACGTCGATTTCGAGCTTGACGCCGCCTTTCGGCTTCGGGCCGGCGGCGAGCCATTGGCGCAGGTAGGCCGAGAGATCGAAGGCGCGCGGCGCCTTTGCCAACAAGCGCAGGCGGTGGCGGCCGCGCACCAGCGCGAGCGGCGCTTCGGCGGGGCCGAGGATGCGCAGCGCATCGCCGGCGGCGCCGGCGACCTTGGGCGCGGCGCGGACGAGCGCACGGGCGAACGATTCGCTCTCGTGCTTGTCGGGGCCGGAGACGACGAGGCTCGCCAGCCGGCCGAACGGCGGATAATGCGTCTGCTCGCGCGCTTCGATCTCGGCGTCGTAGAACGCGTCGCGGTCCTGGGCAATGAGCGCGCGAATGACCGGATGCTCGGGCTGGTGCGTCTGCAGATAGCCGTAGCCGGCGCCGGTTTCGCGGCCGGCGCGGCCGACCACCTGATGCAGGAGCTGAAACGTCCGCTCGGCGGCGCGCGGGTCGCCGTTGGCGAGGCCGAGATCGGCGTCGACGACGCCGACCAGGTTGAGCATCGGAAAATGATGGCCCTTGGCGACGAGCTGGGTGCCGATGATGATGTCGAAACGGCCAGCGGCGACGTCGGCCAGTTCCTCGCGCATGCGCTCGACCGAGGCGACGAGATCGCTGGAGAGCACCAGCACGCGGGCGCCGGGAAAAAGTTCGCGCACTTCCTCTTCGAGGCGCTCGACGCCGGGCCCGATGGCGACGAACGAATTGGCCGCCTGGCAGTGCGGGCAATTGGCCGGATGCGGCATGGCGAAGCCGCAATGATGGCAGACGAGCTGGCGGCGGAAGCGATGATCGACCAGCCAGGCGTCGCAGTTCGGGCAGGCGAAGCGGAAGCCGCAGGTGCGGCACAAGGTCAGCGGCGCGTAGCCGCGGCGGTTGAGAAACAACAAAACCTGCTCGCCGCGCTCCAATGAAGTTTTGACCGCGCCGGCCAGCACCGGCGAGATGAAATGGCGCTGCGGCGGCGGATCGCGGCGTAGGTCGATCGCCTCGATCGCGGGCAGGCGCGCCCCGCCGAAGCGCTCGGGCAGCGCGAGGCGCGCGTAGCGGCCGCGCCGGGTGTTGACTTCGGTTTCGAGCGAAGGCGTTGCCGACGCCAGCAGCACCGGAATGCGCGCGATATGGCCGCGCACCACCGCCATGTCGCGGGCGTGGTAGCGCACGCCATCCTCCTGCTTGTAGGCCGGATCGTGCTCCTCGTCGACGACGAGCAGACCGAGATCGGCGTAGGGCAGAAACAGCGCCGAGCGCGCGCCGACCACGACGGAAACGTCGCCGTCGGCGACCGCGCGCCAGGTGCGGGCGCGCCGCCGCGGCGACAGCTCCGAATGCCATTCCGCCGGGCGGCTGCCGAAGCGCGCGGCGAAGCGGTCCAGAAACTGCGCAGTGAGCGCAATCTCCGGCATCAGGATCAGGCTCTGTCGGCCGCTGCGGATCGTGCCGGCAACGGCTTCGAAATAGACCTCGGTCTTGCCTGAGCCGGTGACGCCGTCGAGCAGCGTCACCGCATAGCCGCCCTTGGCAATGGTGGCTTTGAGCGCATCGGCCGCGGTGCTCTGCGCGGCGCTGAAATCGGGGCGCTTGAAATCGGGATCGGGATTTTGCGCCACCGGCTCCGGCGGCAGCACCAATGTTTCCAGCGTGCCTTCGTCGATCAGGCCGTCGATGACGCCGGTCGTGACGCCGGCTTCGCGCGCCGCTTCGGTTTTGCCGCGCACCATGCCGTCGGCCAGGAGTTCGAGCACGCGGGAGCGCGCGCCGGTCATGCGCCGCGGCAGCTTGCCGGCGAGCCGCACGCCGACGCGCTCGCGTTCGGCGCCCAAATGCTCGCCCATGCGCAGGCACATGCGCAGCACCATGCCGCGCGAGCTCAAGGTGTAATTCGCCACCCAGTCGACCAGGCTGCGCAGCTCGCCTTTCAGCGGCGGCGCGTCGAGTTTGTGTTCGACGTCCTTGAGCCGGTTGTCGAGCCGCGGATTGGGTTTCGGATTGTCGGCCCAGACGACCGCGGTCGCCTCGCGCGCGCCAAGCGGTACCGACACGATGTCGCCAGGGGCGAGATCAAGTTTGTCCGGCACCCGGTACGAATATTCGCGGTCGAGAGCGACCGGGACAAGAACATCGACAATGCGCCTGGCCATGGCCAATTGTGTGCCGATTCCCGGCGGTTAAGAAAGAGTAAAGCGCGGCCGTGCATACTCCGCTCATTCCCGCGAAAGCGGGAATCCAACAAACCGGGTCCCCGCTTCCGCGTCGCTTCCGCCAGGACGAGCCGCAATGCATTCCACTGACGGAGCACATCGCATCGCGCCCAGCGTCGCCGCCCAGATCGAGGGCTGGCTTACCTATCTCGGCGCCGAACGGCGCATGGCGGCGAAAACCGTCGAGGCCTATCGGCGCGACGTTCTGCAATTCCTGGCGTTCTTGGCCGAGCATCGCGGCGGCGCGCCGTCGTTGAAGGAGCTCGCCGCGCTGACGCCCACGGACGTGCGCGCCTTCATGGCGGCACGACGCGCGCAGGGCATCGGCAGCCGCTCGCTGATGCGCATGCTCGCCGGCACACGCGCCTTCGCCCGCTATCTGGAGCGCGGCGGCAAGGGCCGCGTCGGCGCGCTGTCGGCGGTGCGGGGGCCGAAGATCGCAAAAAATTTGCCGCGGCCGCTGTCGGTCACGGCCGCGCGGCGCATGGCCGATCCCGACGTGCCGGCCGGCGACGGCCACGCGCCGTGGCTCCACGCCCGCGATGCCGCGGTGCTCGGCCTGCTCTACGGCAGCGGCTTGCGGATTTCCGAAGCGCTCGGTCTCAAACGCGGCGCTATCGGGACTGGCGACGCTGTCACCGTCACCGGCAAGGGCGGCAAGCAGCGCATGGTGCCGCTCTTGCCGCAGGTCAAAGAACTCATCGCCGATTATCTGGCGCTGTGCCCCTACGACGTGCCGGATGACGGCCCGCTATTCGTCGGCGCCAAGGGCGGAGCCTTGTCGCCGCGCCTCATTCAGCTCGCCATGGCGCGGCTGCGCGGCGCGCTCGGCCTTGCCGAAACCGCAACGCCGCACGCGCTGCGCCACTCTTTTGCCACCCATCTGCTCGCCCGCGGCGGCGACCTGCGCTCGATCCAGGAATTGCTCGGCCATGCTTCGCTGTCGACCACGCAGATTTACACTGCGGTCGACGCCGAACGGCTGATCGAGGCGTACCGCAGCGCGCACCCGCGCGCTTGAGAAAATTTCGTGCTATTGGTCGCCTCGTCGCAATGACGATGAAGGATCGAAAATTAAGAGGGGCGATCACATGCCGGAGGCTGCCGAACACCTGGAACATGCCGAGCACGAGCGGCACGCGGAAAACAAGAGGATCGCACTCTTGATCGCGGTGCTGGCGCTGTTTCTTTCGTTCTCGGAAACGCTGGGCAAGAGCGCGCAGACCGCGGCGATCGACGCCAACGTGCGGTCGGCCGACACCTGGGCGTTCTTCCAGGCCAAGGACATCCGCAAGACCACGCTGCTCACCGCCGCCGACCAGACCAACCTGCTGGCCGCCGGCGTGACCGATGCCGCAGCCAAGGCGGCAATCGCCAGGCAGATCGAAGCGTGGCGGGCGACCGCGGCGCGCTATGAATCGGATCCGAAGACCGGCAGCGGCCGCAAGGAGTTGCAGCCCAAGGCCGAAAAGGAAGAGGCGCGGCACGACCTCGCCATGGCGCGCTATCACCACTATGAGCTCGCCTCCGCCGCTTTTCAGATCGGCATCGTGCTCGCTTCGGCGACGGTGATCACCGGCATGCTGCCGCTGGCCTGGCTCGCCGGCCTGCTCGGCGTCGCCGGGTTGTTTCTCACCGCGCTCGGCTTCTACGCGCCGCACCTGCTGCCGTTTTTGTGAACGAGGCGGGCACGGCAATCAAAAGCGAGTCCCGTCGAAACTCATGGCGGTGAGCGCTTCGCGCCGTTGTTCTTCTCGATCAGAGAAAGCCGCCGATCGCGACGCGACAAAAATGCCGGTTCAGCACCCGCTCACACCGCCGGCGGCGGCAAGCCGGCCTGCATGCAGGTCGCGCGCAGCGTATTGACCAGCAGGCACACGATCGTCATCGGCCCGACCCCGCCGGGCACCGGCGTAATGGCGCCGGCAACCTCGACGGCCTCGGAAAATTTCACGTCGCCGACGATGCGCGATTTGCCGTCCACGGTCACGCGGTCGATGCCGATGTCGATGACGGTGGCGCCCGGCTTGATCCAGTCGCCGCGGATGAACTCGGCACAGCCGATGGCGACACACAACAGTTCGGCGCGCCGGCAGAGTTCCGGCAAGTGGCGCGTGAAAGTGTGCGCCACGGTGACGGTGGCGTTCTCGTTGAGCAGAACGTGCGACAGCGGACTGCCGACGATATGCGAGCGCCCGATCATCAGCGCTGCGATCCCGGCCAGCGAATCGTGCACGGTCCTGATCAGCTTGAGGCAGGCGATCGGCGTGCACGGCACCAGCGCCGGCAAGCCCGACATCAGCCGTCCGGCATTGAGCGGATGAAAGCCGTCGACGTCCTTATGCGGATCGATGCTGGCGATAATGTGCGAGGTGTCGACCTGCGGCGGCAACGGCAGTTGTACCAGGATGCCGTTCACGGCCGGGTCGGAGTTGAGTTTCTTGATGAGAGCGAGCAGCTCGGCCTCACTGGTCGCTGCCGGAAGCATGAAATCGAACGGCCGCATTCCGACTTCGACCAACGCCCGCGATTTGCTCGCGACGTAGCTCTTGCTCGCCGCATTGTCGCCGACCAGAACGACGGCGAGTCCCGGCTGCAGACCGTGCGCGGCGACCAGCCGCCGCGTTTCCGCGGCCACCGCGTCGCGCAGCTCCTTTGCAAGCGCTTTGCCGTCGATGATCCGCGCGCTCATGAGCTCCGCTTCTCGGCCGCGCCGATACAGCGGATCAGCGCCGCGATCAGATTCGTTGCATCGCCGGTGATGCGCACCCGTTTCACGCGCGCGGTCGCGCCCGCTACCAGCGTAACCTGACGCGGCGGCACGCCGACGGCCCGGGCCAGGAGCCGGCACAACGCTGCATTGGCCTCGCCCTCCCGCGCCGGCGCGCGCACCCGCGCCTTGAGTACGGTGCGGCCATCGGCGCGGAGCTCAAGCCCCTCGACGGCATCGCGGCCGCCGCGCGGCGTCAGGCGAACGTCGACCAGAATGCCGCCCGGCACTGCGGTCCATGCTGCGCCGGGCACGACATCAGTAGACGTTGGGGAGAATGTAGAGGGCAATGACATAGCGAATGAACACGATGATCAGAAAAAGAATGACGGGCGAAATATCGATGCCGCCCATGCTCGGCAGTCTTTTGCGGATCGGGCGCAATACCGGATCGGTGACGCGGTAGAGAAAATCGCCGATCACTGCGACGCCGTGGTTGCGCGTGTTCACTACGTTGAACGCCACCAGCCAGGAAAAGATCGCCATGGCGATCACCACCCAGACGTAGAGCTCGAGAGCAAGGTCGATGACGAGAAACAGTGCGCGCATGACGAGGGTTCGCCTGAGCAGGTGCCGGAACCTAGCGATTTGCCGCGGCACAAACAAGAAGATGCGTCATTGCGGCCGATCCTTGACACGATCAGGTGCCGAACCATAAATGGCCGTCATAATTTGCCAAAAGTCCGGCAGACCCGATCCCGCCTCTCCCTCAAGCGGATCGTCATGTTGGGGAGGCCGCAAGGGGCCGTAGCTCAGTTGGGAGAGCGCCGCAATCGCACTGCGGAGGTCAGGGGTTCAAATCCCCTCGGCTCCACCAGCCTTCGCTCGCGCGCTATGGCTCGGCCGACGGCTATGAACCGCGCCAAGTAAAGGTCTAGACTGACGGTCCGAGCGGAGGTCCGAGGCCGGACGTTCGGGCCTTGCGGCTGCATCATATTGCGGACGCATCATATTGCGGACACGATGCCGCCGTTCATAGAAGCCGACATGGCGAGGACGGGTATGTCACCTGCACGCCCGACGCACTGGCTGTTGCTCTGGCTCGCGCTTGCCGCGAACCCGGCCGCGGCTTTGGCCGACGCGCCTTGCGGCGGCGACTTCGATGCCTGGCTTGCCGGCCTCAAGCAGGAGGCGGCGAGCCAAGGCATTTCCGGCGCCACCATCCAGTCTGCCCTCGGCGGCGTCAGCTACGATCGCAGCATCATCGCGCGCGACCACGCCCAGGGCGTATTCCACCAGAGCTTCGACCAATTTGCCGGGCGCATGGTGCCGCCGCGCCTGGCGCGCGGCCGGCGCATGATGCAGCAGTATGGCCCGCTGCTCGCCCGCATCGAGCGCCAGTTCGGCGTGCCCGGCGGGGTGATCGTCGCGATCTGGGGACTGGAGACCGATTTCGGCGCCGACAACGGCCGCTTCCCCACCATCCGCGCGCTCGCCACACTGGCTTACGACTGCCGCCGCGCCGAAAAATTTCGCGGCGAATTGTTGGCGGCGCTGCGCATCGTGCAACGCGGCGACATGACGGCGGCGCAGATGCACGGCGCCTGGGCCGGCGAGATCGGCCAGACCCAGTTTTTGCCGTCGTCCTATCTGAAGTTCGCCGTCGACTACGACGGTAACGGCCGCCGCGACCTCATTCACAGCGTGCCTGACGTGCTCGCCTCGACGGCGAATTATCTGAAAGGCTACGGCTGGCAGCGCGGCCAGCCCTGGGGCGATGGCACCGCCAACTTCCAGGTTCTGCTGCGGTGGAACGCGTCGGAGGTCTATACCAAGACCGTGGCCTATTTCGCCGAGCAGCTCGCCGCCGGCGGCGAGGGCAATTAAGCACGCCAATCAGCCGACAGCGGCTGCGCGCGCCGGCTAAATCGCGATTCTGGTTTCTATTGCTTCGTAATCGGCTCGGACGCCCTTTTCGCCCGCATCGAGAAGCCCTGCGGCCTTGAGGATTTGCACATCCGAATGGACATTGCTGTAGTCGCGTTTCAATGCTTTTGCCAAGGCGCGAACGCTTGTCACTTTGTGGCGCCTGACATAATGCAACAATTCCATCCGCTTTGCCGTCAGGACACGAACAAGCGCTTCCCAGCTTTCAAAAGCCAGGTGGCGCTCTTGGAAGCGCTCGCCGCGCTCGGCGCGGTGCCAGGCATCGATAAACCGGCGCGCTGCTTGTTGCTCGATCGAGCCGCCGACGCTGACTTTCAGTTTACTCATTTCCTGCCTCGTAACGTCATAACATCCGACCAGAAGTCGGTCATCAACTGCTCCACGCTGGAGAAGCGATAGGCTGTTTCGGTACCCTTGACGTGCCTATGGTCGCCCTTGCCCCGTTCGTTGTCGTATCCCACTTCGCGCAGTCCCGGCCGGCCATAGAACATTGAATATTTGAGCCCATGCGTGGAAGGCGAAACCGGCGTCGGCACGCGCCAGATCACCATTTCCACGATTGCGCCATCGTCATAATCGATGCGCTGGTGGAACAGCAGGCTCGCTCTGGCCTTGGCCATTATGGCTTGTTATATCCTATGGTTTATTATACCATATGGCTCATTAAACCACAGCATGCTGCTCGGTAGCGGTCGCTTCGTCACGGTCGACGGCCAGCCAGCGCTGCAAAAACAAATTGAGCCACGCCCGCGCGCCGTAATCGTAGACCGCGCGGTCGGCGAAATGCGTCTCGCGCGGCTTGGCGCCGGGTAAGAGCATGCGGTCGTGGTTGCGCGTGGTCCAGCGGTGGATCATGGCGTGAGTCACGTCGGGATGAAATTGCAGCGCGAAGGCGCGATCGTAGCGGAACGCCTGCACCTCGAAGGTATCGCCCTCGGCCAACAGCTCGGCGCCGCCCGGCAGGTCGAAACCTTCGCGGTGCCATTGATAGACGCATTCCGGCCAGACACCGACCACGGCGAGCCCGGCTTGCGTCGGCCGGATCGGGTAATAGCCGATCTCGGCGCGGCCCTGTGGGTGGCGGAACACTCGTCCGCCCAAATGCCGGGCGCACATTTGCGCGCCGAGGCAGATGCCGAGAAACGGCCTGCGCTCCGTCAGCGGCACGCCGATCCAGGCGATCTCGCGTCGGATGAACTCGTCCGCGTCATTGGCGCTCATCGGACCGCCGAAAATGATGGCGGCGGCGTGCTCCGCCATGGTGTCGGGCAGCGGATCGCCGAAGCGCGCCCGGCGCACGTCCAGCGCATAGCCGAGCTGCCGGAGCGCATTGCCGAGGCGGCCCGGCGTCGAGTGTTCCTGGTGGAGAACGACCAGAACCGGCTTAAGCATGGTTCAGACGAATCGCGAACGCGTCTTGACCATCTCCTACCGCGGCTCCTGCGATTTGTCGCCGGCCCTGCGCATGCTCCATTCGACGATCGGCAGCAGCACGGCGTGCGGCGTGAGCCGCATGAAAAACACCGCGAGCCGGTTGCCGGCCCCGGCAATCACCACCCGCTTGCCGGCCATGAAGCCGGCATAGCCGATTTCGGCGACGCGCCGCGCCGGCAGCGCCAGCGGGCCGCCTTCGCCGAGGCCGCCGGCGGCGAGCCCAGCGCGCGCCTGAAAGCCGGTCGCCACCGGACCCGGACAGAGCGCGGTGACGCGCACGCCGCGGTGCGCCAGTTCGGCGCCGAGCGCCTCGCTGAACGAGACCACGAAGGCCTTGCTGGCGTAGTAGACCGCCATGCCGGGCCCGGGCAAAAATCCGGCGATCGAAGCGAGGTTGAGAATGCCGCCGCGATGGCGCGCCAGGCTGTCGACGAAAGCGAGCGACAGCTCGGTGAGCGCCCGCACGTTGAGGTCGACCATGGCGAGCTGATCGGCGCGGTCGAGCGAAGCGGCGGTGCCGGCGAGCCCGAAGCCGGCATTGTTGACGACGTGCTGCGGCTCGATGCCGCGCGCCGCCAGTTCCGCGGCGATGGCGGCGACGGCGTCCCGCGCGGCCAGATCGGCGACGATGATCGCCGGCCGCGGCTGGCCGGCCGCGGCGATCTCGTCGGCCAAAGCGGTGAGGCTCGCTTCGCGCCGCGCGGTGATGACGAGCTCGTGGCCATGCGCGGCGAATACCCGCGCCAGTTCGGCGCCGATGCCCGACGAGGCGCCGGTGATAAGCGTGACCGGCCTCATGGATTTTCCCTCATGGATTTTCACCTTCGCCGCCGTCCGCCGGTGCCGCGCCCTGCCCGGCGATGCGCTGGCGCAACGCGATGCGCTCGCGCGGCGACACGCCGAGCAGGTCGGCGGCGCGCCACAACAGATTGTCCTCGAGCTCGTCGCGGCTGCCGTCGGCGTAGACGATTTCCCACATCATCTCGATCACCTTGGCGCGGCCCGGCTCATTGAGCGTGCGGTTGAGCAGATGGGTGAAATGATAGAGATCGACCGCTTCGTGCTCGGCCGTGGTCGCCTTCTCGATCAGCTCGCTGGCCGCCGCGTCGTCGAGCGCAAAGCGCGCTTCGAGCACGCCACGCAGCTTGTCGCGCTCGACCTGCGACATCTCGCCGTCGATCGCCGCGGCATGCACCAGGAGCGCCGCGGCGGCGAGCCGGTAATCGTCGTCGCCGAACTGGCTCGGATGCTTGGCGCCGTCCTTGAATTCGGCGACGAAATGCTTGAAGGCCTGGAACATGCCTGGCTCCGCGTGTCCGTTATCAGGTGGTATCCGGCGTGCGCAAAGTCCAGATGCCGCGGTCAGTTGCGCGCGTTATGAGCGATAGCCGCTATAGCCCGTCGCGGTGCGCCGTCGACCGCAATGGCTGTCCTTGTTTCGAAAGGATTTTGTTGTCAAGGGTCTTCGACCGCCGAAGGCGGCGCTTCGCGCCCTTGACAACAAAATCCTTTCGAAACTTTTTGCAGCCATTGCGATCGACGGCTTTCTCTGATCAACAAGAAATCACCGAAGAAGATTAGACGGATCGTATTATACAAAAGCGTGCCGGACAGTGCAGCGCAATTTTGCCGGCAGGCCGCGACCTTATTTCACCGCCTTGCCGCTCTGATAACTCTCTTCGAGCAATTCCAGATTGGCCGCAATATAAGGGTTGGCCGGATCCTTGGCCTTCGCCAGCTGCAGCGTGCGCGCCGCCCGGGCGTAGTCGCCGCGCAGCATGTAGGAGAAGCCCTCGTCGTTGAGGATCTCCGGCGTCGGTCCCACCAGGCGGACCGCCTCGGCGTAGGCACGGTCGGCAAGGTCGAAGCGGCGCAGCCGGTCGTAGGACGCCGCAAGGCCGACCCAGGATTCGGCGTCGCGCGGATGCTTTTCGACCGCCGCCTGGAAGCTTTTTTCGGCGAGCCCGAAATCGTTGGCGCGGAAATAGCGCTTGCCGCGAACCACATCGTCGTTCGGGTCGTCGCCGGCGAGACCAGGCGCCGCCAACGGCGCGGGCGGCAGGCTTTTGCCGGATTCCGCGGGCTGGGTGACGATCGAGCCGGTGGTCTCGCCGCCCGGCGCGGCCGGTGCGCCCGGCGCGCCCGCCGCCGGCTGATCGGCCTTCTTGGCGTCCACGTCGTTCAAGTTGGTCCACGAGGAGCAGCCGGAAAGCGCCGTGAGGCACGCGGCCAGAACAGCCGGGACAAGCGCACCTCGGATACTCATGACGCACTCCGGACCACGCGCTGCGGCCGGCCTCCGCCGCGCGGGACCGCCCCCTGGCTTGCCTTCGGACAGCACCGGCCCGCTCAGTGTTATGTGACGATGGTTAAGGAAGCTTAATGCCATGGCCCGTCAGCCGCTGTTTCGTCCGCGGCCTCGACACCTCATCCTGAGGCGCCTGCGCGAAGCGCGGGCCTCGAAGGATGCAGGCCGAGGCGCCGAGGCCTACATCCTTCGAGGCTCGCTTCGCTCGCACCTTAGGATGAGGTGAACAAGGCAAACGTCATCGTTCTCGCGATGCGGTTTTTTGCATCCGAGGTTTGCGGCACGGCACGGAAAAAGACGCCGAGCGTTTTTGATCGTGTCACGCCGAACCTCTTTTTAGGACCGGGCGGTAGGACCGGCTTCGGCTCGATCAAGCGTGGCGCATCTGGCAAGTAGCCCGGATTGAGCGAAGCGACATCCGGGAACGGCGATACAAGCCATAACATTGAACCCCGGGTTTCGCTGCGCTCAACCCGGGTTACAAGCTGCTCGTCATCGCGAGCGAAGCGCTCCTCGCAATGACGATGGACTGAAATCAACTTCCTGAAATTGCGCGAGCGCAATCCGGATTACGTCCGCGCGCTCACGCCGGCTGGATATTGGCGGCGCGGATCACCGCGCTCCAGCGCCGCGTCTCCTCTTTGATGAAGGCGGCGATCTCGGCCGGCGTGCCGCCGCCCGGGCTGGCGCTGAGCGCCTTGTAGCGCGCCAGCAGATCGGGCGCCTGCATCGCCGTGTTGGCCGCGTCATTGAGCTTGGCGATGATCGCGGCCGGCGTCTTCGGCGGCGCGGTGATGGCGTTCCAGGTGTCGGATTCGCAGCCCGGCACGCCGGCCTCGGCGAGCGTCGGAATGTCCGGGATGGCGGGAATGCGCGCTTTGGTGGCGACCGCGAGAATCCTGGCCTTGCCGGCCTTGTGCAACTGCAACGAGGTCGACAGTTCGGTGAAGAACAAGTCGACATCGCTGGCGATGATGTCGTTGAGCGCCGGGCCGGTTCCCTTGTAGGGGACGTGGGTGAGCTTGACGTGGGTGATCGACGCAAACAGCTCGGCGGTCAGATGCGAGGTGGTGCCGACGCCCTGCGACGCGAAATTCAACTTGCCCGGATTGGCCTTGGCGTAAGTGATCAGCTCGGCTACCGTCTTGGCGGGGAAATCGGGCCGCACCAGCAGCACGTTGGGGATGTGCGACATGATCGCGACCGGCTCGAGCTTGGTCGGGTCGTAGTCGAGCGACTTGATGAGGAGCGGATTGGTCGTAATCGGCGCCGGCTGCGAGGCGAGCAGAATGTAGCCGTCGGGCGGCGCGTGATAGACCAGGTCGGCCGCAAAGCTGCCGCCGGCGCCGGCCTTGTTTTCGACGGCGATCGGCTGGCCGAGCGCGGTTTGCATCTTGGCGGCAACCAACCTTGCGAATGCGTCGACCCCGCCGCCGGGAGCCGTGGAGACGATGAGCCGGATCGGGCGGTTCGGGAAACTTGCGGCGTCCTGCGCGCTTGCCGCGCCCCGGGCAAGCACGAGCCCCAGTGCGGAGACGATTGCGGAACGTCTGGACATGGCGCGGCCGGACATCGAACAGCCTCCAAATGACGGCGTAATTGCCGAAGCGGTGACATAGCGCATGCGGACCGGCAAGGCCCTGTGACGCGTTGCTGCGCCGTGCCCCGGGCGCGCCCGGCGTGCGGTTCACAAATCGGCCCGCCCCCCATAGGATCGCGCGCCGCAACGGAGAAGGTGCGCGATGAGCAGGCTCGATTTCATTATCGAAGAACTGGTGACCGCCAACCGCATCCTGGCCAGCGAAGGCGTGGTGGATTCGTTCGGCCATGTCAGCGCCCGGCATCCCGACAATCCGCAGCGTTATCTGCTCTCGCGCGCCCGCGCTCCCGAGCGCATCGAGCGCGACGACATCGTCGAATACACGCTCGACGGCAGCGCCATCGACGAGCGCGGCCGCGCGCCCTATCTGGAGCGCTACATCCATGGCGCCATCTACGAGCAGCGGCCGGACGTGCACGCGGTCGTGCACAATCATTCGCCGAGCGTGATTCCGTTCGGCGTCACCGGCAAGAAGCTCAAGCCGCTTCTGCACATGTGCGCCTCGATCGGCCATGAAGTGCCGATCTGGGATTGCCACGACAAATTCGGCGACACCACGCTCCTGGTCGCCGACATGGCGATGGGCCGCGATCTGGCGCAGGCGCTCGGGCCACGCCCGACAACGCTGATGCGCGGCCACGGCGCCACCGTGGTCGGCCGCTCGGTGCGCCACGCCGTTTTCATCTCGGTCTATCTGGAAGTCGGCGCCAAGCTGCAGATGCAGGCGATGGCCATGGGCGACATCAAATTTCTCAGCCCCGGCGAGGTCGACAAGATCCAGGCGCGGGTCTCCGACTATACGCTCGACCGCGCCTGGGAAAACTGGGCGCGCCGCGCCGGCCGGGAGATGCAGAAGACGGCGTGATTGGATCCGGGTGTTGCTCACTTCCGCTCGTCGCCGCGAAAGCGCATAGGCGCTAACATAGCTGCGTTTCCCGGGCGCAGCGCAGCAAAAGCGCGTAAACGCGCTTATGGCGCGCTGCATCGCATCCGGGAAACAGGCCTATGTTAGCGCCTATGCGCGAAAGCGGGGACCCAGTTGTTTGCTGGATTCCCGCTTGCGCGGGAATGAGCGGAATTCGCCAGCCTCACGTATTCTGCGTCAGCGGGCTGATGAACTTGGCGCCGACCTCCTGACCCTGCCGCCATACCACCTTGTAGGTGCCGTCGCGCGCGGCGCCGCCGGCGCCGTGGAACAACAGCACGAACATATCCAGCATGTCGATGCCGTTGAGCTGCAGCCGGACGCCTTCCACCGAGGTGTTGGTGACCAGCACGAAGCGCGGCGGGATGCCGATGCCGAGCTTGATGGTGGCGATGCGGCCGAGGCGCTGGCGCGGATTGCGCCGCCGCTCTTGCATTACGGGCGAAGATGCTTCCTTGACGTCCGGCGAATCCATGATGCTCGGCTCCGCTTGAGAGGTAGGGCGCGGCAGGGCGCGACAATCCATTGCCGACGACACCTAACCGGCCGCGATTGCGCGCCGGCTAATTCGGCGCGCAAAATTAGTCTCGGATTTTCTCAAAATGCTGCGGCAGCCGGCCCCACAAACGGCAGTGCCGGCAAGTGCCAGCGCTGCAAGCCCTCATTGGAACTATTCAGGCCGGCAAACCGCCGCTACTCGGCGGCGAGGCGCACTTCCGGCGCGGCGGCGCGCACGTCGGGATCGACGTAGCTCTCGAACTGCATGAAGTTCTTTTGGAACATGCCGACCAGCTTGCGCGCGGTCTGGTCGAATTCGAGCTTGTTCTGCCAGGTCTTCTGCGGATAGAGCAGGTGCGGCTCGACGCCGGCGAGCTGGGTCGGCACGGCGAAGCCGAAATACGGATCAGTCCTGAACTTGGCGTTTTTCAACGAACCGTCCAGCGCCGCCGCCAGCAAGGTCCGCGTCACCCTGATCGGCATGCGGCGGCCGACGCCGTAGATGCCGCCGGTCCAGCCGGTATTGACCAGCCAGCAATCGACGTCATGGGCGCTGATCAGCTCGCGCAGGAGATTGCCGTAGACCGACGGATGGCGCGGCAGGAACGGCGCGGCAAAGCAGGTCGAGAATTCCGGCTCGACCCCGACCAAGCCTTTCTCGGTGCCGGCGACCTTGGCGGTATAGCCGGACAAAAAGTGATACATCGCCTGCGCCGGCGTGAGCTTGGCGATCGGCGGCATCACGCCGAAGGCGTCGGCGGTGAGCAGCACGATGTTTTTCGGCATGCCGGCGCGCCCGGTGCGCGAGGCGTTGGGAATGAAATCGAGCGGATAGGCGGCGCGGGTGTTCTCGGTCTTGCTGTCGTCGTTGAAATCGCAGACGCGCGTTTGCGGATCGAACACCACGTTCTCCAGCACCGTGCCGAAGCGCTGGGTGGTGGAGTAAATCTCCGGCTCGGCCTCGGCCGAGAGCCTGATGCACTTGGCGTAGCAGCCGCCTTCGAAATTGAATACGCCCTGCGGGCCCCAGCCGTGCTCATCGTCGCCGATCAGGGTACGCGTCGCATCGGCCGACAGCGTGGTCTTGCCGGTGCCGGACAGGCCGAAGAACAGCGCCACGTCGCCATTGGGCCCGACATTGGCGGAGCAGTGCATCGGCATCACGCTGTCGGACGGCAGGTAGTAATTGAGCACCGTGAACACCGACTTTTTCATCTCGCCGGCGTAGTAGCTGCCGCCGATCAGGATGATGCGCCGGGTGAAGTCGAGCGCCACCACGGTCTCGCTGCGCACGCCGTGGCGCTTCGGGTCGGCCTTGAACGAGGGCAGCGACAGGATGGTGAAATCGGGCACGTAGTGCGCGAGTTCGCCCCGCTCGGGCCGGATCAAGAGCGCGCGGATGAACATCGAATGCCAGGCGAGCTCGTTGTAGATGCGCGCCTTGATGCGGTGTTTGGGGTCGGCGCCGCCATAGAGGTCTTGCGCGTACAGCGTCTTGCCGCGGGCGTGGGCGAGAAAATCGTCAAGGAGCAACTGGAATTTTTCGCCGGAGAGCCGGCCGTTCTTCTGCCACCACACCGACTTTTCGGTCTGGCCGTCGACCACGACGAACTTGTCCTTGGGGCTGCGGCCGGTATGCACGCCGGTCTCGGCGCAGAACGCGCCGCCCTGGACCAGAGAGCCTTCGCGGTTGGTGACCGCGTGCTCGACCAGGATGGTGTCGGGGAGGTTCCAGTGGATCGCCGCCAGGTCTTGAAAGCCGAATTTCTCGGCGCCGTGGGCGCCGTTCCTCAGACCCGTTTCCTGCACCTTAAGCCTCCACTGACTGGCCCACTTGTCCTTCGGGGCCTTGATACGAACGCTGACGCGTCAATCCGCAACCACCGCCGGCGGGGGAGCCTATATCGGGCATCCTAGCACCTGCCAAGACCGGTTCCCACCGCAAAACTAACCGGTTGGTTCCGCTACCGTTCCGGCTGTGCGTTTGGGTACTAGCCTGCTTCCCGAGCCTAGTGGCCGGTTTTGAAAACCGTAGTGGCCTATTTTTGGGAACGTCCTCAGGTCCCTGGTGGTTCACATGGCCCACCCAGTGACACGTCACAACGGCCCACCTGATGAGCCATAAGCTTAGGCCCCAGGTGTGCGCTAGCACCCCGGGGCCTGACAATCTGCTTTCCAGAGTTGCCTCTGGTGACAGGGCAAATATGAGTCCTCATAGGTGCCCTGTCAAGTGTCCTAAGTCCAAAGCATGAAGAACTGCTTGCCTTATGGCCTTTAGGTCAGCAGAGGTAACGCTCACAATAGAGCGCTTACCCCTCACAAATGGCCTATCCAATCGAGCGTGGCTAACGCTTTCGACGAGATCGTCCTTGACCCAGCTATCTCTGTGAGAATCAAGGAACTCGTAGCGCCGCGCTGGGATTTGATAGTGGTAGTTCAAAACATTTTTCGGGGCATCGGTCGAAAGCGGAACCACAATCGCCATTCCGTAGCGTGCTTTGAGTACTATGGCGTGCCTCAATTTCCAAATTTCTGGGGCGACAGCGAGGGGACCGACCATAACGCCTGGAGGCTGGACAGCGCGCGGATCGGGGCCAAAATCGCACATTACGACCTGCCCAGGCGGCGGTATGGTATGGGGATTGAGGGCCAACGCTTCTCTCCGTCAATTATGCCAAACTTCAATTTCCTCAGGCTTGCCTTGCTCTTCCGCACCCCTAGAGCGCCCGCGCTTTTGCGGCCAAGTCCACCACGACTTTGCGCAGCCCCTGCGCGGTGGTGACGCGCTCGGGGAACGGCAGGCGCAGCGTGGCGTCGCCGAGCGCGAGGTCGAGCCCGTCCGGATCGAGCCCGCTGAGCCGCCATTTGCCGTCCTCGGCGCCGAGCAATTTGGTCGCATAAAGCCGCACCGCTTCGGCGTGATCGCCGTTCATGTGGGCGACGGCGCCGGCCTCGGCCTCGAGCAGGTCTGCGGCGCCGGAGATATCGGTCATCACGTCGGCGGCTTTCAGGTCGGCGGCGCGGGCGAAGCCGCCGTTGAGGTGCGCGGACACGACGTCGAGCCGCCAGAACGAGAAATCGGCGAAGCCGGCATAAAGCTGCGACTTCGGATGCCGGGCGAGAAAGCGCCGGCGCACGCGCGCTTCGTCCGCGTTCTCGCGCGCGATGCGCTTGAACGTGCCGAGCAGCGTCAGCCGCGGATGGGCCAGCGGATCGCCTTTGCCGGTTGCGGCGAGCAGGAGCGACGCGCGGCCGTCCTGTTCCAGGTTCGCCGTATGGGTCGAGAGCCGCGAGGTCAGGATCAGCGGCGCGCCGTCCGCGTCGGTCGCGACGTTGACCAGCGAGGCGAACGGGTGGCCGGTGTTGCGGTCGATGGTCGCAAGCGCGCCAGCCCGCGTTGCCCGCAGCAGGCTTTTCGCCAATGCCTTCGGGTCGAAATCCGGCGCCGGGGCGGTCTCCGGCAGCCGGTCGGGCATCGCCCCCGGCGGAGCAGCGGCGGCCGGCGCGGGTTTTTCGGCCTCGGCCATAACCAAATCCCTTTCCTGTTCCTTACCTATGTCTTTCTAATATCGTTCTAAGTCATAGGAATTGCCCTGATTTTGCCTTGTCCGGCCACACTTCCGCCCCCACATGGGTCTTTACCGACAACCTGGGGCCGGGCTCTAGTGAAGCTGCGGCCGACTCATGTTAGAAGGCCGCCATGCCGACAATCGCTCTCGTCGACGACGACCGCAACATCCTCACCTCGGTGTCCATCGCACTCGAGGCCGAAGGATATCGCATCAACACCTACACCGACGGCGCTTCGGCGCTCGACGGCTTCAAGACGGCGCCGCCGGATCTTGCCATCCTCGACATCAAGATGCCGCGGATGGACGGCATGGAGACGCTGCGCCGGCTGCGACAAAAATCCGATCTGCCGGTGATCTTTCTCACCTCCAAGGACGAGGAGATCGACGAGCTGTTCGGTCTGAAGATGGGCGCCGACGACTTCATCAGGAAGCCGTTCTCGCAGCGCCTGTTGGTCGAACGGGTCAAGGCCGTATTGCGCCGCGCCTCACCCAAGGACGGCGCCGCGCCCAAGGAAGCCGACAGCAAGGTTTTGGAGCGCGGCCTGCTGCGCATGGATCCGGAGCGCCACACCTGCACCTGGAAGAACGAGGCGGTGACGCTTACCGTCACCGAATTTCTCATCCTGCAGGCGCTCGCCAGCCGTCCGGGCGTGGTGAAAAGCCGCAACGCCCTGATGGATGCGGCCTACGACGATCAGGTCTACGTCGATGACCGCACCATCGACAGCCACATCAAGCGGCTGCGCAAGAAATTCAAGGCGAGCGATCAGGAATTCGATATGATCGAGACGCTGTACGGCGTCGGCTATCGTTTCAAGGAGTAGCGCAGCGCGGCGCGGCCGTTTGACTTTGGCATCGCCGCGGCGCAAGCGAGGCCGGCAAAACTTGAGCTGCAGACCTCGCGCTTTTGACTTTGAACATTTGCCGTGCGTGGGCGTGGACGATGGGCAGACGCAGGGCCGCCCTGCCGAAGACGTGACTGCCAATCATAATGGCCCGCTGACTGGGACGGCTGACGTGCGGTAATAATGGCGTCTGGTTCCGCTCGCAGTTCGACGCGCTTGCGCGCCGGCAACGAGAGGGGCCGATCCGAACCCCGGCAGACCACGTGCTCGATCGACCCGCAGACCTCGGCCAGAACAAGGCGCCGCCGCTTTCGCCGGCGGAGCCGCAGGTCGATGCCGATACGGCCGCCGAGGCGCGCGACGACCGTCCGGCCCGCAGTTTCTTCGGCCGCGCGCTCGATTGGCTGCGCCGCGCCTGGCATTTCTTTGTCAATCAGAGTTCGTCGAGCCTGACGCGCCGCATCGTCGTGCTCAATGTCGCCGGCCTGCTCGCGCTCTCGATCGGCATCAATTATCTGTCGCCGTTCCGCGCCCGGCTGATCGATGCGCGCGTGCAGACGCTGTTGCAGCAAGGCCAGATCATCGCCCATGCCATTGCCGACTCGGCCGCGGGCGAAACCGGCTCCGCCATCACGCTCGATCCAGAAAAGCTGCAGAACCTGCAGCCCGGTGAAAGTTACGGCCCGTCCGAAGACGCGCTGTACGGGCTCGATTTTCCCATCGACCCGACGCGCGTCGCGCCGGTGCTGCGCGATCTCGTCTCGCCCACCAAGACGCGCGCCCGCATCTACGACCGCGACGGCATCTTGCTGGTCGACAGCCGCAGCCTGTTCGGCCGCGGCGACGTGCTGCGCTCCGACCTGCCGTCGCCCGACGCCAAGCAGCCGAGCCTGTTCGAACGCGCCTTGATCGCGCTGCGGCTATGGCTCAACCGGGGTGACCTGCCGCTCTATCGCGAGCTCGGTGCCGACCAGGGCAAGGGCTATCCGGAGGTCGCGCAGGCGCTCAACGGCCATGACGCCAGCATGGTGCGCATCACCGCTCACGGCGACGTCATCGTCTCGGTCGCGGTGCCGGTGCAGCGCTACCGCGCCGTGCGCGGCGCTCTCCTGTTGTCGACGCAGGGCGCCGACATCGACAACATGGTGACGGCGGAGCGGCTCGCCATTCTCAAAGTGTTCTTGATCGCCGCCGCGGTGATGGTCGTGCTGTCGATCTTGTTGGCCGGCACTATCGCCGAGCCGGTACGGCGCTTGGCCGACGCGGCCGAAAGCGTGCGCCGGCGCATCCAGTCGCGCGTCGAAATCCCGGACTTCACCCGCCGCCGCGACGAGATCGGCCATCTGTCCGGCACGCTGCGCGCCATGACCAACGCGCTCTACAGCCGCATCGAAGGCATCGAGCGTTTCGCCGCCGACGTGGCGCACGAGCTGAAAAATCCGCTGACCTCGCTGCGCTCGGCGGTCGAGACGATGCCGGTCGCCAAGACCGAGGAGAGCCGCAAGCGGCTCCTCGACATCGTCCAGCACGACGTCAAGCGGCTCGACCGCCTGATCTCCGATATTTCCGACGCCAGCCGGCTCGATGCCGAGCTGCAGCGCCAGGAGGCGGCGCCGATCGATCTCGCCAAGCTGCTCACCACCGTGGTCACCGTCGCCAACGAGATCAAGCGCGACGACCGCGTCAAGGTCATGCTCAAATTCGAAGGCGGCGGCCTGCGCGCGTTTCAGGTGCCCGGCCACGACTCGCGCCTCGGCCAGGTGGTCGACAATTTGATCGAAAACGCGCGTTCGTTCTCGCCGCCCGGCGCCACCGTGCGGGTGACGTGCCGGCGCCGGAAAGATCACGTCGAGATTTTCGTCGACGACGACGGTCCGGGCGTGCGGCCGGAAGCGGCGGAGAAGATTTTCGAGCGGTTTTATACCGACCGGCCGCACCAGGGGTTCGGCCAGAATTCCGGTCTCGGACTGTCGATCTCGAAGCAGATCGTCGAAGCCCATGGCGGCGCCATCCGGATGGAGAACCGGATGGCGGCCGGCGCCGGCGCGGTGCCGCAGATCGCCGGCGCACGCTTCATCGTGCGGCTGCCGGCAACGTGATGGCGACGTTACTTTCAGCTGAGAGCGTCGTCGTTGCGAGGAGCCCCGCAGGGACGACGAAGCAATCCCCCACTTGTTCTTGCTGGTAGCCGCACCGGACTGCAGCATGCCATCGGCCACCATCCATGCTTCGGCGGTTCTGGTCGGAACGCGCGCGGTGCTGATCCGCGGACCTTCAGGATCGGGCAAATCGCGGCTGGCGCTCGAACTCATTTGGGCGGCGCATGGCGGGTCGCTCCCTTTCGCGCGTCTGGTCGGCGACGACCGTGTTCATGTCGAAGCCGCGCACGGCCGGCTGTTGGTGCGCCCGGCCGCCGCCCTTGCCGGGCTGATCGAGGTGCGCGGCGTCGGTATCCGCAAGCTGCCGTATGAACCGAGCGCGGTAGTCGGGCTCGTGGTCGATCTTGCGGCTGACGCGGAACGGCTGCCGCGCCCCGACCGGCAGCAGACGGAACTCGAAGGCGTCGCCTTGGCGCGGCTTGCCGTCGCAGCCGGCGAGCCGGCCTTGCCGGCGATGCTGGCGCTCCTCACCTCATAGGACCGAAATCCGGCGAAGGCCAAAAGGCCCTACCGGGTTGGGAATTGGTAACCTTAACGGCTTTAGACTCGGCAGGCATTGCGGTCAGTGCGATCCCGAGGCGGCTTTCGAGAATTTCCGATTCGACTTTAGTCTGCCGCAGTGCAACAAACCCCGAAATTTGCCGATACCGCCTCTTGCGCCAGGACTATGGATAACCATGATGGAGGGCCTTTCGTGCGGTGCAACCGGGGCGCGCCCGCGGAGAGTTCCATGATCGGTGTCGTGCTTGTCACCCACGGCCGGCTCGCCATCGAGTTCCGGGCGGCGCTGGAACACGTCGTCGGACCGCAGAACCAGATCGAGGCGGTGACCATCGATCCCGAAGACGACGTCGAGGCCCGCCGCAAGGACATCGTTGCGGCGGTCAAGCGCGTCGACACCGGCGATGGCGTTGCCATCCTCACCGACATGTTCGGCGGCACGCCGTCCAATCTCGCCATTTCGGTGATGAGCCGGCCGAAGGTCGAAGTGTTGGCCGGCATCAACCTGCCGATGCTGGTCAAGCTCGCCAAAGTACGCGCCGACTGCCCGCTGGGCGAAGCGGTCGCTGCCGCCCAGGAAGCGGGGCGCAAATACGTCACCATCGCGAGCCGCGTGCTGACCGGCAAATGAGCGAGTCGGCCCGAAGCGGCGGCGCGCACAAGGCCGATGAAAAGTCGCCGCCGGCCGGGACGGTGAGCCGCGTCTTCGTTATCCGCAACAAAAAGGGGTTGCACGCGCGCGCCTCGGCGCGGTTCGTGCAAACGGTGGAAAAATTCGATGCCGAGGTGCGCGTCACCCGCGGCGCCGAGAGCGTCGGCGGCGACTCGATCATGGGCCTGATGATGCTCGCCGCGGCGCCCGGCACCTCGATCACGGTCGAAGCGACCGGCAAGCAAGCCGCCGAAGTGATGGAAGCTCTGGCGGCGCTGATCGCGTCACGCTTCGGCGAGGATGATTAGTCCGTAGCCCGGATTGAGCGAAGCGACGTCCGGGGCTACTTGCTGTAACGAGGTCAAGGGCAAGTCGGCGCTTGCCGGATTGCGCCTCGCGCAACCCGCGCTACGGTCCATACTCTTGCGCCCCCCTAAGGGCCGTCGTATCGAGGGCGCGCGCCCGGCGTTTTCAGCGGCCGGGCGCGAGGTGTTCATGCGGACGGCGATCGTCAAATTGTTCAACGATCAGAACGCGGAATTGCGCAACAAGGTCGTCGGTATCTATGCCGTCCTGGTCGTCGCCAACGTGCTGGCCTGGATCTGGGCGCTGCTCGCGTTTCATGACTATCCGGTTCTGATCGGCACGGCGTTTCTCGCCTATACGTTCGGCCTGCGCCACGCGGTCGACGCCGATCACATCGCGGCGATCGACAACGTCACCCGCAAGCTGATGCAGGACGGCAGGCGGCCGGTCAGCGTCGGTTTCTTCTTCGCGCTCGGCCATTCGACCATCGTGGTGCTGGCATCGGTCGGGGTGGCGCTCGCCGCCGGCGCGCTGCAGGGCCGCTTCGTAGCGTTCCGGCTGGTCGGCGGCGTGGTCGGCACGCTGGTCTCGGCCGTGTTCCTGTTTCTCGTCGCCGCCGCCAATCTGCTCATTCTGCTGTCGGTCTACCGCTCGTTCCGCGCGGTGCGGCGCGGCGGCACGCTGGTCGAGGAAGACCTCAATCATCTGTTGGCGCAGCGCGGCCTGCTCGGCCGGTTGTTCCGGCCGATGTTCCGCATGGTGTCGCGCAGCTGGCACATGTACCCGCTCGGCTTTCTGTTCGGACTGGGCTTCGATACCGCGACCGAAATCGGGCTCCTTGGCATTTCCGCCGCCGAAGCGACGCGCGGCCTGCCGATCTGGTCGATCATGGTGTTTCCGGCGTTGTTCACCGCCGGCATGTCGCTGATCGACACCACCGACGGCGTGCTGATGCTCGGCGCCTATGGCTGGGCCTTCGCCAAGCCGATCCGCAAGCTCTATTACAATCTCACCGTCACCTTCGTGTCGGTCGTGGTCGCGGTGTTGATCGGCGGCATCGAGGCGCTCGGGCTGTTGGCCGATCAGCTCAAGCTCGAAGGGCCGTTCTGGGGCATGATCGGCGCGCTCAACGATCATTTCGGCAGCCTCGGCTATCTGATCATCGCGATCTTTGCGGCGAGCTGGGTCGTGTCGGTCGTCGTCTACCGGCTCGGCCGCTTCGACATGCTGGAAGGCGCGCCGAGCTGAACCGCGCTGTGGCGCCGGCGTTATCGTCAGGTTCTTGCCCGGACCGTCACGGTCGGTCCACGTCAATGATGCCGCTCAATAATGCCGCGGGGTTCGCCATGCCGATGCCGTCAGCAAATACTTACGAAAACACTGCGCGGTATTTTCTCGCGCTCGGCGCGGCGGCCGCCGACCTGTGGAGCGACCTGCCGGCGGAGTTGCAGCAGACGCTGTTCGAGCGCGCCGTGCTGCTCGGCCATCAGAGCGAGCGCGACGAGAGCTTGCGCGAGCAATTGGCCAAGTTCCTGCACGACCATCACGAGCGGACGCAGGCGCGGTGATGCGTCCAGGCGCCGCCCGCGAATGGGCCGCTTGTGATCGCCGCCCCCAGCCCTAATATGAACAAGAGTACGGAAATACTCAGCTCATGGCTTATGACCCGAACCGGCCGGAACGGCCGCGCGTAGAACCCGAGATCATTCCGCCCGATGGCGACCGCGGCCAGGCGAATTGGCGCCGCACGCCTGACAACCCTTGGCGCGGCAGCGGCTTCGAAAACGTCCGCGGCACCCATCGGGTCTATGTCGGGCGCATCGGGCCGTTCGGGATCGCGCTCTTGCTGCTGGCCATTGCCGCCATCATCGCCATCGTGATGATCGCGGTGTTGGGCGCAGTGCTGATCTGGATTCCAGTCCTTGTGGTGGCGATCGTTTTGACGGCTTTGTTTCGCCTGTTCCGCAGGTGACGGCTTACGCCGCATACACCGCGCATTAACTTTAATGATCTATGAACTTGCGACAGTCGCGATCAGCGCTGGACTGCCGAAACGTATGCGCGTTCACTGCGCGTGCGGGCTTGCGGCAGCCAGCACAAGAGCCGGCATTGTGTTCCGCGCGGCTCGCTGAGCCATTGTCGAGTGTTCGATGTTCGAAGCGCCGCGTCAGTTCAAGTCAACCGTTCTCGTCAACGCGGATGTCGCTGCGGCCCCCGCCGCCGATATCGATCTCGGCAAGATCGGGTCCACGCTTTGGCAGGGCCGCACCACGATTCTCGCCACCGCGGCCGTGGCGCTCTTCGCCGCCGTGCTGTTCGTGCTCGCCGCGCCGCATCGCTTCACCGCCGTCACCGAAATTCTGATCGAGCCCACCGACCTGCGCGCCGTCGCCAACGAAGCGACGCCGTCGAGCCAGACCAGCGACACCCAGCTCTTACAGGTCGACAGCCAGGTGCGCGTGCTCACCTCCGACGACGTGCTGCGCCGCGTCGTCGACGGCGAGGGCTTGGCGCACGATCCGGAATTTACCCGCGGCCCGTCGCGGCTGCGCGCCTTGCTTGACCGCATCGCGGCGGCGCTCGGCCGCCGCCAAGCATTGGCCAAGCCCGATCCGTCGCTCGCCGCGCTCAACGCATTCCGGCGCCGCGTGCAGGTCAAGCGCGCCGAACGCACCTACGTGGTCGACATCAGCGTCACCAGCGAAGAGCCCGCCAAGGCGGCGCGGCTCGCCAATGCGGTGGCGCAGGCCTATCTGGCCGAGCAGACCGAGGTGCGGGCCGATGCGGCGCGACAGATCTCGCTCTCGTTGACGGGACGGCTCAACGAGCTGAAGCAGAGCGTGGAGACTGCCGAAGACCGCGTGCAGGCGTTCAAGGCCAGCCACAACATCGTCGGCGCCAACGGCCAGCTCGTCAACGAGCAGCAATTGGCCGACCTCAACAACCAGCTCGCCGCGGCGCGCGCCCGCACCGCGGCGGCGAAGGCCCGGCTCGACCAGATCGAGGCGGTGCAACGCTCGAAGACCGATGTCGGTGCGTTCCCCGAAGCCGTGCAGTCGCAGACCATCGCGGCGTTGCGCAGCCAGTACGCCGAGGTGATGCGCCGCGAAGCCGAGCAGACCACCAGCCTGGGCGAGCGCCATCCCGCCGTGATCGAGATCCAGGCGGAGGCCGAGCGGCTCAAGCGCATGATCGGCGACGAAGTCAACCGCATCGCGCTCGCCGCGCGCGCCGATTACGGCAGCGCCAAGGCGAACGAGGATTTGCTCGCCCGCAACGTCGATGCGCTCAAGCAGAGCACGCTCGCCACCAACGCCGCGATGGTGACCTTGCGCGAGCTCGAGCGCGACGTGCAGGCGAGCCGTACCGTGTACGAAGCGTTTTTGGTCCGCGCGCGTGAGACCGGCGAGCAGGAGCGGCTCGATACCAAGAACATCCAGGTGATCTCGAAAGCCGACGTGCCGCTGAACCGCAGTTCGCCGCCGTCGTCGTCACTGATCGCGCTCGGCGCCGTGTTTCTCGGTGTCGCCGCGGGCGCCGGCTTCGTCATGATGCGAACGAGCATGCCGGGCCCGAGGCGACCCGGCGCCGGGTCGGCGCGGCGCAAGCGTGCCGGCTGGCGCAACACGGAGTCCGAGCCGGCGCCGGCCGAACTCGCCGCCGGCGTGCCGGTGCTCGCCGTGATGCCGCAAGGCGAAGGCTTTGGGCGCGATGCCGTGCAGAATCCCACGTCGCGCGTCGCTATCGCGATCCGGCAGGTCTACGAGGCGGTGCAGGCCAGTACCGGCAAACGCGGCAGTCCGAGCATCATGGTCGTCGCTTCGGGCGACGATACCGATGCCGCCGCAGTGGCGCTGCCGCTTGCGGCTTTGGCGGCGGCGACGCATCGCGTGCTGCTGATCGACGCCGATCTCGAGCGGCGGGCGCTGTCGGCGATCGACGCCGACCACGGCGAGGCCGGGCTGGTCGACGTGGCGGTCGGACGGCGGCTGTTGTCCGAGACGGTAATCCGCGACCGCGACACCAATCTCAACGTCATTCCGTTCGTTTCGCCCAACAGTCGCCGCGACCGCCGCATCACCGACGAAGACGTCAAGCTGGCGTTCGCCCAGACCGGGACCTTCGATATGGTGATCGTCGCGGCGACCAATGTCAGCCGCGATCCGAGCGCGCGCTTTTTCGCCGGCCTGGTCGATCACATCGTGCTCGTCGGCAAAGCCGATGATGCCGAAGGCACCGTCGACGCCATCCTGTCGGGGCTCGGCCTTGACGCCGGCAAAGTCCGCGGCGCGGTGTTGACCGACGCCGCAGCGGCCTGAGCGGCGCGACCAGAGCAAATTTCGATTGAATTGAATCGCGCCTTTCTACTCGTCATTGCCGGGCTTGACCCGGCAATCCATGCGGCGCTCTCGATTTGCGGCCAGTCAGCATGGATGCGCGGGTCAAGCCCGCGCATGACGAAGGAAAGAGCGTTCAACCTGACCGGAATCTGCTCTAGCACAGACGGATACGAAAGCGCCCGGCCGCTGCGCCGCGTTGCGCGGTGTTAGGGTTACTCTGACGCAACCCGAGCGTCCCGGCCTGTCATTGACTATTGATGAGACCGTGGCGGCGGACTCGCAAACCGGCGCCGCGTCAATGAATTGCAACAGCGGGACGGTCCCGTGTCGCTACCAGAGGCCATCAAAAGCGCAGTCTACACCGCGGCGCACTTCTCCGGATTGAGCGGCGCGCTGGCGGCTCGCTACCGCGGGCGCGGCTCGATCTTCGCGCTGCACAGCATCGTCGGCGACGACGATTTTCATCCGGACCATACGCTGCGTTGCCCGGTCGGAAAGCTCGAATGGATTCTACGCCGGCTGCGCCAACAGCGGCTCGACCTGGTCGCTTTCGACGAGGCGATCGAACGGCTGAGCACGCCCATTGGGCGCCCGTTCGTCACCTTCACCTTCGACGACGGCTTTGCCGACAATCTGACCAGGGCGCTGCCGGTCATGGAGAAGTTCGCGGCGCCTTTCACGGTCTATGTTTCCACCGGCATGATCACCCGCGAGATCGATGCCTGGTGGTTCGGCCTTGCCGCACTGATTCGGTCGCACGACGCCGTCGTGATCCCGGGGCTCGGGCGCTTCCATTGCGCCGATGCGTCGAGCAAACAGCGCGCCTATGCGGCGATCGAGGCCGCGGTCCACAAGAACTTCGATCTGTTGCCGCCGATCCGCGCGACGCTTGCTGCCGCGGGGATTCAAATCCGGGCGCTGGTCGACAACGAGGCGCTCAGCGAGCAACAGCTACGCATTCTCGCGGCGCATCCCCTGGTCACCATCGGCGGCCACACCACGACGCATCCAAATCTCGCCCGCACGACGCCCGCAACGGCGCGCTGGGAGATGGCGCAGAATCGCGCCTTCCTGGAACAGATCACCGGCAGGCCGGTCAATCACAATGCCTATCCGTTCGGCCATTCCGGCGCATGCGGCGAGCGCGAAGCGGAAATTTGCCGCACCCTCGGCTTTCGTACCGCCGTCACGACACGGCCGGGGATGCTGTTCGCCGAACATCGCCGCCATCTGTACGCGCTGCCGCGCATCTGCCTGACGCGTGACGAGAACCCATCGACGCTGCACTGCAAGCTCAACGGCCTGAGCCGCGCATTCAACTCGCGGCTCGGCCATCCCGTCGTCGCCATGTGAGAACGAGCCGCGGGGCAGACCATGTCGGACGGCAAGCGACCGACCGTCAGCATCATCATCAAGGCGTTCAACGAGGAACGCCATATCGCCGGCGCCATCGAGAGCGCGCTTGCGGCGCTGGCCGAAATCGACGGCGAAGTGATTCTGGCCGACGGCGCATCGACCGATAGGACCGTCGAAATCGCCCAACGCTATCCGATCAAGATCGTGCGCCTGAACGACCCGACCGACCGCTCCTGCGGCGCCGGCGCGCAATTGGGCTTTCAATACAGCAGAGGTGAATTTCTCTTCCTGATGGATGGCGACATGCGGCTGCAAGGCGATTTTCTCGCGGCCGGCATCCGCTGCCTTCGCGATCACCCGACCATGGGCGGCGTCGGCGGCGGCATGATCTACCGCGACGCCGGCGGTCTGGAATATGACCAGCGCATGCGCCGCTTCGATCCGGATCGCGGGCCTGGCGTGGTGACGCGTCTGGGCGGCTGCGGTCTCTACCGCCGCGCCGCCGTCGACGCCGTCCGCTACTCGACCGACCGCAACCTGCATGGCGCCGAGGAATTGGAATTGGCGGCGCGGTTGCGCGCCAGCGGCTGGACCCTGGCCAAGATCGAGCGCGTCGCGGTCGAGCATTATTGCGGCGTCGACAATTCGTACGCTTTGCTGCTGCGGCGAATGAAGACGCGCAATGCTTGCGGCCCCGGCGAGATCATCAGAGCGTCGCTCGGGCAACCCCATTTCGGCTTGGTCGTGCGTGATGACAGGAACTCGCGGTTTTGCGTCCTGGTCGCGCTATGGTGGGCCGCCATCGCCGCCGCCGCGGCCGTCCTGCGCGGCTTCGACGCGGCGGTCGCGATCACGGCGCTGTTCGCTTTCCCGTTCGCCGTCATGTCGTGGCGCTGGCGTTCGCTGCGTCACGGCCTCTACTCCGTCATGGCGTGGAACACGCAAGCGCTGTGCTTCCTCCCGGGCTTCTTGCGGCCGCGCAAGCCGCCCGCCGCATGGATGGCAAGTACCGTCGTCAAGGATCCGCTCGGCCAAAGCGCGCAGCGCGGCTTGAATAGCGCACTTGGGCTCGCACGCATAAGTCCGTAGTGGAATTCAGATCGGTGGACGGCCCATGAAGAGAGTCATGTGGGTTGCGCTTCTGGCGCTGGCCGCCGCGACCTCGCGCGCGGCTGCCGCGCCGCCGGCCGCGGCTGCGGAACCGGGTTCGCGATTCGACCGCGGCATCGCCATCACCGCCACCGCATGGGCGGCGGTCGAGCCCGACGCGACAAAGGCCTTTACGTTCCCGCCATTCGCCGGACCGTCTTACGCGCTGACGTCCGACGAACTGCAAACGTTGCGGCGCACCGGCTTCGATTTCGTCCGCTTGGCCGTCGATCCCGGCCCGTTCCTGCAGTTTCAAGGTAAGCGCCGCGCCGCGGTCGACCGCGTGCTCGCCGAGCGCGTGAAGCTCATTCTGGCATCGAAGCTCGGCGTGATCGTCGATTTTCACCCGAGCGACATGCAGCCGGACTATACCGCGTCGGCGCTCACGGCCGGACTGCAGACACCGCTATTTCAGTCCTATCTGCAGCTCCTTCGCGACACGGCTGCGCTGCTTGGCCAACTGCATTCCGAGCGCGTCGCGCTCGAACCGATGAATGAGCCGCCGATAGCACCCGGCTCGTGGCAGCCGATGCTCGAAGCCGCCTACGCGGCGGCCCGCGCCGGCTCGTCTGACCTTCTGTTGATTTTGGAAGGCGGCAACGAAGCATCGGCGGCCGCGCTGATGAAAATGAAAACAACGCCGTTCGCTGCCGACGCCGCCGTGCGTTATGCGTTCCACTATTACGACCCGTATCAGTTCACCCATCAGGGCGCGGCTTGGAATGCCGCCCGCTATTTGGCCGACGTTCCATATCCGGCCCGCGCCCGTCCGCTCGACGACAGTTTGACGGCGACCAATGCGATCATTGCCGCCGCAAACCTCTCCGCGCCGGAGCGAGCGCTGGCGTACCAGGATGCGCAGGTGCGGCTGGAAAGTTATCGCGCTTCCGGGTTCGACGCCGGCACCATAACGAAGTCCTTCGCTCGGATCGCCGATTGGGCGCGGTCGCAAGGCATCCCGCCCGATCGCGTCATGCTCGGCGAATTCGGCGCCCGACAAACCGCGCTGCAGTTCGCCGGCGCGCGCGCCCGCGAACGCATGCAGTGGTTCCACGACGTGAGCCTCGCGGCGGAGGCCAACGGCTTCGGCTGGGCGGTCTGGGCCTATCGCAGCGCCGGCGGCTTTGGATTGGCACGCAGCGATACCGAGGACGAAATCCAGCCTTATATTGCCGCGGCGCTGCGGCTGAATGCGGGCGCAAGCAAAGTGGACACCGGGCGCGAGATTCATGCCGCACCGCCAATGCCCTGATCGGCGTTAGCGTTAACCGCGGTAAGTCAGCCGCTCCGTCGGCGCGCTTGCTAAAACCCGCAACGACCGCGTCAGAGGCGTCAGCGGCACGGCCGCCGGTGACGCCCGTGGTTTGACTTTTTCTCATCGACTTCGACCATCGTGGGCCAAGTCGGCATTGTTCTATTTGGTTGCGGCACCATGGTCAGCACGCGTCCGGACGTCAGCATCGTCATCAAGGCGCTCGACGAGGAGCGCCACATCGCCGGTGCGATCGAGAGCGCGCTGGCGGCGCTTGCAGACATTGACGGCGAGGTGATCCTCGCCGACAGCGCCTCGACCGACCGGACCGTCGAGATCGCCGCGCGCTATCCGATCAAGATCGTGCGGTTGAACGACGTCGCCGCGCGTTCCTGCGGTGTCGGCGTGCAACTCGGCTATCAATACAGCCGCGGCCGTTTCATCTGCCTGATCGACGGCGACATGCGGCTGCACCAAGAATTCCTCGCCGCCGCGATCCGTTTTTTGCAAGACAATGAAAGCTGCGCCGGCGTCGGCGGCATCATCGTCGAGCGCGAGGCCGGCAATCTCGAATACGTCAAGCGCGCCAGCGCGCGCGACGCCGATCGGCTGTCGGGGCCGGTGGACCACCTCGACTGCGGCGGCGTTTACCGCCGCGAGGCGATCGTGGCCGCCGGCCATTTCGGCGACCGCAACCTGCACAGCCGCGAAGAGCTCGAGCTCGGCGCGCGGCTGCGCGCGCTGGGCTGGAAGCTGGCGAGGATCGACGTCCCCGCCATCGATCATTACGGCCACAGCGGCAACGCCTATGCGTTGCTGCGCCGGCGCTGGGCGACCGGGATTGCGTTCGGCACCGGCGAAGTGGTGCGGGCGACCTTCGGCCGCAGCTGTTTTTGGCTGGCGCTGCGCAAGATGCGGCGCGAATTATGTCTGCTTTCCGCCGTGCACGTCTGGTGGCTGGCGCTGATTGCCGCGCCGTTTGTTGTCGGTACGTCGGTCGGCGGCGTCGCCGCAGCGCTGCTGCTCGGCCTGCTGCCGTTTGCGGTCATGTCGTTAAAATGCCGCTCGGTCCACCTCGGCCTCTATTCGGTGACGGCCTGGAACGTTTACGCGGCCGGGCTCTGGCCCGGGCTGGCAAGCCGGCGCGTCGAGCCGGCCGCCTGGATCGACAGCACAATCATCCACGACGCCGCCGCACGCGCCGACCGCGCAGCCGTGGCATGAGCCGGATGCGCGGCATCGGCTTTAACAATCTGGTGACGCCTTGCGGCGCAAATCAGATGCGATTCGCGGCCGCTATGACCGGCGAACGACGCGCGCGGCCTGATCGAATACGGCGCATGGCTTTGATGACCGTCGCGATCGCAACCAAAGAGCCCGTGCCGTGACGACGCTCTCGCCCCCCGTGCATGCGGCATTGCCGGGCGTCACCGGCGGCGAGCGCCTGGTTCGCAATTTTCTGTTCTTGGCCACGTTCCTGCTGACGTGGTTCACGGTTTCGCCGTTCCCGGATTTGAGCGAGCCGGAATCGCTGGCGGCAGGCACCGGCGGAGATTTCCTCGGCCAGGCCGCCATGGTGCTGCTCACCGGCGCTCTCGCCGGCTTCGTTCTGATCAAGCGCTCGGCGCTGGTGCCGCGGATCGTCACGCTGCCTTTGCTCCTCGTCCTTGCCGCGTTCGCGATCTCGGCGACGCACTCCGCTTATCCCGACGTCGGCATGCGCCGCCTGGTGCTCGGCGTTTTCATCATCTTTCAATCGTCCATGCTGCTGCTGTTGCCCTGCGGGCGCGAGCATTTCGCCCGGCTGCTCACGGTCGGCGCAATCATCGTTCTGGCCGCCTGTTATTTCGGCGTCGCCTTCATGCCGCAGCTTTCGATTCATCAGGCGACCGACGTTGCCGAACCGGCGCTCGCCGGCGATTGGCGCGGCTTTTTCACCCATAAGAACGGCGCCGGCGCCGCCATGGTGGCGCTGATCTTCATCGGCATTTA
>JASHPU010000183.1 GCA_030037885.1 Xanthobacteraceae bacterium | reverse complement strand
GCGGGCCAGCTCGTCACCGGCAGCTTCCAGGATTACGCCATGCCGCGTGCCGACGATTTGCCGGAGTTTTCGTCGGAGCTGGCCGAGGTGCCGGCCACCACCAACCCGCTCGGCGTCAAGGGCGCCGGCGAAGCCGGTGCCACCGGCGCGCCGCCCGCGGTGATCGGCGCGGTGCTGGATGCGTTAAAGCCGCTCGGCATCGAGCACCTCGACATGCCGGCGACGCCGGACCGGGTGTGGGCGGCCATCAAGGCGACTGGCGCGATCAAGGCTGCGCAGCCCGCGTAGCTTGTTTTTCTGCTCGTTTCGGTTTGCTGCGTGTGTCAAAACTTGTCCATCATCGCGCGCATGAAGCGCACGGCAGCAGGACCTTTGACCGCGCTTGCCCACAATTCGCGCGCCATCTTCTCGTGCAGCGCCAAAGCTTCCGGCGCCGAGGTGATCATTGCCACGCCGACCCGGATGTTCGGCTCCTCGCCGAGCCGGAACGGACTTAGCGCCAAAATCTGCCGGTCGGGCTGGCGAAAGATCTGAAAGCTGGTATGCGGCAGCGTGTCGAGCACGATGCCGATCTGCACGCCGATCGGCTCGTTCTCCATCAGCGCGGTGAAATGCTCGGCTTCGGCGCGAGCAAGCGCGCGGCGCTCGCGGCGTAGCGCTTCTGGCAGGTCGAGCCGCCCGACCAAGCCGTTGCGCAGAAAGCGCTCCATCTCGGCGGCCGATATGAGATTGACGATCGCCGGCCGGCGGCGCCGATAGCACGCTTTGCGCTGCTTGAGCACCTCCATCAGCTCGTCGATCTGCGCCGCCGCGCGTTCGCGGTTGGCGACTCCGTCCGGCACCGATTCGCGTAAGACGTCGCCGAGTGCGCGGTCGAACGCGTCCGAAGAGAGCACGTAGGAGATCGGGCCGGCCAGCACGATGATGTGCTCGGCGGTCTCCTCGATCTGCCGCATGCGCTCGAAATAGCTCACCGCCGCGGCGATGTACTCGACGCCGACGCCGAGCAGCGTCGGCACCGAGACCTGCAATAGCTCGGCGAGATTCTCCAGCGTCTCGATCTTGGCAAGTTCGCCCTTCTCGAAGCGGTAGAGCGCGGTGCGTGAAATGCCGAGTCGTTGCGCGATTTCCTCGGCCGACAGCCCGGAGCCGAGGCGAAACGCCTTCAGCCGGTTACCGATGTCATCGAAGCGCAGGGGCATCGGATCATCTCAGCACCCCTTCGTCATTGCCGGGCGTGGGGTCCCCGCCGCGCTCGCGCGGCGGGGTGCCCCTGACCCGGCAATCCATGCAGCGCTTCGGCTCTGCGACGATGCAGCAAAGCACCCGCCAGCCGAACGTCAGCATGGACCACCGGGTCAAGCCCGGTGGTGACGAGGGAATAATTGTTACGGCTGCGATGCACCCGAAGAACCGCGCAGCCGCTTCGCCGCGTCGAGCGCCGCGATGACGATGTTCTGATAGCCGGTGCAGCGGCACAGATTGCCGGAAATACCGATGCGCACCTCTTCCTCGGTCGGATCGGGATTGTCGCGCAGGAGCTCGATCAGCGTCGTCAAAATGCCCGGCGTGCAGAAGCCGCATTGCAGGCCGTGATTGTCGCGGAACGCCTCCTGCAGCGGATGCAGCGTGTCGGCATTCGGCGCGATGCCTTCGACGGTGAGGATCTCGTGTCCATCGGCCTGCACCGCCAGCATCAGACACGAGCGCGCCGAGCGGCCGTCGAGCAAAATGGTGCAGGCGCCGCACACGCCATGCTCGCAGCCGAGATGCGTGCCGGTCAGCCCGAGCTGATGGCGCAGAAAATCGGCGAGCGTGACGCGCACCGGCACGATCTCCTCGTAGCGCATGCCGTTCACCGTGACGGCGATTTGCCGTGTGTCGCTCATGGCCGCCCTCCCGGTGCGATGCGTTCATGCGCTTTGATCAGTGCGCGGCGCGGCAGCACGGTCGCCAATTGCTGGCGATAGGACGCCGGCGCATGGATGTCGTCGATGGCGTCGAGCTTGCGCAACGGCTCGCAGATGTCGCGCAGCCGCTTTTCCTCGATGGTTTCGCCGATCAGCGCCCGCTCCACCGCCGCGGCGCGCACCGGCGCCGGTCCCATGCCGCCGAGCGTGACCGAGGCCCGCGCGATTTTCCCGCTCTTGTCCTCCTCGATCAGCACTGCCGCCGAAACGATGGCGAAATCGCCATGGCGGCGGGCGAACTCGACGAAGGCGTAACCGTGACCGCGCGGCCAGCACGGAAACGTGGCGGCGGTCAACAGCTCGTCGGGCTCCAGCGCCGGCGTCATGTAGGCGACCGGAAAGGCGGCGAAGTCGATCTCGCGCGTACCGCTCTTGCCGGCGATCGTGACTTTGGCGTCGAGCGCGGCGGCGATAGATACCAGCTCGGCCGCCGGGTCGAGGTGACACAGCGAGCCGCCCAAGGTGCCGCGATTGCGGGTCTGGCGGTGGCCGACCTGGCGGATCGCCTCGGCCATCAGCGGGCAACGCTCGGCGACCGCCTCGGAGAATTCGATGTCGCGCTGGCGCGTCATGGCGCCGATTTCGAGCACGCCGTCGCGCCGCGTGATGTAGCTCAAACCCTCGACGCGGTTGAGATCGATAACGTGGTCGGGCAGCACATAGCGCATGTTGAGCATGGGCATGAGCGACTGCCCGCCGGCGAGCAGCTTGGCGTTGTCGAGATTGGTGAGCAGGTCGACTGCGTCGGCGACCGTGCGCGGGTCGTGGTAGGAAAAGGGCGGGGGCTTCATGCCGTTCTTGACGCGTTCCGTCTTTTGACTCTGTGCCGAAAACCGTGCATCAGTCCAAAAACATATGTCAATCCCAAAGTTGATACCAGTGGAGCGGGTTTGACATTCGCCCCACGGCTAACCGTAAACTCCCGCGGCGAATGTCACATCCAAAGCTCCACTGGGATAGATCAAGTGCTCGTGGTCCTTTGATTCTGCCATTCGCATAACAGCATGCCGAACCTGCATGCGAATGTCAGAATCGGACCACTCGTCGATGAAGCCTGCGGCGTTTCGCTATCACGCCCCGAAAACAGTCGATGAAGCCGTGGCGTTGCTGGCGCAGCTCGCGTCCGAGGATGGCCGCGTGCTCGCCGGCGGCCAAAGCTTGGTCCCGACCATGGCGTTCCGGCTCGCCAAGCCGGGCCACCTCGTCGATATCAACGACATCGCGGCGCTCGATCGCCTCGAAGTGAGCGGGGAAAAACTCGTCATCGGCGCCTGCGTGCGCCACGCCGCGTTCCACCGCCCGGTCTGCGACGGACCGCTCGGCACCTTCCTCGCCGACGTGGTGCGACACATCGCGCATTATCCGATCCGCAACCGCGGCACGTTTTGCGGCAGCCTCGCCCATGCCGATCCGGCCTCCGAATGGGCGCTGGTGCTGGCTGCGCTCGACGGCGAGGTTGTGGCGAGAAGCGCGCGCGGCGAACGCATCATCGCGGCGCGTGATTTCTTCCAGGGCATCATGACCACGGCGCTACGCGACGATGAGCTCCTGGTCGAAGCGCGCTTGCCGTTGCTCTCGTCCGGCACACGCTGCGGCTTTTACGAGTTCAACCGCCGCGCCGGCGATTTCGCCATGGCGGCGGCGGTCGGCGTCTATCGCATCGAGGGCGGCAAGATGATCGAGCCGCGCGTCGCGCTGGGCGGCGTCGAGCCGAGCCCGCGGCGGATCGCCGGGGCCGAAAACGCGCTCGCCGGCGTCGCGCCGGGCGACACGGCATTCCGTGCCGCCGCGAGCGCGGCTGCCGCAGCGGTCGACCCGATGGAAGACATCACCACCAGCGCCGAATTCCGCCGCGACCTCGTTCTCGCTGTGACCCGGCGGGCGTTGGAGCGCGCGGCCGCATGAACGCGCCGGCGCAGAAAAAGCGCTGGATCGGCCAATCGGTCGAGCGGCTCGAGGATCCGCCGCTGGTGATCGGCCGCGGCGAGTTTGCCGGCGACATCAACTTTGCCCATCAACTGCATATGCGCATCGCGCGTTCGGCGCACGCGCACGGCCGCATCGTGGCGATCGATACCGCGGCGGCGCGCGCCTTGCCCGGCGTGTTCGCAGTGTGGACGTCGGCCGATGTTGCCAGTGTGCCGCCGGTCGACTTCCGCGAAGGCCGCATTCCGGCGCTCGATCCATACCGTCAGCCGATCCTGGCGAAGAATGTCGTGCGCTATGTGGGCGAGCCGGTCGCGGCGGTGTTCGCCGCCGATCCGTACATTGCCGAGGACGCGGCCGATCTCGTTGCCATCGAGATCGAGGAATTGCCGGCGGTGCTCGATGCGCAAACGTCGCCATTCGAATTTTCGCCCGGCCATGGCAGCGAAGCGGCGCTGATCCACCAAGGCTACGGCGACGTCGATGCCGTGTTCCGCGCCGCGCCGCATATCGTCGCGCTCGAGCTCGCGATCGGCCGCCATTCCGGCGTGCCGCTCGAGACCCGCGGCGCCATCGGCCACTACGACGCGTCGCGCGGCATTCTTGAACTGCACGGCGCCGCCAAGGTGCCGCACCGCGTCCAGGAACTCCTTTCCCGCATGCTCGACCTGCTGCCGAGCGCGATCCACGTGCACGAGTCGCATGTCGGCGGCGGCTTTGGCATCCGCGGCGAGCTTTACCCCGAGGACGTTCTGGTCTGTGTCGCCGCCAAAAAATTCAATCGTGCGGTGAAATGGATCGAGGACCGCCGCGAGCATCTGATCGCCGCCAATCACTCGCGCCAGCAATGGCACAAGATCCGTGCCGCGGTGGACGACAACGGCGTGATCCTCGCCATCGACGACGAGTATTTCCACGATCAGGGCGCCTATGTGCGGACCCACGCGACCCGCGTGGTGCACATGACCGCCGGCATTTTGCCAGGCCCCTATCGCGTGCCGGCCTATCGCGCCGTCGGCCATTTCCGCCTGACCAACAAGACGCCGGCTGCGACCTATCGCGCGCCCGGCCGCTACGAAACCACGTTCGTGCGCGAGCGGCTGGCCGACGCCATTGCGGCGAAGCTTGACATCGACCGCATCGAGGTGCGCCGCCGCAACGCCATCACGCCGGCCGAAATGCCGTACAAGCGGCCGCTCGAAGCGCTCGGCGAGCACATCGACATGGACAGCGGCGATTACGTCGGGCTGCTCGACAAGCAGTTGGCCAGCATCGACTGGCAGACGCTCAACGCCGAGGTGAAAAGGCGCAAGGCCGCGGGCGAACTCGTCGGCATCGGCGTCGCCATGTACATCGAGAAGAGCGGGCTCGGCCCGGCCGACGGCGTGAAGATTTCCGTCGATACGTCGGGTGCGGTCGAGGTCGTCACCGGCGGCGCCTCGCTCGGCCAAGGTTTTGAAACCGTGATGGCGCAGGTCGCCGCCGACGCGCTCGGCGTCGATTACAAAAAATGCCGCGTGATCCACGGCCAGACCGACCGCATCGCCTACGGCATCGGCGCGCATGCCTCGCGCGCCACGGTCATGACCGCCTCCGCGACGCATATCGCGGCGCTCAACGTGCGCCAGAAAGCGCTCGACGCTGCCGCCGAATTGCTGCAGGCGCCGGCTGACGCGCTGGACATCGTCGACGGCGAAGTGGTGCGCACGGACCGCAGCGCCGGCCCCTCGATCAGCCTCGGCAAGATCGCCCAGTATCTGGCGCCCGGCGCCAAGACGCTTGGCGATCGCGAACCGGGCCTGGCCGCCGAAGGCTGGTTCCGGGTCGAGCATCAGGTCTATCCGTACGGCAGCCACGTCGCGGTGGTACGAGTGGACGGCGAGACCGGCGGCGTCACCGTAGAGCGCTATTCCATCGCCTATGACATCGGCCGTGCCATCAATCCGGCTCTGGTCGAAGCGCAGATCGTCGGCGGCTACGCGCAGGGCCTCGGCGGTGCGCTGTTCGAGGAGTTCATCTACAACGAACGCGGCGATCCGCTCGCCGTCACGTTCGCCGATTATCTGTTGCCGGCCGTGCACGAGACGCCGACGCCGCAAGTGCTGCTGCGCGAGGACTACACCACGCCGCGCAATCCGCTCGGCATCAAGGGCGC
>JASHPU010000182.1 GCA_030037885.1 Xanthobacteraceae bacterium | reverse complement strand
CCATATCCGCCGAGGTCCACCGGCTCAAGCGCCACCTGCCAATGCGGCGAAACCACCTGTACGGGCCTGCCACCGGAAACCGCAAACGTCGTCCGCAATACCTCATGTCGGCGGCGAACCTCATCGAGGCTGCGCTCAAGCGCCGCTACATCCAGATGCCCAGCCAGCCGGATCGCGTGCGGTATGCTGTAACCCGAGCCCCCAGGATGCAGTTGCTCCAAAAACCACAGCCGCTCCTGCCCATACGATAAAGGAGGGAGAGAAACCGGCGTCGCCGATCGCCCAATCCGGGACGCGGATTCTGAGAGGTCGCCCGTCACGAATCCCTGTTCAGGGCTGACGCCTTCGCTGTAATACCGGCCCATGATGGTCCCCTCTCCACAATATCGAGAGATTAAGTTAGCGCCATTGTTGTTTGCAATCACAAAGTGACGACATTGCCGGTGAAGGGTCGGCCCACTATCAAATTGTTTGACACGACATGCTTTCGTTCGTAGCTTGATATCCAATGAAAACGAGTGACCCGGCCGACTATCTCCATGAACCAAACGCCCTGACGGCGGTCACGATCCACAGCACCGCTGGCCCGCATTCGCAGAGCGCGCACTGGGCCATGCGCTTCGAGCCTCGACCACAAGCGCGTTTGCGGCTTGTCTGCTTGCCGTTTGCCGGCGGCAGCGCCATCGCCTATCGACACTGGGCCTCGCGCTTGCCGGATTGGATTGAAACAATTGCGGTGCAGCTGCCGGGCCGCGGTCCACGCGTGCTTGAAAGGCCGTACACCGCGATACGTCCGCTCGTCTGCGCGCTGGTGGACAATCTGAATACGGTTTTCGGCGAGCGTTATGCCGTCTATGGACATAGTATGGGGGCGCTGCTGGGGTTTGAACTGGTGCGAGAGTTGCGCCGGCGCGGAGGTCGCCATCCGGATCGTCTCATCGTGGCGGCGCAGCCGGCTCCGCAGCGGCCGACGAGCAATCTGAAAGTCGATGCCATCTCGGATCGCGAACTCATTTTGCAGTTGCACGATAAGCGTGATGCCGGCCTGCTGATCATGAATCGGGAATTACGAGATCTCGTGATTCTGGGGCTGAGAGCCGACTTCGCGTTATGCGCAAACTACGATTACGAGGAGGAAAGGCCGCTGACCTGCCCAATAGCGGCTCTCGGCGGCTCGCGCGACCGGTCCGTGTCACAGGTTGATCTGGGCGCGTGGCAGAAACAAACCACTGCGCGATTCGCGTTACGCAGCATTGACGGCGACCATTTCTTCCTTCGCGACCAAACCGGGAAGCTGCAAGGCACGGTGGTGGACATTCTGTCCAACCCGGTAGAATAACGGTGGTGCGGATTTGCGCGGCGGTCAACGAGGCCGCAGATTATTGCAGGCACAAAAGCCGCGCGACGCGGGAGTTCGCGGTCAATGAAAAGGCCTAGTGCGTTATCGCAACAATTTACCGAATCGGTGATTCGTCGCTCTACCGTTTGGAGTCGCCAGTACCGAGCTTGCAACCTCGCGCAAGGTACTCCGGACGACGAGACACCGTCGGAACTGAAACAAGCTGCCATTGAAGCTATTTCAAACAATTGGAATCAATATTCCGATACCTGGGGAGCGGATGCTCTTCGGCAAGCAGTAGCGGAAAAGTTAAACCGATTTTACGGTCTTCAGCTAGACGGCCGACAGAATGTGACAGTCACTTGCGGCGCTACCGAGGCAATGATGGCCAGCTTGCTTGCGGTACTGGAGCCCGGTGATGAAGTAATCATTTTCGAGCCATCCTACGAAAATTTCCGAGCGCAGGTCCTGATCGCACGAGCCAAGCCGGTCTTTGTGCCGCTGCATCCCGAATCGCTTAAAATAGACGAAAGCAGACTGGTCGATGCGTTTAGCGATCGTACGGCAGCCATAATTGTCAATAATCCGAACAACCCAAGCGGGAAGGTGTTTGACAGTTCTGAACTCGAAGTAATCGCCCGTCTCTGCCAAAAACACAATGCAATTGCTATTTCGGATGAAGTATACGAGCACATGGTTTTTGATGGATGCCGCCACGTATGTCTGGCATCCATCAAGCAGTTTGGCAGCAATTGGATTGTCGTATCGAGTTGCTCAAAGACCTATTTCATGACCGGTTGGAGAATCGGCTACGCCGCTGCTCCTCCGGATCTCACGGCGGCCATTCGCCGCTGTCATGATTTCCTATCACTTGCTGCCGCGACGCCGCTTCAAGACGCTGCCGTTACCGCCCTTGGATTCGATCAAAGGTATTACCACTGGCTGACTGAGCATTATCAAAGCAAGAGGGATGCCCTCGTGTCCTTGCTGGAGGAGGCTGGGTTTATTTGCAGGCGGCCGCAGGGGGCATACTATGTGCTGGCTGACATGTCGAACTTTCAGTTCGAAGATTCGGTCGCGTTTTGCGATTTCTTGATGAAGGAAGTGGGCGTCGCTGCGGTGCCTTGGCCGGCGTTTTATTCTGACGAGGGTATTGGGAGGTACAAACTTCGATTCACTTTCTCAAAGTCGAAAGGAACAATGGCGCAAGCGCGAGATCGACTGGCTGGTCTCAGTCATTTTCCAGCAACCCGCAATCGGCGCCATTAACGGCCGTGGCGCTGCTGGCGGCCGGCAAGGCGAGCGGAAACTTGTTCGATCCGGCGAGCAATCGGTCGGGGTTAGCAAAAATGGTCACGTCTGGGATCGTGATGAGCAACCACAGCCTCGAGGTCGGAGCAACTTGAACGGCGGAAAATGCTGCGCAATGAAAGCCGGCGCAGCGTCTATGGGAATCGACTTCAATGATTTCAGCGGCCTATCCCAGACGGATATCTCATTGTGAAGCAATTCCCGGACGGTTACGACTGAGTTGGAGATTCTGGGGGGCCGCCGGTGCGCACCGCGCACGCCGCCTGAAGGGTCATGGCAAAAGCGCGCGCCGCGCGCCCAGGTTCGTTACGGAGAGCAGGGATGATCACAGTTGAGTTCGTGACCGTCGACGTTTTCACGCGCTCTCCGTTGCGTGGCAATCAATTGGCCATCATTCTCGACGCCGGCCGGCTTGACGCGGCGCTGATGCAGCAGATTGCCCGGGAATTCAACTATTCGGAGACGGTTTTTCTGCTTCCGGCCAGCGTGGCCGAACATACGGCGCGGATTCGCATCTTCACCCCGACGGAGGAGATTCCGTTTGCCGGACATCCGAACGTCGGCACCGCCTACGCCGTGGCGCGGATCGGCCAAATCTTCGGGCGGCCGGTCCGGACTCCAATCATATTCGAAGAGGACGGCGGGCCGGTGACGGCGCAGCCGATTTATGACGGTGATGCGCTCGTCGGAGCGCAATTCGATGCGCCGCAGCGGCTGCAAGTGCTCGGCGATGTCGACCCAAAACTGGTAGCCGATTGCGCGACGCTGCCGAAAAGCCAGATCGCCGTCGGTGCGCATGCACCGGTCCTGGCCTCGATCGGGCTGCCGGTCGCAATGGCGGAGGTCGCCTCGCCGGCCGCGCTGGCGCGCGCCAAGCCGGATCTGGCGTGTTTTGCCGAAGCCGATAAGCGCCATCCGGTAGGCGACAGTCGGTTTTCGCTGTTCTTGTACGCGCGCACCGGCAGCGAGCCCAACCGCTTGCGCGCGCGCATGTTCGCGCCGCTGAGCAACATCATGGAGGATCCGGCCACGGGCAGCGCGGCCGGCGCGTTGGCGGCGCTTCTAGCCGCTATGCCGTCCGCGCCCGATGGCGAGCACAACGTTCGCATCGAGCAGGGTATCGAGATGGGACGCCCCAGCGCCATTGCCGTCGGCACAATAAAGCGTCACGGCGTCGTCGAGCGAATCGCGATCGGCGGCGAATGCGCGCCGGTGATGCGAGGCGTCCTCGAATGCGAATAAAGGTCGGCGTGACCCGCCGTCAAAGCCGAATGCTACCCGCTCATGATCTACGTCGCCGCGCCGGCGCGGCCCCACGCGCCAAGCCGCCATCAGGACGCGGCTTCCGCGGCGGTCGATGCCGCAACCTTGGCGGCTGCCGCCGGCCCGTCGCAGGCGATGCCGAGCGACGCCATGCCGTGGTGAAGAATGCTGCGCGATAGCTCGATCGCAAGCCCGTGGCTTTGGCCTCGGACGGCGCCGTTGACGAGAACTGCGAACCGGACGAGAGCCTTTACCGCCAACGACAAATCGATCTCGCTTGCCGCGAAATTGAACGCGCGTTCGAGATCAAAACCTTTGAAAAGCAGCGTTCTGACCACGTCGAAATCCAGCGGAGGCGGCCGGGCGACCTCGGCGCCAGGGGCGGAATTGACGGCACACCACGCGGTGGCGATCTCCCAGCCGGGATTGTCGGCCGCGCTCGTCACCTGGTTCCAGGAAAAGCCCAAATCCTTGTTCATGCGGCGAGACAAAAAGAACGATTTCACCACGACGTCGGCGATTGCGGAGACCGCCACCCGACCGTCGGTCGCGGCGGACAGCGCTTGGATTTCGCGCAGCGCTTCGACGCGATCGATGAATTCATCGGCAAGCACGACGGCGCCGAGGCTGGACTTCATCTTCGAACCTTCCACCATCACCATGCCGTGGCATACCGGCGCCACGATGTCGTGGTAAGGGCTGTCGCCATCGCCGCAGCCGCGCAGGATGTTTTCATAGAGCTGCCACGCCGGCTTCCACTCCATGCCCATGAGCGTGTAATAGCGGTCGACCTCGGTCGCGCAGACGGCTTGAACGCTGATCATCTGCGCCATCTGGCGTGCGTGCTCGGTCGGGAAGCCGTCGGGCCGCGTCATCACGACGGTCTTATATTCCTCCTTGCCGCTGTGGTAGACGATCGCGCCGGACGGCTCGCGTTGCAGCACACCGCGTTGCAAGCCGTTGTCAAGCAGCTTGGCAATGATGTCGTCGGTGTCGGAGCCGTATTGTACCGTGTCCAGCCGAACGCCAAGCCGCTCCAGCGTCGCCATCTGACCCTCGAGCACCCAATTGCGGATGCGAAGCCAAAGGTCGCGCGTCGCGCGGTCGCCGGCTTGATAGCGTCGCACGTAATCGTCGGCCTCGTCGCCCACCAGCGCCGTTTCGCGGCGCGTCGGATCCTCGTTATCGAGTTCAGCCGGGTGCTGCTTGTAGTACGCCGCAGCGTACTGCGCGTACACGCGCCCGACCATATGGTCCGCCTTTTCATGACGCTCTTGCGGCGTCGCCTCGCCGCCGAATTTTTCGTAACCCGCCATCGCTTCGCAGACGCTTCGACTGACGTCGCTGACGAAACAGGTGCGCCGCACCGCGGCGCCGCGACCTTCGAGCAGGGCCGCCAGCGCATTGCCGAGGATTGCTTCGTAAAGATGCCCGAGATGCAGCGCCTTGGTGCTGTTCGGATCGATGAATTGCACGACGATGCGCTTGCCGCGGAACCAGCTGCCGCCGATCGGCAACCCGGCGAGCCGCCGATGGACCTCCTGCATCACATAATCGTCGTTGAACTCGACAAATGCGCTGTTACCTTTGACGGACACGCGCTTGACCATCTTGCTCTCCGGAACGCGGCCGGCCAGCTGCAGCAACGCCTGCGAAGAGTTCGAAATGACTTTCACGTCCCATTTGGTCGTGCGCGCGTTGCGGTATTCGAGCCGGACCGGCTGACCGGCGGCGGCAAACGCGTCGGTGGTGCGTTCGAGCATGTCCGCGATGGTCATCGCCATTGCGGCCGTCCATCAAACAAGCGACCGCGCGGCGCGGCCGAACAACCAGACGGCTGCGGTCGGCGAACCGACCGGCAGCCGCCGGTAATCGTCGTACAGGGCATCTGGTCAGGGCATCGCATCAGGGCATCTCATCAGGGCATCATCGCCAATGTGTCGCGATCGACATCGCTAGCCTGGCTCGATTGGAGCGGCTGGCAATTCCGCGAACACCGCCGAAACCTCTGGAAGAGTTTCGGCGACTGGCTCCGAGGCTGGGCTCAGTGGGGTAGCCAGTGGGATGTCGTCCTCTGGCACTGGGACGGCTGTCGCCACTGGCGCCGACACCGCCGCTGGAATGCCGGGGATTTGTGGAATCCCTGGCACCAGTGGCGTAGAAGCCTCGGCGAGACTTTCGACCGTTGGAGAAAGCGACTCCAACAGTTCGGCATGCACGGGTTCTGCCATCATTTTCACCTCCTTTCCTGCGCGGGTCGCGCTGACGTTCGGGCGTGTGCCGCCCGCTTCCGGCCGTCCCCGGCACTGCGGCCGGGTCGGCGGAAACCGAAAAGTGGCGCATCTGACGGGATTCGAACCCGCATCTTCCAGTTCCCAAAACTGGCGCTCTCGGGGAAATGACCGGCCCAAATCGTCCATCTTGGCTCCGGCATCACGACGATGCCCTGACAATCGCGCACCATCGCCAAGCCTTCTAAAAAGGGCGCTCGCACCTCCCGGTTGCCGGTTAAGCTACAGATGCATATTCAATGTTTCACCTCGCCGAACTTGTTGCTGAAGCCCTCAGATGATCTCGAAGTAGCGCTGCAATTCCCAGTCGGTCACGTGTTTCTGGAATTCCCTCGCCTCCCACTCGCGCGTGGCGGCGTAATGCTCCACGAACGTCTCGCCGAACAGTTCCTTGGCGGTTGTTGATTTCGCAAACCGCCGTGCGGCATCGAACAACGTGCTCGGCACGGTTTCGATGGCCTCACCGCCTGCCTGGTAATCGTTTCCGGCGGTGGGGGCGGTCGGTTCAATTTTGTTCTCGATGCCCCATGCGCCGCTCGCCAGTGCCGCGCTGAGCGCCAGGTATGGATTGGCGTCGGCGCCGGCGAGCCGGTACTCGACGCGCTGCGCGGAGTGCTGTCCGATGATGGCGCGCAGCGCCACCGTGCGGTTTTCAATTCCCCAGGACGCCCTGGTCGGCGCCCAATAACCCGGTATCAGCCGCGAATAGGCGTTGATCGTCGGCGCCGCCATGCAGGTCAGTTCGGGCAAGAGCTTCTGCATGCCGCCGATGAAATGGCGCATGCAGGTGCTGATCGAATGCGGCGCCGTGTCGTCGTGAAAAACGTGCTTGCCGTCGTGCGAGCGGAGCGAAATGTGCAGGTGACCGCTTTGCCCGGGCCAGCGCTCCGACCACTTGGCCATGAAGCACGCCATGAGGTTGCGGCGCTGGGCGAATACCTTGGTGAACGTCTTGAACAACGCCGCGTTGTCGGCCGCGCGCAACGCCGTATCGTACGCCATCGCCGCCTCGATCACTCCCGGTCCGGTCTCCGTATGCAGCCCTTCGAGCGGCATCGCCATCTGTTCGCAGTAATCGAGAAGTTCGGCGTAGAGCTCGGCATGCACGGACGAGCGGAGCACCGAGTAGCCGAAATACCCGGGCGTAAGGGTTTGCAAGTTGCGATAACCCTTGGCGCGGACCGACTCCGGAGTTTCGTCGAACAGAAAGAACTCGTATTCGACGCCGGCAAAAGCGCGAAAGCCCAGCGCGTCCAGCCGTTCGAGCGTCCTGCCGAGCAGCCGTCGCGGGCATAGATCGGCCACGCCTCCGGCAAATTCGCACAAAACAAACGGCATGTTGTTTTCAAATGGAAGGATCCGCAGGCTGTCGGCGACGATGCGCAGGCGGCGGTCGGGATAGCCGGTATGCCAGCCGGTCGCCCGCGCATTGTCGTAGAGCTGGTCGTTGCAATCCCAGCCCAGAACCACGTCGCAGAACGCGATGCCTTCCTCCAAAGCGGTCAAAAACTTGCGCTTGGCCAGGTATTTGCCCCTCAAGACGCCATCCAGGTCGGTGACGGCGATCTTGACGTAAGGGCAATCGGTTTCCTTGAGATAATGGTGCAACTCCTTGACGTTCGCGCAACGCGGTTGGGCAGCGGCAACGGAGCGGGAGCTGCTCGCCGAAAACGGCTCGACGGTTCTGCTTAACATGTCCGGCTCACGTCATGCTCCTTGCCGCCTTCCGGGAAAGTGGCCGGCGGCGGCGGCAGCGCCGCCCATTGGCCGCCTCTGCTTTTCAGACATGCGCCAACGCCTGTTTGAAGTCGTTGAGGATGTCGTCGATGTGCTCGATGCCGACGGAGACGCGGATAGTGCCGTCGCGCACACCGGCGGCGGCGCGCGCCTGCGCCGGCACGGAAGCATGCGTGGTCGAGGCCGGATGGGTGACGAGCGTCCGCGCATCGCCGATGTTCGCGACATGATAAGCGAGCTGCAATTTTTCCATCAGCCGCCGTCCCGACCGCAGCCCGCCGCGCAGTTCGAACTGCAGCAGCGGCCCGCCATGGGCGCCCATATTCTCCTTGGCCTGAGCGCGGACGCGGCTGGACGCCAGAGACGGGTACGTCACCTCGGCGACCCGCGGATGCCGCGACAGCATTCGCGCCAGCGTCGCGGCATTCCGGCAGTGCCGTTCCATCCGCAGCGGCAGCGTCTCGAGCCCCTGCAGCAACAGGAACGACGAGAACGGCGATGGGCATGGCCCAAAATCCCGCATCAAGGTATTGCGCAGCTTGAGCAGAAAGGGGCTCTTGCCATAGCCGACGCCGAGACGGTCGGCCGCGTCCAGCCATTGGATGTTGCCATGCGCTTCGTCTGGTCGCGTGAGCAGCGGAACCCGCGCATGATGTTTGCGCCAATCGAATTTGCCGCCATCGATGACGACGCCGCCGATGGTGGTGCCGTGGCCGCATATATATTTCGACGTCGAGTGCACGATGAGGTCGGCACCGAGCGCGAACGGTCGCGAGATGTAGGGGCTCGTGGTGTTGTCGATGATGAGCGGCAGCCCGAGCCGACGCGCCAGTTCCGACACCGCCCGGATCGGGAACGGCGTCAGCCGCGGGTTGGCCAGCGCCTCGCCGAAATAGCAGCGCGTGCGCTCGTCCGTTGCGGCAGCGAAGTCCGCGATCCTGTCGGGCTGGACGAACCGGGTCTCGATGCCGAGCCGGCGGAAAGTGGTCGCGAGCAGATTGATGGTGCCGCCGTACAGATGGTCCGAGCTCACGATGTTGTCGCCGGCTGCGGCGATGTTCAATATCGACATCGCGATTGCGGCCTGTCCCGAAGCGGTGGCAACCGCGGCAATTCCGCCTTCCAGGGCCGCCATTCTCTCCTCGAAGACGTCGGTCGTGGGATTCATCAGACGCGAATAGGTGCGCCCCATTTGTCGTAGATCGAAAACGTCGGACGCGTTCTCGATCGACGCAAAGGCGTAGGCATTGGACAGGAAAATCGGGACGGTCGTGGCGAAGGTCGAAGGATCCCAGCGAAATCCGGCGTGCAGCAGCATGGTGTCGACGTGGAGCCCTGGGCGGGTCGCCGCGGAGGCCGTCTTATCCAGCATTGGACAATCTCCCCATTCGCGGCTTCAGCCGACGCCCGTTTGGCTGGCGAACTGCGCCTGGTACCGAACACGGTTTTGCGTTCGCATCAGCGCGATGATCGAGGGCGCGCCGTCGGCGGCGCCTTGGAATAGACCGCCGGTCTCCCGGCAGTGGTCGGCGTAGACGCAGTCGCGCAGACGTATCCGGTGCGCCTGCGGCAGCAGCCAGAACGGCGTCGCCGGGTCGAGATGATGATCCAAATGAAAATCGTCGTTGTTGATCCCGGTCAGCCACTTTTCGAGGTGACGGCTGCGACGGTTCCTTGCCATCACCAGGTTGACCGAGCGCTGTTCCGTCGCGCTGCAGTGCTCGGACATTTCGATGAACCAGCCCAGGATGTGGAATGACGTGATATACGGTACCAGCCAGAACGCGATGAGGTACCAGCCGACGCCGAGCGTGGCGCCGGCGCCGGTTACCGCGAGCCAGAAAAAGCAAAAACCCCAGCTGTCGAACCGATATAGCCAATCCGTTCGCCGGGTCGGCCGCGCGCCGAACTGCTCCAGCAGCATTTGATAGCGATTGCGCACCAGATATTTCAGATAGGCCCAGGTCTTCGAGCCCAGCATCGGCAAAACGACGACGTGCAGCAAAAAGGCCGGATCCGACCTGGGTGTGAAGACACCTTCGGTAATGAAGAACTCGAGGTCGGGGTCGCGGTCGGCGCGACCGAGATAGGGATGGTGCGTCAGCACGTGCGATTCGCGGTAGGCAAAATGCCGCTGCAAGATCGGCCATGCAGTCGGCAGCGTTCCCAGGAGAAAGTTCAGCGCACGATTGCGCGTCAGCACGCCGTGCGCCGAATCGTGCAACAGCGTCGACAATCCGCGCTGGTGCGCTCCGATCATGAGAACGCTCAAGGGGTAGAGCCACCAGCTCATCGCCACGGTCAGATACGCGAAGCCGAAAATGACGGCATAGTCCTTGAGCAGATAGAGAACCGCGTGCCAATTATCCGGCCGCAACCGCCTGATCTCCTCGACGATGTCTTTTGCGAAGGGATGACGGCCAAATCTGGCCGGTGCCGGGATGCCGATCATGGGGTGACGGCCTCCGCGGTCGGGCCGCCGCACGGCGCTGGCGGCGGGCCGGACCGCCACCACGCGATGTAATCTGCCGCGAACCTCTCGATCAGACGAGCGGTGACGTTCGGCATGACAATCGCGTGCGCCAGCTTTTCATGGCATGCGAGCTGATACTTGGCGACGATGCGCTGGTGCGGCTCCGGAAACACCACGGTGATGGCATGCCGGTTGCGCAGCACCGGAACCGCTTCGGCGGCCAGGACGTCGTGCAGTTTGCGCGCGCGTTCAAGACAAGCCGCGACGTCATCGGCATAGCCTTTCCAGCCGTGTGTGTTGATGCGATGCCAGAGCGCCAGCACCGCATGCCCGTTTCGCGAACCCATCAGCGTCGAATCGCAGGTGCCGAGATAGCTGATCGAAGACGCAATCCGCCGCACGTGGTTGCGCAGCGCGACCAGCACGCCGCAGGGCATCGGCGTGCCGACCATTTTGTGTCCCGATACCGAAATGCTGTCGATGGCGAGCCGCAATGACGGCTTTATCGAGAGCGGCGCCGTCGCGTCGAACGGCAGGACCATGGCGTTGAGAGCGCCGTCGATATGGACGAAGCGACGATTACGGCCGTGACCGGAGCGATCGAGAACGGACAATGCCGCCGCGATATCGTCATGGGCTCCTTTGAAAGTGGTCCCGCAATTGAGCGCCGCAATGATTGGACGGCCGTGGTGCTGCGCTGCCGCACGAGCAAACGCCGCCAGCGACAGCTCGCCGTTCGGCTCGCACTCCACGCACGCGGCTTCCATACGCAAAATGCGCGCGGCCTTCGGAATCGAATAATGGGAGTGCTGGCTATAGAGCAGAATACCAGTGGGATGCGTCTCGCGCGCCAGATACAAGGCCCAAATGTTGCCCTCGGTGCCGCTTGCGACCACCGCGCCCCAAAAATCATCGGGCCTTGGACAGTCCCACAGTTCGGTGAACCAAGCCACCACTTCGCGCTCGAGATCGCAGGCTTCGGTCGCATAGCGCGATCCCACATAGGGGTCGCCGAGGTTGTTGACCAGAAATCCGGCAAATTGGCCGATGCCGTCGACCGCAAAGTCGAGGTTGTACGGATAACCGAGATGATTTCTCCGCGCGACGTTGAAGGCGTTGAGCTTGCGAGCAAGCAGCGCGTCGATGCGTCGGCGGCTTGAGGAAAGCGACTCGGCGGCGGCGCAGAACTTTGTCACAGCTGCGCACTCACGGATCGGGGAATGCGTCTGATCAACGACGCGGGGGCACGCGGGACAACTGGTGATTTTTAGCTCAGCCCGCGATCGCATGCGATCACTAAAGTGTCGCGAAGCACTTTTCGGTTTGCAAAGTGTCACGCGACACTTTTTCGTTTTGCCAATCGGGACGTAGCGTGGCCAAAATCAAGCCGACCGCCGCGGCCTGAGCCGTCGCGCATTGGAGCAGGGCATTCCGCCGCTCCGCCGATGCGATGCCGGTGCGGGGCTAGTACCCACTTTCGCAAATAGGTGATTCGGGGTCGCGCCAAAATGTCGAGTCATTTGAATCACATGGCGCCCTGGCCTCCGTCATCTATTCATGATTCCGGGTACTAGAGCAGGCTGCGCACCAGCCGCAGCGCGCGCTCGAGCTGCTCGATCGGCGGCGCTCCGAGGCAAAGGCGAATGCCGCGGATCGCGCCGCTCTGTAATGTCGTGGCAGGGTGCGTCACCCGCACCCCCAGGGCCAGCGCTTGCTTCGCCGTCGCCAGCGCTGCCGCGGGCGACAAAAACAAAAAGACATGCAGCGCCGGATTAGGAGTCGGTGACTTGAGGTCCAGGACTTCGGCGGCAAGCTTCACTCGGCGGCCGGCCTCCGCGCGCACTCTGGTCGACAAATGCGTGGCGCCGCCGTTGGCGAACCACCGATCCACGATCAGGCAAGACAACGGCGCAACCGCCGAGCCGATCGAAGTCATGATCGTCAGCGCGGTCGAGCGCAGCCGTTCCGGGCATATCAGAAAACCGATCCGCAGCCCCGGCGTGAAGGTCTTGGAAAGGCCGCCGACATACAGCGTTCTCTCAGGCGCCAGCTCGCGAATAGTCGGCAACCCCGGCTCGCCGAAGATGGCATAGACATCGTCTTCAATGATGAGCGCATCCGCGGCCCGGCAGATTTCGGCTATCGCAGTGCGGCGAGCGATACTCATGCAGCAGCCGGTGGGATTTTGGGCGGTGGGAGTGACGTAGACGGCGCAGCCGCCGCGCCGCGGTCGTGCAAGCTTCAATTTTCGTTCAAGAGCGTGTGGATCCATGCCCTCCGGATCCATCGTTATTCCTTCGAGTCGCAAGTTTGCCGCTCGACAGATGTGCGTCGCTTCGGGAAAGGGCAAATCCTCGGTGAGCACGAGCCCATCGGGTTCGCACGCGGTTCGCAACGCCACCGCAAGCGCATGGCGCGCGCCGCTGCACAGGATCAACTCGTCAGCCGACGTTTTCAGACGCGCCCCTGATAGCCACGCGGCGATGGTCGCCCGATGGGCATATTCGCCCTCCAGCGGCGGATTGAGGCCGAACGTATCGCCATCGATGCGTTCGGCTAGCTCATACATGGTCGCGGCAAGCAGGCGGTCGGCAATTCGCGGGGGAACGTTGACCGACAGGTCGGTCAATTCGCTACGGCTTTGCGGCACGCCCACCGCGAAGGTCGCGCGACCTTTATCGCTGCGCACCAGACCTTGGCGTCCGAGCAGCGCGTATGCCTTGGTCACGCTTCCGACCCCGATCTTCAGTCGATAGGCGAGGTCCCGGTGCGCTGGTAACCGCGCTCCGCCGCAGATCACCTGGGCGATAATGTCGTCGGCAACTGCCGCGGCGAGCCTCTCGTGCAGCAATCCTGGACCGTCCCCAATTCGCGGCTGCCAGTTTGATCGCTGCAGCATCAGCGCACTCGCCCCCGGCAGGCGCCCCTCGTGCCGATTGGAACGGACTCTGACTGGTAACAACCATAGAGAATTGACACAACTGCCGCAACTGGCGGTTATAGCTTCACTGCGATCGATCAGAACGATCCCCCTGGCTATGTTTTTGTCTGCTGTTGCGCCTCCTGCGGCCCGCGGATCATGCTGTACGTTGCAAGGTGACGTTAACCAGCCACGGCCTAAACTCGTAGCCCAAGCTCGCTGGAGCTCACGAGCGAAATTTCCCATGGCGGCGGATCTTCCAGGCATTCGCTACAGCATCGTCGTGCCGGTCTTCAACGAGGCGGCGGTGCTTCCGATTCTACTGCGGCGCATAGCGACGCTGATGGCGCAACTGGACGGAGCGGCGGAAACGATCTTTGTCGATGATGGCAGCTCCGATTGCGGTTCCATCGTCCTGCAATCGCTTGCCCGGGATGATCCGCACTACCGCTATATCGGCCTGTCCCGCAATTTCGGTCATCAGATCGCGATCACGGCCGGAATGGATGCGGCGGCGGGCGAAGCGATCGTCGTCATGGACGCCGATCTGCAAGACCCTCCGGAGATCGTCGGCGAGATGATCGCCAAATGGAAAGAAGGATTCGAGGTCGTCTACGCCCGGCGTTTGTCTCGCGCCGGTGAAAGCGGATTCAAACGCGGCACCGCGAATTTGTTCTACAAGCTGCTCGGTCGAATGTCCTCGGTCGTGATTCCGGCGGATGTCGGCGACTTTCGCCTGATAGACCGCAAGGTCCTGGACGCGTTGCGCCGCATGCCCGAGCAAGATCGCTTCATAAGGGGCATGATCGCGTGGCTGGGCTTTCGCCAGACCGAAGTGGCATTTCACCGGTTGCCGCGGCTGGCGGGCGAATCCAAGTACCCCCTGTCCAAGATGATCCGGCTCGCGGTAAACGGCGCGCTCGGTTTTTCCGACGCCCCCTTGCGGCTCGCGATCTGGTTCGGCTTGGCGGTGTCGGCATGCGCGGTTTTCTACGGCCTCTATGTGGCAGGTCTTTGGTTCACCGACAGCCATCTCGTCAGGGGATGGTCGTCGACCATCATCGTCATTTCGTTTCTTTGCGGCATCAACATGCTCATGACCGGGATCATGGGCCTCTATATCGGCCGCATCCACGCCGAGGTGAAGCGGCGGCCGTTGTATGTCGTATCGCAAAGGCTGGGGTTCGAGCGCGAGCCTGAGCAAGGGCGTGCGCCGTCAAGCGCGGCCGTAAACTGAAGAACTCGCTGTGGTTTCGCACCGGACTCCGCTATTTCACACCGGCGGCGGCGCCGCGCCAGCGGACCACTGGCGAAAGATCATCAGTTCTTGCTTCCAGCGGTCTGGACTTCATATCTTTCTTGTTTCATTGGCATGTGGGTATTACCTTCTCAACGCGCCGATGCTTCTTGGCCATTATGATTTGGGATGGCACCTCGCCGCCGGAGACTTGATCAGAGATCAAGGCAAGATTCCGTTCCAAGATCCATGGTCGTTCACTGCCGCGGGCCGGCAGTGGTTCAACCTTTCATGGCTTTGGGACGTGTTTGCCAGCGCGCTATTTCAACATGCGGGTTTTCGCGGCCTCATATTATTAGTCCTCGCATGCGGCGCGGCCATCGTCGGGTATCTCACGTCGCTTTGCAGGGACAGCGGCGCCTGCGCAATGGGCGCTTGTGTTTCCGTGCTGTCGGCGTGCGTTCTTTACCCCGCTTATGCGGCATTCCCGAACATCTATCTCACCGCCTCGCCAAATATGGCAACGATGCTGTTTGCCGTGGTGTTCTACGGAGAATGCCTGAAAAGAACGAGACGTATTCTATTGCTGCCTGCACTCATGGTGCTCTGGGCCAATCTGCATGGCGGCTTTTTGCTGGGCCTCTTCATTATCGGCGTCTTCGGCGGCATCGCGTTGCTCAGACGAGATTGGGCGAATTTCAAAATTTACGGTTTCGTGGGAGCCGGCTGTTTCATTGCAACCCTTGTCAATCCGCTCGGCTGGCACATCTATGTGGGCTTGACGACTGTACTGGGCCACTTTTCGCAACACTACATCACCGAGTGGTTGCCTTATTATCGGAACATAGCCATTCCAGGAAGCATTCCTGGCATGGTGTATATTCTGGCGTTTATCGCGCTTGAGCTGCGTTACAGAGGATCCGGCCTTGCAGAGGCGCGCCTGCTTTCTTGGCTGTTTCTGCTTTTGGGATTCTATCAATTTAGATATCTCGCCTTCTTCTTTCTCTTCTCAACCGTGCCGCTCGCCCTTCACCTCGATCGGCTGCTGCCCGGGCGATCGAATAATTTTGCAATAGGAAGATCGCTGTTGATTGCCGGAACCATTGCGGCATGTGTCCTGCCATTGCTTTATCTGCGTTTAGATCCGAGCCTCGGGCTTCCGCCGATGCTGTCGGAGCAGGACGTTCGCTATCTCGAAACGCATTTTCCGCATGCCCGGCTGCTCAATCACTGGAATTTCGGTGGAATTCTGATCTTTCACGATCGAGGCGCCATCCCGGTGTTCGTGGATGGCCGGGCATCCACGGCATATCCGGATGCTTTACTGCACGACTACTTCAAGCTCGGCCAATTGGCGGTCGATGAAAACGCCTGGGACACCGTGCTTGAGAAATATCACATCGATACGGTACTCTGGGTGAGAGCCCACGAACAATTGCGGCAGTTTCTCGTGGGGAAGAGGGGCTGGAAGGAAGCGTATACCGGAATGTATGCGAGCATTTACGTCAAACCATAACGTCGACACGGCGTGCTCTCGACGTTAGAGCAGGATGATTTTCGGTCGATCCACTCGCTCGTCATTGCGGTTGCTAAATGTGCGATCCTGTCGGTTTTTTATGCGGAAGTCGCTGAATGAGAAAAGAGGACATATGACCGTAGAGCGCTGGGACCGTGAGGCCGATATCGTGGTGATCGGCTCGGGCGCGGCCGGCATGCCGGCGGCGATCGTGGCGCGCGAGGCCGGCGCCTCGGTCATCGTCGTCGAGGCCGAGAACCATATCGGCGGCCATGCCATCACCTCGGGCGGCAACCTGCCGCTCGGCGGCGGCAACCGCTACCAGAAGAAGTACGGCATCGCGGACTCGGCCGAGCTGTTCTTCCAGGATCTGACCGACTGGTCGGTGGTCGAGACCAACGGCTTTCCGCCGTACCGCTACAACGACCGCGAGATCATTCGCGCCTTCGCCGACAACAGCGTCGCCGCCTTCGATTTTCTGCTGGCGCACGGCGTGCGGGTCATCGACCGCATGCCCAACAAGGTCGGCCACGAGATCGGCGTTTCGGTGCTGCGCACCATGCAGATCGACGTCGCCGACTGGCCGATGGTCCATACCGGCGGCCCGGCCGCGCCCGACGATGACGAAATCCGCGCCGGCGCCGGTCTGATGCGGCCGCTCGAGGCGGCGGCCCAAAAAGCCGGCGTCACGATCCTGCTCGGACACCGCATGACCGCGATCCATCGCGCGGCGCCGCGTTCCGGCCGCGTCACCGGCATCGCCGTCGATCACAACGGCGAAACGCTCGACATCCGCGCCCGCAAGGCAGTGATCGTCGCCACCGGCGGCTCGACCGGCAACGTCAACTTCCGCCGCATGTTCGATCCGCGCCTGACCGAGGAATATTGCGGGCTTGCCGGCATGCCGTGGTCCGACCAGGACGCCAGCGGCGAAATCGCCGCCATGGCAGTGGGCGCCGCGCTGTGGGGCCTGTTCAATTATACCGGCGAATTCGGCTCAGCCATCACCAAGCCCGGCGCCATCGGCTGCCAGTACGGCTATGTCAATGTGCGCTGGTATCCGGGCAGCGAAGTTTTTGCCAAGGCCCGCGCCATCGGCCTGCCGGTGCGGGACTGGCAGGACGTCATCCTGGTCAACATGCTGGGCAAGCGCTTTTACGACGAGACCGCCGGCCATTTCAATTACAACACCTATCAGAGCACCAACCCGTACGAGCCGCATTGCTATCTCAACGCCAAGAACCAAAAATACGATCCGAGCAATTTCATCAACGCCGCGCTCGCCGGCATCGGCGACGGCCACAACGGCGGCGGCCCGATCTGGGCGATCTTCGACGCCGAGGCGGCGGCGCGGGAGCACTGGATTCCCAAGCCGCCGCACGTCGATAGCGACGCCGGATTTTTCTTCACGGCAGAAACCCTCGACGCGCTCGCCGCGAAAATCAAAATGAGATACCAGCGCGTGCCGATGCCACCGCGAAACCTGGTCGAGACCGTGGCGCGCTACAATTCCTTCGTCGATGCCGGCAAGGATGCGGATTTCGGCAAGCCAAAGCCGCTTTACAAGATCGCAAAGCCGCCGTTCTACGCCGCGTGGGCGACGCCGGTGATCCACGACACGCGCGCCGGCTTGCGCATCAACGCGCGCTGCCAGGTGATCGACATGAACGGCGAAGTGATCCCGGGTCTTTACTGCGGCGGCGAGTCGGCCGGCGGCTTTTCCATGCATGGCATGCCGCGCGCAATCGTGCAGGGGCTGATCGCGGGACGCAACGCGGTGACGGAGAACAGGTGACGCCGTCATTCCGGGGCGCCGCGAAGCGGCGAACCCGGAATCCATAATCCCAGTCGCGGGGCGACGTCCCCCAACGCGTGTCCTGAAAATCTTGTGGTTATGGATTCCGGGCTCGGCCCTTCGGGCCGCCCCGGAATGACGGTTAAACGCTCGTCTGCGCCATGCCGGCGCGGAATTTCAGCGCTTCCTTGGCGCCGTCCTTGAATGCCACCTCGGGCGGCAGCAGCACCGAGCAGGAGCGGATTTTCTGGTGCTCGGGATCGGTCCCGGGCGGCGCCACGGCCTTGTCGGCCAACGCCTTGGCGGCGCGCATCAGGCGGTGGCGCGCCATGATGATGCCGTTGTCGGTCGAGACCAGGTTCTCCTTGGTACGATCGCAGATCGGGCCCATGCTTTCCTGCAGCGAGGCGTCCTGAATGGCAAAGCCGGCGACGCCGCTGAAGGTGTTGCCGGCTTTTTGAGCGGCGCGGTCGATCAGATAATCGTTGTCCTTGTTGGCAGCCGGCCGGAAGCTGCCGGGCAGGTATTTGCAGTGGATGCCTTGGCCGTCCTTCATGGCGTCGACTTCGGGTTTGGTCAGCGCCCGCACCGGATGGAAGTCGTAGGACCAGGCCCAGCAATTCTCGTCGTCGACCGGCACCCAGAAATGGCCGTGCACCGGATGGTCGCCGCGCGGCGGGATCATGGTGAAGCACGGCATCACCCACGGCGTGATGCGCCAGTAGTAGTTGCCGTTCTCGGCATTGCGCCGCGCCCCGATGAACAGGCCGCCGGGCATTTCGACCACTTCGAAATGCGGCTGCATGTCGGAGAGATTATACTGGTTGCCCTTGGCGCCCTTGAACAGCGGATCGGACGACAGATCGCCGCGGTGCAGGAACGAGACGTGGCTCGAATCGATGCCGCCTTCCATGGCCTGGAGCCAGTTGCACTCCTGGATGCGCTTGGAGACGAAACTCTGCTCCGGCGGCACCATGGCGAATTCCCATTCGGGCAGCGGCGGCTTTTTGTCCGGCGGGCCCATATAGGTCCACAGCACCGGGCCGCGCTTCACCAGCGGGTACGACGTGAGCTTGATCTTCTTGCAGAAGCCGCTCTCGACCGGCTCGGAGGGAACCTCGATGCACTGGCCGGTATGGTCGTATTTCCAGCCGTGATAGGGGCAGCGCAGTCCACCCTCCTCGTTGCGCCCGAACCACAGCGATACGCCGCGATGAGCGCAGAACTCGTCGATCAGTCCGTAGCGGCCTTCGGAATCGCGGAACGCCAGCAGGCGCTCCGACAGAAGTTTCACCCGCACCGGCGGACAATCGTTGTCGGGCAGTTCGTCGGCAAGCAGCGCCGGCATCCAGTAACAGCGGAACAGCGCTCCCATCTGCGTGCCGGGGCCGGTTTGGGTCAATAGCTCGTTCTGTTCTTTTCTGAGCATCGCACGGGGGTCCATGGGGGTATGCGCTATCCTACTCGACAGTAGGGATTCGAGGCGTTTGCGGCAAGCCGCGGCGGTGCCGTCCAGGCGCGAGAAAGCCGCATTGTACTGAATTCGCTCATTCCCGCGTAAGCGCGAATCCAGGGACTTGGAAACAACTGCTGGGTCCCCGCCTCCGCGGGGACGAGCGGAAGAAGACGCAGTCGTCGTCACCTCTCACATGATGGCCAGTCATATGATGGCCAGCTCTGCGGTTGCCCCGCCGCCGTGATTACGCTAAGTCGGCACTGGCGGATGCGATCAGGAGGATGCGATGGCCGACCACGCCGAAGTTCAATATGCCAGCGCCCAGGGAAATGATTATCCCGCGCACGAAAACCAATACGAAACCTTCACACACATTGTGGTCCTCGGCATCTGCCACGTCGTCAATATCGTTCTCGCGCTGGCTATCGGCACCGTGATCGGCAACATAGGCGTCATGGTCGGGATCTTGATTGTGGCCACCATCGTTGCCATGCATGGCCTCTTCACCGGCGCACGCATTCCCAGCGGAGTGATGGTGCTCATCTCGGTTCTGCTGCTGGCCTTCTGCGCCTACGTCTGAGGTGATCGGGCACGAGCGAGCGGGCTTTCTCGCCAAAGAGGAGTGGGATGCGGATTGCCGTCGCGCGTGAAGCCGACGCCGCGGAGCCGCGGGTGGCGGCAAGCCCCGAGACCGTGAAGAAAATGACCGGGCTTGGCGCCGAAGTCGCCGTCGCGCCCGGCGCCGGCATCAAATCCGGCATGCTGGACGCCGACTACGCGGCCGCCGGAGCCAACGTGACGCCCGAGGCGCTCAACGGCGCCGATATCGTGCTCATGGTGCGGCGGCCGGACAACGCCGCTCTTTCCCGCATGAAGAAAGGCGCGTTCGTCATCGCCACGATGGATCCGTATGGCAACGACGATGCGGTGCGCGCCATGGCCGAGGCCGGCATCACTGCCTTCGCCATGGAACTGTTGCCGCGCATCACCCGCGCCCAGGTCATGGACGTGCTGTCGAGCCAGGCCAATCTCGCCGGCTATCGCGCCGTGATCGACGCCGCTGCGGAGTTCGGCCGCGCGCTGCCGATGATGATGACGGCGGCCGGCACGGTGCCGGCCGCCAAGGTGTTCATCATGGGCGCCGGCGTCGCCGGCCTGCAGGCGATCGCCACCGCGCGCCGGCTCGGCGCCATTGTCACCGCGACCGACGTGCGCCCAGTCGCCAAGGAGCAGGTCGAAAGCCTCGGCGCCAAGTTCGTCGCAGTCGAGGACGACGAGTTCAAGGCCGCCGAAACCGCCGCCGGCTACGCCAAGGAAATGTCCAAGGCGTATCAGGCCAAGCAGGCCGCGCTGGTCGCCGAGCATGTCAAGAAGCAGGACATCGTCGTCACCACCGCGCTCATCCCCGGCCGGCCGGCGCCGCGCCTGATCACGAGCGACATGGTGGCTTCGATGCGGCCCGGCTCGGTGCTGGTCGATCTCGCGGTCGAGCGCGGCGGCAATATCGAAGGCGTCAAGGCGGACGCGGTGGCCGAGACCGGCGGCGTGAAGATCATCGGCTATCGCAATATGCCGGGCCGGCTCGCCGCCACCGCTTCGAGCCTCTACGCCAAAAACCTCTATGCCTTCGTCGAGCTCTTGATCGACAAGAAAACCAAGACGCTCGCGGTGAATTGGGACGACGACATCATCAAGGCGACGATGCTGACGCGCGACGGTGCGATCGTGCATCCGAGTTTTCGGCCGAAGGACGCGGCGTAATTTAGGAGACCCTCATGGTCACCCTCTCCATCCTTGCCCAGGCGGCTGCAGTGCCGGGCGCAGCTCATGCCGCCGCCGAGCTCGTCAATCCGTTCGTGTTCCGGCTGTCGATCTTCGTGCTCGCGGTGTTCGTCGGCTATTACGTGGTGTGGTCGGTGACGCCGGCGCTGCATACGCCGCTGATGTCGGTGACCAACGCCATCTCCTCGGTGATCGTGGTCGGCGCGCTGCTCGCGGTCGGCGTGGCGCTGGTGTCGAGCGACACCGGGCCGATCTATGCGCGCGCGCTCGGCCTCGTCGCGCTCACCTTCGCCTCGGTCAACATTTTCGGCGGCTTTCTGGTGACGCAGCGCATGCTCGGCATGTTTCACAGGAAAGACCGGCGATGAACGCCGACGTCACCGCGCTCTGTTATCTCGCCGCCGGCGTCCTGTTCATCCTGGCGCTGCGCGGGCTGTCGAACCCGGAGACCAGCCGGCGCGGCAATCTGTTGGGCATGATCGGCATGGCGATCGCCATCGCCACCACGCTCGCGTCGCATCCGCCGGTCGGCTTCGGCGCCTGGGTGCTGGTCGTAGTCGGCATGTCGCTCGGCGGCGGCGCCGGCGCGGTGATCGCGCGGCGCGTGCCGATGACGTCGATGCCGGAACTGGTCGCCGCGTTCCATTCGCTGGTCGGCATGGCGGCGGTGCTGGTCGCCGGCGGCGCGCTGTACGCGCCCGCCGCGTTCGGCATCGGCAGCGAAGGCGCGATCCACGGCCAGAGCCTGATCGAAATGTCGCTCGGCACCGCCATCGGCGCCGTCACGTTCACGGGCTCGGTGATCGCGTTCCTCAAACTGTCCGGCCGCATGAGCGGCAAGCCGATCGTTCTGCCGGGCCGCCACGTCGTCAACATCGCGCTCGGACTCGGACTTATTGCGCTCATCGTCTGGTTCTTCGAGACGCAGAACCACATCGCGTTCTGGGCCATTGCGGCGTCGGCGTTCCTGCTCGGCGTGCTCATCATCATTCCGATCGGCGGCGCCGACATGCCGGTTGTGATCTCGATGCTCAACTCCTATTCGGGCTGGGCCGCCGCCGGCATCGGCTTCACGCTCGAGAACACCGCGCTGATCATCACCGGCGCGCTGGTCGGCTCGTCGGGTGCGATCCTGTCCTACATCATGTGCAAGGGCATGAACCGCTCCTTCATCTCGGTGATCCTCGGCGGCTTCGGCGGCGAGGTGGCCGGCCCGGCCGCCAGCGCCGAACAGAAGCCGGTGAAACTCGGCTCGGCCGAGGACGCCGCCTACATCCTGAAAAACTCCTCGAAGGTCATCATCGTGCCGGGCTACGGCATGGCGGTGGCGCAGGCGCAGCATGCGCTGCGCGAGATGGCCGACAAGCTCAAGCACGACGGCGTCGAGGTCAAATACGCCATTCATCCGGTGGCCGGCCGCATGCCGGGCCACATGAACGTGCTCTTGGCCGAGGCCAACGTGCCCTACGACGAGGTGTTCGAGCTGGAAAACATCAATTCCGAGTTCGCCCAGGCCGACGTCGCCTACGTGATCGGCGCCAACGACGTGACCAATCCGGCCGCCGAGGAAGACCCGAAATCGCCGATCTACGGCATGCCGGTGCTGCAAGTCTGGAAGGCCGGCACCGTGATGTTCAACAAGCGCTCGCTCGCTTCCGGCTATGCCGGCATCGACAATCCGCTGTTCTACCGTGACAACACCATGATGCTGCTCGGCGACGCCAAGAAGATGACGGAACAGATCGCCAAGGACGTATGATCCGAAATCCGCTCATTCCCGCGCAAGCGGGAATCCAGACTCGGCGCGGTGGAACAACTGGGTCCGCGCTTCGCGGGGACGAGCGGAGCGAGGTTCATCGTCGGACGAGCGCCGTCAAATGAGCTCAGAAAATCCTCCGCCGAACGCCCCTGCCCCGCGCCGCGTCTCACGCTGGACTGCTCCGCGGGGTTCGCCCAACAATCCCTATCGGTTCGTCTTCCGTCTGGTCGGCATTCCGATCATCGCCGTCGCCGCGGTGGTGCTCTATCGCGGGCTGCACGACCGCTTCGTGCTTCCGGCATGCGATTCCGCCACGGCAAAGCAGACGCTGGCGCAGGTGCTCAAGGAGCTGAAACTCGAGCCGGTGCGTTACGCGCCGATCAAGACCGTATCGACGAGCAAGACCGAGGTCGTGTGCAACGCGGTGATGCCGCTGCCCGGCGGCGGCAACGTGGTCGCCGACTACAGCTTCTATTGGCAAGGCAGCAAAATCAACATGCGCTATTCTATTGGCCGCGAGCCGGCGCAGAGTTCATGGCTCGATCGGCGTTATCGCGACAGGGGGCGTTTCGATGTCCGTGGCTGAACTTGATAAAATCATCGATGCCGCGTTCGAACGGCGCGAGGGCATCGGGCCGTCCACCAAAGGTGCGGTGCGCGAAGCGGTCGAGGCGGCGCTCGAACTGCTCGACCGCGGCGCGGCGCGCGTTGCCGAGCGCGGCGCCGACGGCGCCTGGCGGGTCAATCAGTGGCTCAAGAAAGCCGTGCTGCTGTCGTTTCGCTTGAACGACATGAGCGTCATTCCGGGCGGACCGGGCAAAGCGGTGTGGTGGGACAAAATCGCCTCGAAATTCGACGGCTGGGACGACAACAGCTTTCGCCGTGCCGGCTTTCGCGCGGTGCCGGGTTGCGTCGTGCGCCGCTCCGCCTATATCGCGCCGGGCGTGGTGCTGATGCCCTCATTCGTCAACCTCGGCGCCTATGTGGATACCGGGACCATGATCGACACCTGGTCGACTGTCGGCTCGTGCGCGCAGATCGGTAGGAACTGCCATATCTCCGGCGGCGTCGGCATCGGCGGCGTGCTCGAGCCGCTGCAGGCCGGCCCGGTGATCGTCGAGGACAATTGCTTCATCGGCGCCCGCTCGGAAGTGGCCGAGGGCGTCATCGTGCGCGAGGGCGCGGTGCTGTCGATGGGCGTGTTCATCGGCGCCTCGACCCGGATCGTCGATCGCGAAACCGGCGCGGTGCTCCACGGCGAGGTGCCGCCCTACGCGGTGGTGGTGCCGGGCACGCTGCCGGGCGAGCTGCGCCACGGCAAGCCGACGCCCAATCTCTCGTGCGCCGTCATCGTCAAGCGCGTCGACGAAAAAACCCGCGCCAAGACCAGTATCAACGAATTGCTGCGTGATTGATTGATCGTTTCGGATCGGCGATGGATTGGCGCTATCTGCTCGATGCTTTCCACGGCCGCATCGGCCGCCAGACCTTCTGGACCGCGCTCGGCGCGGTGCTCGCCGCCAACGTGGTGGCGTGCTACGTCGCGCAGCAGATCGGCGGCGACCCGCTCAACGCCGTGGTCGATCTCGTCTTCACCTATCCGGAATTCGCCATCGCGGTGAAGCGCGGTAACGACCGCGCTATGCCGCTCTGGCCCATTGCGCTTTTCTTCGCCGGCAGCGTGCTGCTCGATTTTCTCGCGGTGGTGGGGTTGACGGGCACCGACGAAGAGCCGAGCACGCTGTCGCTTGCCATCACGGTGCCGTTCACGCTTCTCGGCCTCGGCTTGCTCGTCGAGCTCGGCTTCCGCAAAGGCACGCCGGGGTCGAACCGCCATGGACCCGATCCACTGGCCGCGAGGGATTGACCCCCGCCGCGCGGTGCATGATCTTGTCGCCATGAGCCGATCAATCGCCATCGATGCACGCTGGGATCCCGAGGCAGGCGTTTGGATCGCCACCAGCGAAGAGGTGCCTGGCCTTGTCGTCGAGGCCGACACTTGGTCTGGCATGATTGAGGAGGTGAGCCTTGTCCTTCCCGAACTCCTCGATGTGTCGGGCAAGCCTGCCGACAACCTTTCGCTGACTTTTCGGGCGGAGGAGCGGCTTGAGGTTGCCGGGCCCTGATGGCGGACCTATATCGGGACCTCATCCGAATATTGCAGGCAAATGGCTGTCATCTCGTCCGCAAAGGCAGCCATGAGATTTGGTATAGTCCAGTCAGCAAACGAAACGTGACGGTGCCGCGAGCGACCAAATCGCGTCACACCGCAAATGAGGTCCTCCAGCAGACGGGCCTTGCCAAGGCTTTTTGATGCCGACCACCGATCCCATCGCCATCGCCCGCGGTCTCTTGCGCTGCCCCTCGGTGACGCCCGAGGAGGGCGGCGCGCTCACCTATTTGCAGGACGTGCTGAGCAAAGCCGGCTTCACCGTGCATCGCACGACTTTTGCCGAGCCGGGCACGGCGCCGATCGACAACCTTTATGCGCGGATCGGGACGGCAAAACCCAATCTTGTGTTTGCCGGCCACACCGACGTGGTGCCGCCGGGCGACGCCAAGGCGTGGCGGCATCCGCCGTTCGCCGGCGCGGTCGCGGACGGCGTGCTGTATGGCCGCGGCGCCGTCGACATGAAGGGCGATATCGCCTGCTTCGTCGCCGCCGCGCTCGATTATCTGGCGGCGAACGGCGGCGCGCCGAAGCGCGGATCGTTGTCGCTCTTGATCACCGGCGACGAGGAGAGCGTTGCCGTCAACGGCACGGTCAAGCTGTTGCAATGGGCCGCGGCGCGCGGCGAAACGTTCGACCACTGCATCCTCGGCGAACCGAGCAGCCAACAGGTGCTCGGCGACACCATCAAGGCCGGCCGGCGCGGCTCGCTCAACGGCACGCTGATCGTGCGCGGCCGCCAGGGCCACGTCGCCTATCCGGACCGCGCCGACAATCCGATCCGCGGCCTGGTGACGCTGATCGCGGCGCTGCAGGCGCCGCTCGATCAGGGCAGCGAGCATTTCGATCCGTCGAACCTCGAATTTACCTCGGTCGACGTCGGCAACCCCACCGTGAATCTCATTCCGGCCGAAGCGCGCGGGCGCTTCAACATCCGCTACAACGACCGCCACAGCCAGGCCTCGCTGAAAGCGCTGATCGAGCACCGCGCGCAAACCGCCGCCGCCGGTCGCATCCGCTATGCGTTCGAATGGCCGCCGTCGAACGCCGACGTGTTTTTCACTGCGCCCGGCCCGTTCACCGATCTCGCCATGGCCGCGATCGCCGAGGTGACCGGGAGACAGGCGAAAATCTCCACCGTCGGCGGCACCTCCGACGCGCGCTTCATCAAGGATTATTGCCCGGTGCTCGAATTCGGCCTGGTCGGCCGGACCATGCACGCCGTCGATGAATGCGCCCCAATCGCCGACCTCATCGCGCTCACCGCGATCTATCGCGCGATCATCGAGACGTATTTTGGCTGAGCTTTTATCGTGCCTCCTGCACGGAGCTCCTCGACAACTTCTTCCATGACGACTAAGTTCGCTGCATGAATGTCAGGCTGCGAAAAATTGAAGTCGACGCCGAGACCGCCGATTTGCTTGAAGCGCGTGCCGCGGCGCTCGGCATGAGCGTGCCGGCCCTGGTGGCAGAGCTTGCCGGCAACGAAAGCGTATTGCCAAAAGATTTGGCGGGGCTGCGCGCCCGCGGCGAGGGTCCATGGTCGCCTGAAGCCGTGCAGGAGGACGCGCAGCGTCTCGCCGAATTCGAGCGTGCGCGAATGGGCCTGCCTTGGCACGAGGTCAAGGCCTGGATGGAAAGCTGGGGCAAACCGAACGAGCTGGCGCGGCCTAAGCCCCGTAGGGTATGAAACTCGTCATCGCGCAGGCTGCTGTGGCCGATCTGGCTCGGCTTTACGCGTTTCTTGCGGATAAAAACCCGACCGCGGCGGAGAAAGCCGCTGGCACGCTCGGCGCAGCGATCCAATCCCTCAATCTGTTTCCGGAGCGTGGCCGCCCGTCGGGGATGCCGAATGTACGCGAGCTCATCGTTCCGTTTGGTCGGTCGAGTTACGTGCTGCGTTACGCATACTTGGCGTCGGTGGACGAGGTCGTCATCATCCGCATTTGGCACGGCCGCGAGGCGCGCGAGTAACCCCCGAATCTGCTCCATGCAGTCCGATCGGAAGAGTTCTAGCCGGTACGCTGTTGCGTGCCGTCCGGAAACAGCAAGTCCGACTCCGGCACATAGCGCGCGGCGTCGGGATGGAGCTTGGCGTTGTTGGCTTCGCGCAAAGCCGCATCGGCCTCGCCGTAGAGGAATGCCAGGCATGCATAGCGGCGGCCGGTTACGACCGGCGTCACCTGATGCAAGGCGCCGCACGAGAACACGATGGCGCCGCCCACCGGCGCGCGATAGCTGCGCCGCCCGAATTCGGCGAACACCAGATCGCCGCCCTGATAGTCCTTGTTGAGATTGATCGTGATCGCGAAGCGCCGGTGTTGCCCGCCGATATTCTCGTTGTCGCGGTGGCGACGGAAATGGCCGCCGTCTGCGGCGTCGTAGCAAGAGACGATGTAACGATCGAGCCGGGTCGCCTTGAACTGGAAGAAGCGGTCGACTGCCGGAATGAGCCGGCGCACGATTTGGCTGCGCATCGCCTCGCGCAGCACCGGATGCGAGATGCCGAGGTCGCTCCGCCGCTTGAGGCGATGGTCGATCACCCTGCCGGTTTTGCCGTTGAGGTCCAGCAAAAATCCAGACTCGGCGCCGCCGAGCTCGTTGAAAACCCGGATCAGGGTTTCGCAGAGGGGGAAATCGAACACGCGCGGTACGATCAGCAGCGGAGCCGTCAGCGGCACGCCGGCGGACTCATCGACCTTGGGCAGGCTGCTCACGACCTCACGTACCGCTTTGCCATGTCCTTCCGGCGCATCGGCGGGAATATTGGCTACGGCGCGCAGCAGCGGATCGAGCACGAAGGTGCGCGGCTTCTCGATCGCGCCAAATAGTCGGCCGATGGCGCCGTCATAGTCGGCGATGAAATTGACCGCTCCGTTGCTGCGGCCGATCAACCGTTCCGGATGCTGCGGCGGGACGGCGAGAACGCCGCAGAAGATCACATGGTCGTCGTCGAACCGCAGGCCGCCGATAAGCTCCTCCAGCTCATGCTCGAAGGCGCCGGGCCGACTCGGGTCGAGAAATGCGAGAACGATCCAGCGGCCGGCCGCGACCTGCAAATGGAATGATCCCTGGCCCAGGAGCGGTCCGCCGAACCACGGCACCGGGTCGCCGAGCCGGACCGTCGTCTCGACGGCACCAGCGTCGGCCATCGCTCGACTTGAGCCTGAGAGCGCTCGGCGCGCGCCGGACCGGGGGTCGGCGGCGTCGGTCTGATCGATTGCTTGAACGGGCATCGGCCTTCTCGTGGTGCTGGAACTTCGCTATGCGGCCACAGCGGGCGCGTTGATATGGACGGGAGGATTTGCGTCGGTCGATGTTTGACTGCCCGGCCGGGCGCGTTGCCGCGACCGTGACCGCCGGAATGCCGCCATCAGAACGACGTCGACCCAGCTTCCATCGACATACCACAGCCGCTTGAGCAGGCCTTCTCTCTTGAAGCCGGCCGCCCGGTAGGCGTTGATCGCTCTGGTGTTATGGCGAAACACCACCAGCCCGACCCGCTCCAAATTCAAGTGGTCCCAGCAATAGCCGAGCGCGAGGCCAAGGGCCTCCTTGCCATGGCCGCGGCCGCGGTACTTCTCCTCACCGATCCGAATGCCGATGTCGGCGGAGCGATGCACGGCGCTGATATTCTGGATCAGGACATAGCCGATCAGCTTCGGGTCGCCGCGCCGGCGGATCGCCAACATGACCCGCGACGGATCTTTTGCCGCGGCCTCGCACTGCGTAATGACGTCCTTGAGATTCGCCGGCCGGAATGCGCCGTCGAGGCGCGCCGCAACGATGTCGTTGGCCCAGCAATACATCGCGACGTAATCATCAGGAACGAATGCGCCGAGCGTGACCTGGCTGCCGATGAACATCCCGATCCCTTAAGACACATGTGGCGGCTGCGGGCGGAGGGGCCTAAACCCCTTTCAAAGCAGTAAGATCATGCGGGTTGACGTTCGAGGCACCGCATCGCCGCAACGGATATTTGATTAACGGAACTGATTAACAATCGATGAAGGAGAGCCTTTCGGGTGGGCAAAATCGGTGTGCGGCCCTGACGCGTGGGGACCACTTCGAGGCGATTTTGCCCACGTGGGTATCCGCGCACGCGCGCTGCCCACCCCCAACGTTTTGCTAGCTGCTAACTCGGTTGAAACCCCTTGGCGCTGAACACCGGCTTGGCGATCGGTCCGGTGAGGAATTGGATAAATGATTTTGCTGCCGCCGGTACCTTCGTAGCGGCGCCGATGCCGGCGGTGAACAGTGTCGTGCTGTTGAGTTCACCGGGCAGCGGACCGAGCACTTGTGCACCCGCCACCGGCACGATCTCGGAAGTCTGCCCGACCCCGATCTCGGCTTGGCCTTTGGCAACGAGTTGCGCCGCCTGGGCGCCCGGCACCAAAATGGTCTTCGGCTTGAGCTGATCGGCGATGCCAAGGCGCTCGACGACGTGCGCGAAAACGACGCCGCTGGCGCCGCCCTTTGCCGGATCGGCGTAGACGATCGACTTGGCGGAGAGCAGCGTACGCTTGAGTGCATCGGCCGTGCTGATGTCCGGTCTCGGCGCGCCGGCGTGCACTGCGAGCGCAACGGGCGTGCCGGCGATGTTGGTGATGCTGCCGGAGGCGAACTTGCCTTGTTTGTCGAGCTCGTCCATCACCGGACGCGACAAGATGATCACGTCGGCGGTTTCGCCAGCCAGTATGCGCTTTCTGACGTCGGCGATGAGGGCATAGCCGATGTTCAGCTTGTTTCCGGTCGCTTTCTCGAAACCTGGGGCCAGTTGATTCAAGGCCGAGGTCAGGGCCACGGACGTCAAGACCTTGATTTCATCCGCACTACAGGCCGTTGCCGCAAGCGAGCACGACAGCAATCCGCCGGCTGCCGCCTGTGCGATGCCTTTTAGCAATGATATGCGCTGCATGGTCATTCACTCCCTGCTCAAACGATCTTTTTGATCAGGCGTATAAGCTATCGCACGGGCGGAGCTCGGACAATGTGCGCGCGCCTCAATACTCCACCCGCACCAGATAAAGCCCGTGCGGCGGCGCAACCTGGCCGCAGGTGGCGCGGTCGCGCGCGGCGAGCGCGCTGGCGAGATCGGCGGCGCGCCATTTGCCGTCGCCGACATGAACGAGCGAGCCGACCATCGAGCGCACCTGGTGATGCAGGAACGAACGCGCCGACGCGGCAATGCGCACCTCGTCGCCGTCGCGCGTGACGTCGAGGCGGTCGAGCGTCTTGACCGGCGATTTGGCCTGGCACTCGGCGGCGCGGAAGGTGGTGAAGTCGTGGCGGCCGACCAGAAGCCGCGCCGCGTCGTGCATGGCGGCGGCGTCGAGCGGCCGCGGCACGCGCCAGGCGCGGTCGTGGTCGAGCGCAAGATCGGCGCGGCGATTGACGATGCGGTACAGATAGTGGCGCTTCTTCGCCGAAAACCGGGCGTCGAAATCGGCCGCGACCTGTTCGGCTGTGAGCACCGCGACCGGCTGCGGCCGCACATGAAAATTGATGGCGTCGCGCACGGTGTCGTTGCCCCAGTCCTTGCCGAGATCGACATGCGCCACTTGGCCGAGCGCGTGCACGCCGGCATCGGTGCGGCCGGCGCCGGAGACGGCGACGCGCTCGCCGGCGAACGCCGCAACGGCGTCGGCGAGCACGCCCTGCACCGACGGACCGTTGTCCTGCGCCTGCCAACCGACGAACGGCGCGCCGTCGTATTCGATAGTGAGCTTGTAGCGCGGCATCGCTTCGCTTTTAAGCGAACACGCTCGACGGCGCGACCGGCGTGCCGCGCAGAAATTCGTCGGCCGGCATCGGCTGACGGCCGGCGCGCTGCAGCTGAACGAGCCGTACCGCGCCGCTGCCGCAGGCGATCGTCAGCTTGTCGTCGAGTACATGTCCCGGCGGTCCGGCGCCGGCACCCTTGGTGGTGCGCAAAATCTTGATCCGGCCGGCACTGGAAAGCTCGCACCAGGCGCCCGGAAACGGCGACAGCCCGCGGCAATGATTGTGCACCTCCTGCCAGTGCTTGGTCCAATCGACGTGCGTTTCGCGCTTGTCGATCTTGGCGGCGTAGGTCGCGCAGCTTTCGTCTTGCGGCGTCACTTGCAGCGAGCCGCGTTCCAGGCCACCGAGCGCGATCGACATGAGAGTCGCGCCGAGCCGCGCCAATTCATCGTGCAGATCGCCGGTGGTCGCATCCGGCGCGATCGTGACGCGGCGCTGCTGGACGCTCGGGCCGGTATCGAGGCCCTCTGCCATCTTCATGATGGTCACGCCGGTCTCCCGATCGCCGGCCATGACGGCGCGATGGATCGGTGCGGCGCCGCGCCAGCGCGGCAATAGCGAGGCATGCACGTTGAACGCGCCAAACGGAAAGGCATCGAGGATCGGCTTCGGCAGAATGAGCCCGTAGGCGACAACCACCGCAGCTTCGGCGCCGTGGGTGCGCATGACGGCCGCCGCGTCGTCGCCGCGCAGCGTCGTCGGCGTCAGGACCGGCAGATGGAGCCGTTCGGCCTGCCGCACGACGGCGCTCGGCTGCGGCGCCAATCCGCGACCGGCCGGCTGCGGCGGCCGGCTATAGACCGCGACGATCGGGTGGCCGGCGCCGGCAAGCTCGACCAGCGTGGGCACGGCGAAGTCGGGCGTGCCCATGAAGACCAGGCGGAGCGGCATGACGGTGACCAAGACAAGGTTCAGCGAGCCGCAGCAGGCTCGAACGGGTTTATCAAATCGAGTTCAAGGCCGCTAAAGTCTACAACATCGCGCGTGGCGAGCGCCATGCGATGGCTAATCGCAATCGCGGCAATGATAGCGTCCATCGTGGCTATCGGCCGGCCCATGCTATTGCGCCGCACCAGAATACGGCCGAATTCGTAGGCGCTCGCGCGATCGAATGGAAGAATACGATTGTCGAACAGCTCGGTTTCCACATTCAACAGGAGCGCTTCAAGCGCCGCCTTTCGCGCGCCGGGAGTCAACCGCTCGATACCATAGCGCAACTCGGCCAGGACCGGCGCGCAAAGAAACAGGTCGGTCGGCGCCTGCGCATCGAGCCAGACTCGCACTGTGGCGCTTGGCGCTTTGCGAAAGCCTTCCGAAATAATGTTCGTATCCAGGACGATCATGCAAATTCGGCGGGTTCGGGCATATCTGTTGGTGCCTCGAACACGAGATCGTCACCCCGCCATTCATCCGGCAGCATCGAAAACAGTCGGGTGCCAATTCCGACTTCCCGTGGCTGTGCAGCCAAGCCCCTTCGAATGAGGGTCTTGGCCTCATCCGACAGGCTGCGGCGGTGCGTACGCGCGCGATCCGCCAGTTGGCGTTTGAGCGTCGGATTGATGTCGCGGATTAGAAGGTTGGCCATGTTCCACTCTCTGATATCAGGATATCAAATTTGAAATTCGCTGTCGATTGGAGACGATTTTATATGCCTCTTCAGATACTTAGAATAAAAGGGAATAGCTGAGAGCAGTTAACCAGCCGTTAACAGTTAATGGACCATTAGCCGGACGGGAATAATTCTCGCACACAATGTATGGGGCAGCGACACGCAGTCATTTGAGATTGAACCTTCGGAGGCTCAAATGGATCGCAGAGCCAAATCGCTTCAAGAAATTATCCGCCTCCGACGTTCTGAATCGGTGATAATCGATGCGAAGGGAGATTGGACCAAGCATAAGGTGTACTCGCTCAGAGCCGACCAATCCGGAAAACGGCTGCTCTTTTTCCTGAGAACCGTCGTTATGACCGTGCTCCTGTTGCTTGGTACGAAAGCTTCCTCCGGCGCAACGGCAGCAATATCGCACTTCTTCTGAATAGATTTCTGAATAGATGAGCTGTTCAGTCTGCCATCGAGTGCTTGGCGGCTTTGGCGAACTTTTTGACGATGCGGTCGCGCTTGAGCTTGGAGATGTAATCGATGAACAGGACGCCGTTGATGTGGTCGATCTCGTGCTGCAGGCAGGTGGCAAGGAGCCCGGTGGCCTCGATCTCGTGCTCCTTGCCGTCGATGTCGAGATACTTCACCTTGACCTTGGCGGGCCGCTCGACCTCCTCGTAAAACTCCGGGATCGACAGGCAGCCTTCCTCGTATTTCGCGGTTTCCGCCGACGCCCAGGTGACCTCCGGATTGATGAAGACCTGCGGCTCGTGCGTGTCGTCCTTCTTCGACAAGTCCATCGTCATGACGCGCTTGGCGACGCCGATCTGGATCGCCGCGAGCCCGATGCCGGGGGCGTCGTACATGGTCTCGAACAGATCATCGACCAGCTTGCGGATGCCGGCATCGACGCGCTTGACCGGCTCGGATTTGAGCCGCAACCGCTTGTCGGGAAGCTTTATGATTTCGCGCACCGCCATGTCGGCGATGTAAGCGGTGCGCAAACCGCGGTCAATGCGCCCGAGCCCGGTTGCGCCGCGCGGCCCGAGCGGATATGAATGTTCGCTGTTCGTTCCGGCCGCGGCGAATCGCATAGACTTGCCTCGAAGACTTGCCTCGAAGACTTGCCTCATGCCCGATCTGCCGAGCATCGCGCTCTTCGCCCTCGTCGCCGCCTGCATCGTGTTTGCGGCGATCGCGCTGGTGCTGGTGCTGTGGCGCGGCCGCGACGGCGCCGCGCCGCACGCGGCGGTCATCGCCGAACTCGCTCGCGTGCAGACCGACAATGCGGCGCGGCTCGAGGCGCTGATGGGTCATTTCACCAACACCCAGTCGCAGCTGCAGCGCTCCGTCAACGAGCGGCTCGACGCGGTGACGCACCGGCTCGGCGAATCGATGCAGCACACCACGCAAAAGACCGCCGAAAACCTGCAGAAGCTCAACGAGCGGCTCGCCGTCATCGACAGTGCGCAACGCAACATCACCCAGCTCGCCAGCCAGGTCACCTCGCTGCAGAGCATTTTGGCCAACAAGCAGTCGCGCGGCGCCTTCGGCCAAGGCCGCATGGAGGTCATCGTCGGTGACGGACTGCCGAAAGGCAGCTACGCCTTTGAATACACGCTGCCCAACAAGACGCGTCCGGACTGCGTGATTTTTCTGCCCGACAATCGCCTGCTTGTGATTGATGCGAAATTTCCGCTGGAGGCGATTACCGCCTGTCGCGACGCCAGAAGCGAAGATGAGCGCAAGCTGGCCGCCGCCCGCTTGCGTCAGGACGTGACCAAGCACATCAACGACGTCGCGAAATACTTGGTACCGGGCGAAACCCAGGAGCTGGCGTTCATGTTCGTGCCGTCGGAGTCGATCTATGCCGAGCTGCACGAGGATTTTGACGATCTGGTGCAGAAGGCGTTCCGTGCCCGTGTCGTGATCGTCTCACCGTCGCTGTTGATGCTGGCAATTCAGCTGGTTCGGCAGAACCAGCGCGATTCCAGGATGCGCGAGGCGGCCGATCAGATTCGTGACGAAGTCGGACGCTTGGTGAAGGACGTCGGCCTGTTGGGCGACCGGATCCGCAAGCTGCAGGCCCATTTCAACCAGTCGAGCGAAGACATCAGGCAGTCCATCATCTCGATCGAGAAGATCGAAGGCCGCGGCGAGCGCATCGCCCAGGTCGAGTTCAACGGCGACGGCGCGGATGCCTCGCAGGCGCTGTCCGCTCCGGTGCGCAAGCTGCAGGCCGGGGAGTAGCGACGCATGGCGCTGCCGCCGCAGGCCGGCAGCGGCGGCACTGCCGCGCCCGCCCGCCGCTCGTGGACGCAGATGCTGTCGGTTTATCTCAAGCGCCGCGTCCTGATCATCCTGTTCCTCGGCTTTTCCTCCGGGCTGCCGCTGGCGCTGTCCGGCTCGACGCTGTTGGTGTGGATGACCGAGGCCAAGGTCAACCTCAGCACCATCGGCCTGTTTGCCCTGGTTGGCACGCCCTACACGCTCAAATTCCTGTGGGCGCCGATCGTCGATGCGCTCGACGTGCCGGTCTTGTCGCGACGTTTCGGCCGCCGGCGCGGCTGGCTGTTGGCCTCGCAGCTGTTGTTGATGGCCGCGATCCTGTTGCTCGGCGCCTGCGATCCGGCGCAGTCGGCGTTCTTGGTCGCGCTAGGCGCGCTCCTGGTCGCCGCCGCATCGGCGACCCAGGACATCGTCATCGACGCCTTTCGCGTCGAAAGCCTCGACGAGAGCGAGCAGGCCGCCGGCATGGCCTCCTATGTCGCGGCCTATCGCGTCGGCATGCTCGCCTCCACCGCCGGTGCATTGTTCCTGGTCAGCGGCCTGCAACATTCCGGCCTTGCCCGGCACGCCGCGTGGAGCGCCGGCTATGCGATCATGGCGGCGCTTGTCCTGGTCGGTATCGCGACCACGCTTGTGGCAACCGAGCCGGCGCAATCGCGACAGGCCGACGCGGTCCATGCGCGCGAGCACACGCTCGGCCGCGTCGTCGAGGCGGCAGTCGGCGCCTTCGCCGAGTTTCTGTCGCGCGACATGGCGTTCGTGGCGCTCGCCTTCGTGGTGCTTTACAAATTCACCGACGCGCTGTCGGGAGCGCTGACCGCGCCGTTCGTCATCGATCTCGGCTTTTCGCGCAACGAATACGCCGCGATCATCAAGGGGCTCGGCCTCGCGGCGACGCTGATCGGCGGCTTTGCCGGAGGTTTTGTCGCTCGCGCCTGTTCGCTGCCGCAAAGCCTGCTCATCGGCGGCGTGCTGCAAGCGTCGGCCAACCTCGCTTTCTCGTGGCAAGCCGTCGTCGGGCTCAATGCCGCATGGCTGAGCTTTGCCATCACGGTCGAGAACTTCACCAGCGCCATCGGCACCGTGATCTTCGTCGCCTATCTGTCGGCGCTGTGCCGCAATCCGTTGCACACCGCGACGCAGTTTGCGCTGCTGACCGCGCTCGCGGCCTTCGGCCGCACTTACATGTCCGCCGGCGCCGGTTTTCTCGCCGCCGCGACCGGCTGGGCCTGGTTTTTCGCGATCTGCGCGCTGGCGGGCCTGCCGGCGCTCGCGCTCCTCGCCTGGCTGCAGCAATCCCGGCATTTCGATGCGCTTAGTGCGGCGAAGCCGTGATTGATCGACATTGACTGATGCTGGCGCGGCCGCTCATGTCCGCCGCCGTCATGCGACATTCGTGGGTTTTGTTCATGTTCCGGCACCCCGATGACGCCGCGCTCCAGGGCAAGACGGAAGGTGTCGCGTCACCCCAAAAAAAGTCCTTTTGTAAGGATCGGATGGCTATATTCCCCGTTCACCATAGGCCGCCGCCTCCTCCAACCAGCCCGACCGCCCGATGGACCCGATCCTCGTCAAGATTTTTGCGACCGCGCTGGCGCTCAGCGAGGTCATGACCCAGCCGAAGGCGGTGAAGACGCATTTCGATCCGGTCGCCGATCAGGCCGCGGTGGTGCAAATTCTGCGCGACGGCTGCACCCACATGCGCCATGCCTTCGACATCGAATCGATCAACCTCGACGAACTGATCACCACCGCGCTCGACGATCCCAAGGCGGCCGGCGCCAACGCGGAAGCCTTTCACGGCATCAACTTTGCCGATCTGAACACCGCCTATCACCAGTTCTGCAAGAACGAGCCGATCGACAAGCCGGTCGTCGATCTCGGCAAGGTCGTCGATTTCTTCAACGATGCCGCGGCCGACCTGCCCGATCCGGCGCAGCTGAAGGGCAAGAAGCTGCCGGCCATGAGTGAGGTGCTCGACGGTGCCGGCCATCACTTCGCCGACGTCTTCCAGCCCGGCAACCGGCGCGTCTGGGTGGCGCTGTCCGACGTGCCTGACGTGGTGCAAAAGGCCTTCATCGCCGCCGAGGACCAGCACTTCTATCAGCATCACGGCATCGACGAGCACGGCATCATCCGCGCCTTCATCGGCAATCTCGCCAATCCGGGACGGCCGCAGGGCGGCTCGACCATCACCCAGCAGGTGGTGAAGAACCTTTTGGTCGGCGATGACGTGACCTACCAGCGCAAGATCCGCGAGATGATCGTGGCGTCGCGGCTGGAAAACACGATGAGCAAGAACGATATCCTGCAGCTCTATCTCAACACCGCCTATCTCGGCCGCGGCTCGTGGGGCATCGAAATGGCGGCGCGCAGTTATTTCGGCAAGTCGGCAAAGGACCTGACGGTCGCGCAAGGCGCCATGCTGGCGGGCCTGCTCAAGGGGCCGAGCTATTATAATCCCGATCGCCATCCCGACCGCGCCAGGGAGCGGCTCACCTACGTGCTCGACCGCATGAAGGACGACGGCTACATCACCGCCGAGCAGAAGGACCAGGCGCTTGCCTCCCCGCCAAAACCCATCGCGTTCGAGCCGCCGCGCCGCGACAGCGGCTTTCAGTTCGTCGACTTTTTAGGCCGCGAGGCGAAGAAAGACGGCGTCGACAGTCTGACGGCCGATTCCTACACCGTGCATTCGACCATCAACGCCGAACTGCAACGCCAGACCGAAGCCGCATTGCAGGAAGGCCTGGCCAAATACGAAATCGCGATGGGCCGCATGCAATTCCGCGGCCCGGAAGCCAATATCGCTGACGCCGTGCAGAAGCTCAACGGTGCAAATAACAAGGATGGCAGCAAGCCGGCCTGGCAGCAGGCGCTGCTCGCGGTGCATCTGCCGCTCTACGACGTGCATTGGACGCCGGCCGTGGTGTTGAGCAAAGGCGGCCGGCGCGGCGACGGCGCGATCGAGGTCGGCCTGCCCGACGGCCGCGTTGCGCCACTCACCACCTACACGACGCAAATCCGCCGCGCGCTGAGCCCCTACGACGTGATCTATGTCAACGTGATCGAGGGCAAAGCGCGGACTTTCCGGACCAGGAAAGGCGCGAACGAGACTTCGAATGCGCTGCCGCCTGCCCGCGCCGAAATCCGCGTCCGCCCCAATGTGCAGGGCGCGGCGCTGGTTCTGCAGAACAAGACCGGCCGCATTCTGGCGATGACCGGAAGCTTTTCGTATCCCCTGAGCCAGCTCAATCGCACCTGGCAGACCGAGCGCCAGCCCGGATCGGCGATCAAGCCGGTCACCTATCTGACCGCGCTGCAGAAAGGCCTGCAGCCCAATACGCTGGTGCCCGACGATCCGATCACCTTGCCGCCGATCGACGGCAATTCCGGCATCATCGCCAATGGGTCGGAGCGCGAGGACGATTATTGGTCGCCGCGCAATGCCGGCTACTATTCGGGCGGCGTCTTCACGTTGCGGCGCGGCTTGGAAAATTCGGTGAACCTCGTCACCGCGCACCTGCTCGATGGCGGCATCGACGCCGATCCGGAGAAGAGCCTGGACGACATCTGCGCCACCGCGGTGGCGGCGAAAATCTACCCGGACTGTGTCCGTTATTATCCGTTCATCCTCGGCGCGCAGCCGGTGCGCATGATCGACCTCGCCGCGTTCTATGCGGCCATCGCCAACGAAGGCCTGCGGCCGCAGCCGCACGCCATCGATTCGATCGAGAGTGACGGACATGTCGTCTACGAATACCCCAAGGTGCCGCTGTTTCCGATGATCGGCGCCGCCGACCGCGCCAGCTTCTACCAGCTCAAGACCATGCTGCAGGGCGTGGTCGCGCGCGGCACCGCGCGCGCGATCGCGTCGCTGTCGCCCTACGTCGCCGGCAAGACCGGAACCACCGAGGATGCGGTCGATGGCTGGTTTATCGGCTTCACCAACGACGTGACGGTCGCGGTGTGGGTCGGCTACGACAACGGCAACGGTAAAAAGCGCTCGCTCGGCGGGGTGGACGGCGCTCGGGTGGCGCTGCCGATCTTCCAGCCGATCATCGATGACGTATGGGCCGACGATATTGCGCCCAAGGCGCCGCTCGCCGGCCCCTCGCCCGAGGCGCAGCGGCAACTGGTCGATCTGCCGATCGACTATTACAGCGGCACGCCCGAGCGCGGCGGCGGGCGCGGCGCATTCATCGAGCATTTCCGGATCGGGCCCGACGGCCGGATCGCCGACACGCAGTACCACATGCTGTCGCGCGAAGAGGCCGACCTGCGGGGCGAGGACACCGGCCAAGGGCCGAACGGCGAGTACGGCTATTCGTACGGCTATGGCAGCCCCTATCAGGGCCGTTCCTATTATGGCAACGGCGGCTGGCAGGTCGCCCCGCCACAGCCGCCGCCACCACAGCCGTTCGCCCGCGGCTTATTTGGCAATTGGGGCAATCCGTTCTATCAAGCCGGGCCGCAGCAGCAGCAACAGCAGCCGCCGCAGCAGGCGCCGCCGCCGTCGGCGCGCGGCTTCTATGCGCCGTGGAGCAGCAACCCCGCCTACCAATGATGATCAGGCCCGTCGCCGTCCTGTGTGCGCTGCTCGGCCTGTGCTCTGCCGCCGGCGCCGCGCCGTTCCAGATCGAGGACGTCGCCTCGGCGCGCAACGTCGCCGTGGCGCAACTCAAACCCTCGACCATTGCGTTCAGTGACAAGCCGGACGCTGCCGCGGCCGCCAACCTCGACCTGGTGCCGTTTGCCGATTGGGCGGTCAAACATCCCACCGAGAAAAAATTTCTGGCGTTGTTTCCGTCCTATACCGAGCCGACCGTCACCAAAACGCAGGGCGACAAGAGCGATACCGGCAAGACGGAAACCAGCAAGACGGAAACCAGCAAGACTGGCCGCAGCGCGCCGAAGCCGGTCGTACAGAAGCTCTACATGTACGTGGCGCAGGCGCGCTTTGCTCTCGACCGCGCCCCCGCAAGCCTCGATCTGCCCCATGACGTGACGATCGGATTTTTGCAGCGCATTGATCCGGCGATCAAGCACAAGGAGATCGCTGCGGCCGACGTGGCGCCGTTCACCGGCGAGGCGGGTACCGGCAATCAGAATCCGGACCGCCAATGGTGCGCCGGGCGGACCACGTCGATCTGCATCCAGTCGACCTACACGCTCGAGGGCAAAATCCCGCTCGGCATCATGCTGGTCAACAAGCTGCGCGAGAGCGCCAAGAAGATTTCCGACCACATCGACTTCCAGAGCGAGTTCTCGGCGCTGGCCCCGAGCGAGATCGACGACGCCGGCTTGCGGCAATTGACCGGCCTCGACACGCCGGTCGCCGGCGTGCTCGAGCAGGACATTTTCCACGTCAACCAGATCATGAAATTCGGCAAATTCCTCGCCGTGTTTCAGAACGACCCGACCGATCCGGGCAAGACCGTCGTCACCGCGTTCATGACCTTGGCGATCGACGCCAGCGTGTTCGACAAGAAGAAGGACTTCGAAAAGGTCCCGGTGCTGCGCAACCTGGTGCCGGCCGAGGTGCTGATGGGCCGCTCGTCGTTCAATTCCGGCAACTCGATCAGTGCCGGCCTGCCGCAATACGCGCGCAACGAGATCAAGACCGTCGCCGGCATGCTGGCCGACGGCGTGGCGGCGAAGTAGGTAAAACCTCCGTCCGCTGCGCGCGCTGATTGAGTCGGGCTGAAAACCGCGTCCGTCGCTCGATCTTATACCAACCGCGATTTTCACTGACTCATTCCCGTCACCCTGAGGTGCGAGCGAAGCGAGCCTCGAAGGGCGACGGCCGAGGCGCTCGGGCCGCATCCTTCGAGGCGCGCCTTCGGCGCGCACCTCAGGATGACGGTCAACATTAAGTGCCGTTGGTATTATTTGCTTATTTCGCCAAAATCTCGATTTGGCCGCATTCCCAGTGGTAGCATGGCTGGGGACTTGGAAGCCGCTTGAGAGCGTGGGATCGCGATGCCAACCCCATTGTGGAACAGGTGCGGACTGCTCGCCGTCGGTCTGCTCAGCATAGCCGTTGTTGTTTGCACCACCGCCGGCGCTGAGCCGAAGCAAGGCAAGGCGCCGGTCAAACGCGTCGTGCAGCAGCATCAACGTGGTGCGCCGCGTGCGCCCGGCATGCCGAGACGTTTCGGCCCGCAACAAAATTTCGGGCGTCGCATGGGGCCGGGAAACAATCAGCAGCCCGGCAACGGCATGGCGAACGGCCGGCCTCCGTTCGGCCCGCAAATGCGCGGCCCGGCCGCTGCCTTCTCGCGCGGCCTGAACGGCGGCCCATTCGGTCCGCGATCGCGTCAAGCGATGATGCCGCCGGGGCTACGGACCGGACTGGCGCGCATGCCGAACAATGGGCGTCCTTTCTCCGGCCTGTCGGCGGCCCAGGGGCGCGCTCGCTTGTTTGCCGGCAACGGCAATGCCCGCATCGGCAGTCTCGCCAACCGCGCCAGGGGCGGCAACGGCGCGCCGCCGGGCACGCGTCTGATCGACATGCGCGTCATGCCGCTGCCGCCCGGCTCGGGCCTGCCGCCGGTCGGCGAAGCCCGCTTCCGGCCGCATGAGCTCGTCTTGCAATTCGGCGACAACCAGACGCCGCAAGCCATCGCCGCCATGGCGCAGCGCTTCGGTCTCGCCATCGCGGCGCAGCAAACGATCGGCGCGCTGCGCCGCACCGTCTATACGTTGCGCATCAATAACGGACAGCCGGTCGCCGACGTGATCCGCCAGATCGATGGCGCCGGCCTCGATGCCTCGGCGCAGCCGAACTACACCTACGCGCTGACCCAAATGGGCAGCAAAGTGCAGGGCGCAGAACAGGACGGCGGCGCCGTGGACGCCGGCGATCCGACGCAATACGTCGTCGCCAAACTGCACCTCGATGCCGCGCACCGCATCACCAAGGGCGACGACGTCGTCATCGCCTTGATCGACTCGCGCGTCGACACCAAACAACCCGATTTCGCCGGCCGCATCGTCGACACTTACGATGCCGGCTGCGGCGCCAACGCGCCGCCCGACGCTCATGGCACCGGCATGGCCGGCGCCATCGCCTCGCATGTCGGGCTCGTCGGGGTCGCCCCCGACGCCAAGATCATGGCGATCTGCGCCTTTGGCGCCGGCAGCAGCGGAACGCCGCAAGCGACGTCGGCCAACATCATCCGCGGCGTCGACTACGCGATCCAGCACGGCGCCAAGATCATCAACATGAGCTTTGCCGGACCGCAGGATCCGGCGCTGGCCCAGGAACTCCAGGTCGCCCGCGAGAAGGGCATCCTGATCGTGGCGGCGGCCGGCAATGCCGGAGCCAACTCGCCGCCGCTTTATCCGGGCGCCGATCCGAACGTCATGGCCGTCACCGCGACCGACGAGCACGACCGCTTGTTCAGCGATGCCAACCAAGGCTCCTATGTGGCGGTCGCGGCGCCGGGCGTGAATGTTCTGGTGCCGGCGCCCGACGGCGGCGTCGAGCTCACGACCGGCACGTCGGTTGCGAGCGCCCATGTCAGCGGCGTCGCGGCCTTATTGCTGGCGGAGGGTCCGTCGCGCACGCCGGAGGACATCCGCGCCATTCTGGTCGACACCGCCAAGCACCTCGGCGCCCAAGGTATCAACCCGCAGTTCGGCGCCGGCCTGGTCAATCCGCTCAAAGCCCTGCGCGCGGCACCCGAAATCGTGAGCCAAACGTCAGCGCCCGAGGCACCGGTGCCGGCCACGCACTGATCGATCGCAAGCACAGCGCTCCGCCGATAATGCCGCGCCAGCCATCGGGTTCTGCTTTGACGCGGCGCCAGGCATTGGCTGGGCTGTCGCTGCTGGCGACGCGCGGCGCCCGCGGGAGAGGGCGACTCGGCAGTTCAACAACAAAAGTGGGTGAAGGGTCGCGGCCGGTTATAGGCTCACCCAGCCGAGTTTGTTGCGCGTCTTGCGCGGGGCATGTCGCGTCATTCCGGGCGCGCGCAGTGCGAACCCGGAATCCATAACCACGAATCGTGAAGGTCAACACCTCCGGCGTCGGTTCTGTAAGGATTGTGATTATGGATTCCGGGTTCGCGCCTTCGGCGCGCCCCGGAATGACGACGGGGCATGCTGATTGATCAACCCGCCGGCCTTCGGCATGGTGCGGCCGCCGCGGCAGCAATCAGGCGCACATGCACGAAACCGATTTTCTCCACGAACACGCGATGACGGAGGCCGAGCGCGCCGCCATCGCGGCGACCATTTGGGCGCAGGAAAACGTCGCGTTCAAGACGGTCGGCATCGACATCGGCAGCTCGACCTCGCACCTGTTGTTCGCCAAGGTTTTGCTGCAGCGGCAGTCGCAGGGGCTGTCGAGCCGCTTCGTCGTGATCGGCCGCGAGATCGTGTGGCGCTCTCCGATCCTGCTGACGCCGTTTCTGCCGGACGGCACGATCGACGCGCACGCGCTCGGCGACTTCATCGCGCGCTGCTACGCCGACGCCGGCCTCAAGCAGAGCGACGTCGACAGCGGCGCCGTCATTCTCACCGGCGAGGCGATCAAGCGCAAAAACGCCCGCGCCATCGACGAGCTGTTCGCCGCCGAGGCCGGCAAATTCGTCTGCGCCACCGCCGGCCACAAGCTCGAATGCCGGCTCGCCGCGCACGGCTCGGGCGCGGTGGCGCTGTCGAAAGCGCGGCAGACCTGCATCCTGCACGCCGACATCGGCGGCGGCACCACCAAGCTCGCGCTGATCGACCGCGGCGCCATCGTCGGCCTTGCGGCGTTCGCCGTGGGCGGACGGCTGCTGGCGACGGATGCGCAGGGCGCCTGGACGCGCATCGACGATTCGGCGCGGCTTGTCGCCCGAGATCTCGGCATTGAGCCGGCGCCGCGGGCCTTCGCCGCTACCGCCATTCGCCGGAAAATCGTGCGGCGGCTCGCCGCAATCGCGGCCGACTATCTCTGCGCTGCGCCGCTCGACAGCATCGGCGAAGCGCTGGCGCTCACCGAGCCGCTGTCACGCGGCTGCGCGCCGAGCGCGATCAGTTGTTCGGGCGGCGTCGCCGAATACCTGTTCGGCCACGAGGACAAGGAATACGGCGATATCGCCAAGCCGTTCGCCGCCGCGCTCGCGGCCGAATTGAGCCGGCGCACCACGCTGCCGCTCCTCGATCCCGGCCAGCGCATTCGCGCCACCGTGATCGGCGCCTCGCAGTTCACCGTGCAGGTCAGCGGCAAGACCATTTATCTGCCCGACCCTTACGTGCTGCCGGTGCACAACGTGCCGGTGCTGCGGGTCGAAATCGCTTCGGCCGGCCTTATCGACCCGTCGCAGTTCACGGCGGCCATCCGCGGCCGGCTCGATGAATTCGACCTCGAGCGCAATCCGCGCCTCGCGCTCGCGTTCTCCTGGCGCGGCGACCCGGAACATTCTCGATTGAAAGCCGCCGGCGAAGGCATTTTGCGCGCGCTGATGCCGCTGGCCGACCGCATAAAACTTCTGCTGTTGATGATTGACGGCGACGTCGGCAAGACCCTCGGCCGTCTGTTGCATCGCGAACTCGGCTGGCCGGGAAAACTCGTCTCCATCGACGGCATCGAACTGCAGAACCTCGATTACGTCGATCTTGGCGAACTGATCGCGCCGCCCGGCGTCGTGCCGGTGGTGATCAAGTCGCTGCTGTTCGGGTGATCCTTCATCCTCCCCCGCGAAGCGAAGCGCAGCGGGGGAGGGGGACCATCTTGCGAAGCAAGATGGTGAAGGGGGCGCCGGACTCGACGCTTCACCTTAGTCGAAAGAGTTTCGTTGAGTCCTGCGCCACTTCCACCACGCTGTTTCGCAGCGCGGTCCCCCTTCCCCGCTTCGCGGGGAAGGATACTATGTGCGCAAGGCGCCCCGGAGGAACACATGAACGTTCGCGAAGTCCCGCCGCAGGCCGTCACGCCGCGCTACGGCATCGATCCGTATCTCGATTGGCTCAAGCGCGAGGGACTGCCGCTCACCGAGGATTTTGGCGTCTACCTGTTCGACGTGCCGACCGCACCGTGGCCGCGCTACGGCGTCAACGGCGCCGCGGTGCATCTCAAAGGCCGCGGCGACTTTTGCAATATGTTCGTCTACGAGATCGCGCCGGGCCGCGCCACGACGCCGCAGCGCCACCTCTACGAAGAAGTCGTCTACGTGCTGGAAGGCCACGGCTCGACCCAGCTGGAATTCGCCGACGGCAGCCGCCGCAGCTTCGAATGGGGCGAGAAAAGCCTGTTCGCCATTCCGCTCAACGCCAAGCATCGCCACTTCAACGGCAGCGGCACCGAGCGCGCGCTCCTGGTCAGCACCACCGACCTGCCGATGGTGATGAACATCTTTCACAACGAAGCCTTCGTGTTCGACAACGAGTTCGATTTCACCGAACGCACCGGCAAGGCCGGATATTTTTCCGGCGAGGGCGATCTGATCACGGTCCGGCAGGGCAACCACATGTGGGAGACCAATTTCGTGCCCGACCTCACCGCGATCGAGCTGAAAAGCTGGGGCGACCGCGGCGGCGGCGGCACCAACATCATGTTCGTGCTCGCCGACGGCACCATGCACGCGCACATTTCCGAGATGCCGGTCGGCACCTACAAGAAGGGCCACCGCCACGGCCCAAGCTTTCATGTCATGTGCGTCATCGGGCTCGGTTATTCGCTCTTGTGGTTCGAGGGCGACAAGGACTTCCGCCGCATCGACTGGAAGCACGGCATGGTGCTGGTGCCGGCCGACCGCCAGTTCCACCAGCATTTCAACACCGGACCGCAGCCGGCGCGCTACCTTGCCACCGCGGTCGGCGGCCTGCGCTATCCGACCACGTTGGCCAACCGCGTCTCACTGCTCGGCGGCGGCGGCGACGACAAGCCGGCGGTGTCGAAGAGCCTGAAAGAGGGCGGCGACCAGATCGAATACGAGGATCAAGACCCGCGCATCCACCGCATCTGGCTCGACGAGATGCGCAACAACGGCGCGCCGCCGAAGATGGAGAAATTCATCGCCACGCCCGAGGACATGAAGGCGCCGGCCTAGCCGTGTCATTGCGGGGCGCCGCACAGCGGCGAGCCCGGATTCCATAACCCCTGCACAGCAAGACTTCGAAGGCCGTGCTCAACTGAATCGATCGTGATGATGGATTCCGGGCCGCCCGCGGAGCTTGTCATCGAGCCGGCCACTTCGGGCCGGGCCCGTTGGCTCGGCCCCGGAATGACGATTTTTACGCCGCCGCCTTCTTGGCGCCGCGCTCCAGCGACGCGACCACCTCGTCCACCGTCTGGACGTCGCCGAACTGGCCGTAAAAATTCGACAGCGTCGCGTTGTGCTCCTCGTCGGTGTGGGTGGCGAGCCCGTCGGCCACCATCACGACCTTGAAATTGAGCATCATGGCGTCGCGCGCGCTCGACTCGCAGCAGACATTGGTGGCGGTGCCGGTGATCAGGATCGTGTCGATGCCGCGGTCGCGCAGCTGGCGCTCGAGATCGGACGAGCCCGCGATGAAGGCGCTGTAGCGCTTCTTGGTGATCTGCGCGTCCTCGGGCCGGATGTCGTTGAGGTGCCAGTATTCGTAGCCGTCGGCGCCAATTTCCATCTGCTGCAGCCGGCGTTCGGCGCGGTCGCGGCTCTGCAGATAACTATGATAATTCGACCAGCTCTCGCGCGTGTCGTTGGTGCCGTTGCGCACCCAGACGACGTGACCGCCGCGGCGGCGGAGTTCGGCGGCGAGCTGATTGATGTTCGGCACGATCTCGCGGGCGGGCGGCACCTCGCCCTGGTGGCCCTGCTTGACGAAATAGTTCTGCATGTCGATCACGACCAGCGCGGTTTTGGCCGGGTCGATCGCATCGAACGGGTGCAGCTTGCCGAGGCGGGTCTGCAGCCGCTCGGTGACGGCTTTCGCGATCGCGATCTTGTGCATTTTTGCTTCCTCATCCGCAGCGTGGGTAAAATCGCGCAGTGCATTCCCCGTGGGCACCGCGCCGACTCGATTTTGCCCGCGCGGAACGCTTGAGCAAATGCGATACCCGCCCTACAAATCTGCCGGGCTCGTTGGCGCCCAATGTGACACAGAAGACGGACGGGATCGAGCGCATGTCCGGCACGTTACCCAGCCCGGCAAGCGCCTGGGAGTTCTGGATCGACCGCGGCGGCACGTTTACCGACGTGATCGGCCGACGGCCGGACGGTGCGCTCGTCACCCACAAGCTCCTGTCCGACAATCCGGAAGCGTACCGCGACGCGGCGGTCGAAGGCATTCGCCGCCTGCTCGGCGTCGACGCCGGCGCGCCGATCCCGAGCGCGCGCATCGGCGCCGTCAAGATGGGCACCACCGTCGCCACCAATGCGCTGCTCGAGCGCAAGGGCGACCGCACGCTCCTCGTCATCACCAAAGGCTTTCGCGACGCGCTGCGCATCGGCTATCAGGCGCGGCCGAAGATTTTCGCCAAGCACATCGTCAAACCCGACATGCTGTACGAGCGCGTCGCCGAAGTCGACGAGCGCGTGCGCGCCGACGGTACGGTCGAGCGCACGCTCGACCTCGGTGCGGTGCGGGACGAGCTCGAACGCGCCAAGGCCGATGGCATCGGCGCCGTCGCCATCGTGCTGATGCATGCCTACCGCTACAGCGATCATGAGCAACGCATCGCCACGCTGGCGCGCGACCTCGGTTTTGCGCAGGTGTCGGCGAGCCACGAAGTCTCGCCGCTGATCAAGCTCATCGGCCGCGGCGACACCACAATCGTCGACTCGTATCTGTCGCCGATCCTGCGCCGCTACGTGGCGCAAGTGGCGGAGCAGCTGAACTCTTCACCCTCCCCTGCAGAGGGAGGGTCGCCGCGTCGCGGCAGCGACGCGGCGGGGCGGGGTGAACAGCCTCGCCTCATGTTCATGATGTCGTCGGGCGGACTCACCGCGGCGGGCTTGTTTCGCGGCAAGGACGCGATCCTGTCCGGGCCGGCGGCCGGCGTCGTCGGCATGGCCGAGACCGGCCGGCAGGCCGGCTTCGACCGGCTCATCGGCTTCGACATGGGCGGCACCTCGACCGACGTGTCGCACTACGCCGGCGAATACGAGCGCGCGTTCGAGACCGAAGTCGCCGGCGTGCGCATGCGCGCGCCGATGATGCGCATCCACACCGTGGCGGCGGGCGGCGGCTCGATCCTGCATTTCGACGGCGCGCGCTTTCGCGTCGGCCCGGATTCGGCCGGCGCCAATCCGGGCCCGAAATGCTACCGCCGCGGCGGGCCGCTCGCCGTGACCGACGCCAACGTGATGGTCGGCAAGCTCATTGCCGACTTCTTTCCAAAAATATTCGGACCCGAACAAAACCTGCCGCTCGACGCCGACGCGGTGCGCGCCGCGTTCGCGGCGCTCGCCAAGGACACCGGCGACGGCCGCTCCGCCGAACAGGTCGCCGACGGCTTTATCACGATCGCGGTCGAGAACATGGCGAATGCGATCAAAAAAATCTCGGTGCAGCGCGGCTACGACGTGACCCGCTACGCCCTCAATTGCTTCGGCGGCGCCGGCGGCCAGCACGCCTGCCTGGTCGCCGACGCGCTCGGCATGACGAGCGTGCTCATCCATCCGCTGTCGTCGCTCCTTTCCGCCTACGGCATGGGCGTTGCCGACATCCGCAGCGTGCGCCAGCAGGCGGTCGAGGAGCCGTTCGGCGACAAGGCGCGCGCGATCGTGCAGAAAATCGCCGGCTCGCTCGCGCGCGACACCATCGCCGAGGTGGCAAGCCAGGGCGTCGCGCCGAACAAGATCAAGGTGCACGTGGGCGCCCATATCCGCTACGCCGGCACCGACACGCCGCTGATCGTCGAAGCGGGCACGCTGCACGCTCCCCTGCAGGGGGAGGGTGGGCCGCGAAGCGCCCGGGTTGGGGTGAGCAGCCGCGCCGCCGCATCACCCCCACCCGCCGGCCTTCGGCCGGCGACCTCCCCCCTCCAGGGGGAGATATTAGAACTGTCCTCCCTCGCGAAAATGAAATTGGCGTTCGAGCGCGCCCATAAGGCGCAGTTCGGCTTCGTCGACCGCGGCAAGGAGCTGGTGATCGAAGCCGTCTCGGTCGAGGCGGTCGGCGGCGGCGCGCAGTTCAATGAAACGAAAGCGAAGACGACGCGAACAAAGCTGCCGCCGCCGGCGCGGCGCACCCGCTTCTTCTCCGCCGGCAAATGGCAGCGCGCGCCCGTTTTTACGCGCGACATGATCGGGCCAGGACACAAGATAAAAGGCCCGGCGATCATCATCGAACCGCATCAGACGGTCGTGGTCGAACACGGCTGGCAGGCCGAGCTGACGGCGAAGAATCATCTCGTGCTGCGGCGGGTGCAGAAGCTCGCGCGGGCGCGCGCCATCGGCACCAAGGCCGATCCGGTGATGCTCGAAGTGTTCAACAATCTGTTCATGTCGATCGCCGAGCAGATGGGCGTAGCGCTGCAGAACACCGCCTATTCGGTCAACATCAAGGAGCGGCTCGACTTTTCCTGCGCGGTTTTTTCCGCCGACGGCTCGCTGGTCGCCAACGCGCCGCACATGCCGGTGCATCTCGGCTCGATGGACCGCGCCGTCGAGACCGTCATCCGCGAGAACAAGGGCCGGATCCGGCCGGGCGACGTCTACGCCATCAACGCGCCCTACAATGGCGGCACGCACCTGCCGGACATCACGGTGTGCACGCCGGTGTTCTCGTTCCCCTCCCCCCTGCGGGGAGGGGCTAGGGGTGGGGGTCGGGAGGCAGCTCTGAAACGGAGAGGGATGCAGAAGCGTTCGTCCGCGCGCTCGCGCCGCCTCACGACCCCCACCCCCAACCCCTCCCCGCAAGGGGGAGGGGAGATATTGTTCTGGGTCGCCTCGCGCGGCCACCATGCCGACGTCGGCGGCATGTCGCCGGGCTCGATGACGCCGAATGCCACCAACATCGAGCAGGAAGGCGTCTATATCGACAATTTCAAGCTGGTCGATCGCGGCCGCTTTCGCGAGAAGGAGCTGTACGCGCTGCTCACCGGCGCCGAATATCCGGCGCGCAATCCGCTGCAGAACGTAGGTGACATCAAGGCGCAGATCGCCGCCAACGAAAAGGGCGTGCAGGAATTGCGCAAGATGGTGCGCCATTTCACCCTGCGAGTGGTGCGCGCCTATATGCGCCACGTCCAGGACAACGCCGCCGAAAGCGTGCGCCGCGTGCTCGACCGGCTGCACGACAGCGCGTTCGCGGTCGAAACCGACCAGGACGCGCGCATCAAAGTGCGCATCGCAGTGGACAAGAAAAAGCGCGAGGCGATTGTCGATTTCACCGGAACGAGCCCGCAGCAGACGACCAACTTCAATGCGCCCGAGCCGGTGACGCGGGCGGCCGTGCTCTACGTGTTCCGCGTCATGGTCGATGACGACATCCCGATGAACGCCGGCTGCCTGCGGCCGATCTGCATCGTCCTGCCGAAGCGTTCGATGCTGTCGCCGGAATTTCCCGCCGCCGTGGTCGCCGGCAACGTCGAGACCTCGCAGGAGGTGACCAATTGCCTGTTCGGCGCGCTCGGCGCCATGGCGGCGGCGCAGGGCACCATGAACAACCTCAATTTCGGCAACGCGCGCTATCAGTATTACGAGACCATCTGCTCGGGCTCGCCGGCCGGCCCGGGATTTCCCGGCACCGATGCCGTGCACACCCACATGACCAACACCCGGCTGACCGACCCGGAAATCCTGGAATTCCGCTACCCGGTGCTGCTCGAAGACTTTCACATCCGCAAAGGTTCGGGCGGCCGCGGCCGCTTCAACGCCGGCGACGGCGTCATCCGCACCATCCGGTTTCTGGAAAAGATGGAATGCACGATCCTGTCCGGTCACCGCCGCGTGCCGCCGTTCGGGCTTGACGGCGGCGAGAACGGCGAGATCGGCGACAACCGCGTTCGCCGCCACGACGGCCGCATCGAAAAGCTTGCCGCCTGCGACGCCACCATCATCGCCGCCGGCGAGGCGATCATCATCCAGACGCCGACCGCGGGTGGGTATGGGAAGCCGGAAGCGCGATGATGATGCCCTGCGCTTTTTATTTGTTCACCTCACCCAGAGGTGCTCGGCGCCAACGGGTCCGGCCTTCGGCCGGGCCCGATGACAAGCTCCGCGCCGAGCCTCGAAGGGCGAGGTGTCCAAATCGGCTTTAGCCGATTTGGACACTCAACGTACCGAAATCGGGCAAGCCCGATTTCGGTTGCGCCTCGGCCTGCATCCTTCGAGGCCCGCGCTGCGCGCGGGCGCCTCAGGATGAGGTGAACAGGTTTCGTAAAAACCCGGCGAGATCATCGGTGACGTGGTCGACATGCGGCTCGTCGCGGCCGGCGAGCTCCCAGTCCTCGCGCAGCACGACGCCGGCGTCTTGCGGCACCACCAGCACGGTGATCATGCCGAGGGCGTGCGGCACTTCGAGATTGCGGGCGAGGTCCTCGAAGATCGCGGCGCGCTGCGGATCGACGTGGTGGCGGTCCAGAAAGCGCGCATAGACCTGCGGCTTCGGCTTCGGCTCGAACGCGGCGGCGCGGATGTCGAACACGCCCTCGAAATGCTCGGCGATTTCGAGCCGGCTCATCACCGCCTCGGCATGGGCGCGCGTGCCGTTGGTAAGGATCAGCTTGCGGCCGGGCAGCGCCGCGATGGCCGCGCCGAGCGCCGGATTCGGCGTCAGCGGCGAATGATCGATCCGGTGCACGACATCGAGAAACCCGTCCGGGTCGAGCCCATGCTCCTCCATCAGGCCGCGCATGGTGGTGCCGTAGCGCCTATAATAGTCCTTCTGCAGCCGGAACGCCTCGTCGTGGCTGACGTGCAGGAAATCGACGATGTAGTCGCGGATGCGGACGTCGACCTGCTGCCACAAATTGAGGTGATGCGGATAAAGCGTATTGTCGAGATCGAACACCCAGGTCTCGATCTCGGCGAAGCCGCGGCCGGTGCGCGCGCTCATCAGCTCCGACTCGTTCTTGCCACTTTTCACGGCGACAAGCTTTTAAAGCGTATCGAATCGGTTGCAATCCCTTTGGGTCAGGGTCGGGTCGGGGTCACGCGTATGCGCAAAAAGTTGCGGAAGACGCTGCCGTTTTTCGTCGCGATCTTCCTCGGCACGATGGCCGCCGCTCTGGTTGCCGGCGTCGCGCTGCTCGGCGCGCATCCGTGACTATAGGCATCGTCATTGCGAGCGAAGCGATCCAGGGGCCGGATGCACTGAATTCTGGGTTGCTGCGTCGCCCCTTCGGGGCGCCTCGCAATGACGAAAGGTGGACCGCTACCCCGCCTGGCGCCACGAGGTCGCCGGAACGAGGTGCTGCAGCGCGCCGTCGTGCAGGCGCACTGGATCGCGCTCGCCTTCCATCGCCAGCCGCAGCACGGAGCGGGCGAGTTCGTCGGGCTTGATCGAGGTGTTGCCGATCGACTTGAGCGTGAGCCACGCCTCATCGAACGCGGCCTCCAGGACGACCAGCGTCTTTGGATCGAAGGCGTTGTTGTGAAAGCCGCGCATAGGGGCCTTGCCGCGTACGGTCTGGAGGGGCGGCCGACGCAACCACGGCCGACGCAAGCGAGTCTCGGCGCAAACTTGGCCGAGTTGTGACGTTTGTGGGTTATTGCTTAGCCGTTCGCACGAGCGCGCGGGGCCCGTCTGCCCCCGGCGCGACCGCTGCGATCTCGTTGATCAGCTTCTTGAGTATGGCGTCGGCGAAGCCGTCATAATCCTTCACCGGGATCATGAACGCGCCCGGGCCGCCGATCACATGATCGCGATAATAAATGTCGAGGCCGGGTTCCACGGCGAGGATCGGCAGGCCGTTGATGGCAACGCCGTCGCGCACCGCTTCGTCGCGCGCCGCCGTCACGTCGCGGCCGCTGTTGTTGGAACCGTCGCCCGACACGTCGATGATGCGGCGGACGGCGCGATACGGGCTGCCCGCCAGCAGCAGCCGCGAAAAATCGATGGCGCCGCTGATCGAAGTGCCGCCGCCGAACAGCCGCCGCGGTGCCGCTTCGATGGCCGCCGCAAACCCATTGGCACCGGCTTCGTCCTTGACCAAGGTCCAATCCGCGACCACGACGTGCAGGAACGGCCCGGTCCACTGCATCATGGTGACGGCGATCGACTGGGTGGCGAGCGAGCGGATGGCGTTGAGCACTTGTGGATTGCGGAACGCCGAGGCGTAGCCCTGCTTCTGCAATTCGAAGCGCCCCATGCTGACGCTGCCCGAAGTATCGACGGCGAGCACGAGTGCGACCGCGACGTCCGGCCCTGCGGGTTTTGGCGGCGGCGCTTGGTTCTGCGCCACGGCGGCGCCGCCCGCGAGCAAAAGGATGAATGCGCCCAGAACGGCGCGCCATCGCCGACCGCTCTCTTCTGCTTTAGCCGCGCGCACGGCCGCCGCTCGCCTTGGCATCAGGCGCTCAGCCGCGGAATGAGCCGCGCGATATTGCCGCTGGCGATTGCCTGAAGATCCGCCGCGGCAAGGCCAAGCCGCCGCAACGCCGCAATCTGTTCGAGAGAGAAGTACGGATAGTCGGTGCCGTAAGTGATCTGCGACATCGGCACCAGCTTCTGCAGCGCCGCCATGGCGGCCGGATGCGTGGCGTTGGCGGTGTCGTAATGCAGCCGCCGGAATTCGGCCTCGATGCCGTCGGGTGCAAAGCCGTTCGGGCCGCGCGCCTTCTGATCATAAAACGCTTCGATGCGGCCGGCGAGAAACGGAATGGTGCCGCCGCCATGGGAGAACAGCCATTTGATGTCGCGCAGCCGCGCCAACGTGCCGGACAACAGCAGGCTGACGACGGTGCGCGTCGTGTCGTGCGGCACCTCGATGACGGCCGCAAACGCGCCGACGCTCAGATGGGCGTCGCAGCAGCTCGCCACCAAAGGATGAACGAACACCACCGCCTTGCGGCGGTTCAGCTCTTCCAGGATCGGCTTGTAGAACGGATGGCCGAGCCACTTGTCGCCGTAATTGCTCTGCAGGTTGATGCCGTCGGCTTTCAGCGTGTCGAACGCGTACTCGATTTCCTTGAGCGTGGTGTCGACGTCGAGCATCGACAACGGCGCGAACAGGCCGTAGCGGCCGGGCCGGTCGCGCACCATGTCGGCGCCGAACTCGCAACATAGCCGCGCCATGGCGTGCGCCGCCTCGGCGCCGCCATCGAACCACACGCCGGGCGTCGACGGCAGCGACAGCACGCCGGTGGTGATGCCGGCGCCTTCCATCGCCGCGAACGCCGTGTCGCGCGTCCACGCCAGCTGCACGCCGAGATGCGGAATCGCGTGCCGATCCTCCCACTCGCTCCACGCCTTCTGGTAGGCCGGCGGATAAAAGTGATGGTGGGTATCGACCAACTTCGCGGCCGCCACGGCCGGCGCGGGCGGCGCGGCGCCTTGGGCCGCTTGGCCGCCCAGCAAAACCGCGCCGGCGCCGAGCGCCGCGGCGCCGGCGAGGAATTGCCGCCGCGAAGCGCAGCAGCCGCATGCCGCGCCGTGGCCGATCGATGCATGTTGCTCGTGACCGATTTTGCCGCTGGCGCTGCTCATGGCTTCCTCCCGCAATCTGTGCGGCGGAGGTTACACCGTCAGCGCCAGGACTGGAACGCAACCAAGGCGGCCAGCATGATGGCGGCACCCAGCGCCTGAACGGGCGTGATCATCTGGCCGAGCAGCGGCGCGCTGAGCGCGGTCGCCAGCAGCGGCTCGAGGTTCATGACCAGCGCGCTGCGGAACGGACCGATGCGGATGGTCGACATGTAGAGCGTCAGGATCGCGATCGCCGTGGCGACGCCGACGACGCTTGCAAGCACCCAGCCACCGCCGTCGTGCGAGGCCGGCCAGTTCAAGGCGGCGGCCGCCGCGATGGCGAAGATCGCGGTCGAGGAAACGAGCGAATACCAAGTGGTCAGCCGCGGATCGAGCTGCTGCAATTCGCGCCGCGCCAGCAGCAGGAACGCGGCGCGGCACAACGCGGCGCCGAGCGCAAAGCCCAAACCGACCAGCGACAGATGTTGCGGATAGGCCTCGATGGTCAGGGCCAGGCCGCAGAAGGCGACGAACGCCGCGGCCATGCCCTGCCAGCCGATGCGCTCGATCCCGAACACGCCGCCGCCGATCCCGGTCAACAGCGGATAAATGAAATAAGTGAGGACCGCGACCGGCACGGTGATGCGGTCGATCGCCTCGAACAGGCCGTAGACGATCGCGGCGAACAACACGCCGAGCGCCAGCGCGAAGGCGCGCTCGCGCGCACTGGCCGGCGCCGGCGGCGCGCCAAGCCGCAGGTACGCGAACAGGATCGCAACGCCGACCACGCCGCGAACGAACGCCAAGGTCAGCACGTCGATGCCGGAAGCAAGGACGAGCTTGACCAGCGTGTCGGAGACGCCGAACGACGTCGCCGCGACAAGGCCGGGCCACAAAGCGTAAAGCCGCCCGCGCGCGCCGCTCGGTCTCATTTCATCCGCTCATTCCCGCGCAAGCGGGAATCCAGAGGCTGCGAAGAGCTGGGTCCTCGCGCCATGCGCTTCGGCGGCCTGCAAACCCGCCGTAGCTCGCCAAGCAAGCGTAGTCGGGCCGCGGGGACGAGCGGAAGCTGAAGCGATCAGCTGGACTTCGTACCATACCGACCGAATTCAATTGTGAATGAGCGTTCCGGCGCCGAGCTCGGTGAACAATTCGAGCAGCACCGCGTGCGGCACCTTGCCGTCGAGAATGACCACGCCCTCGACGCCGCGCTCCAGCGCATCGATGCAGGTCTCGACCTTCGGGATCATGCCGCCCGCAATGGTGCCGTCGGCGATCAGCGCCCGCGCTTCCTCGATTGTCAGCTGCGGGATCAACTTCTTCGACTTGTCGAGCACGCCGGGAACGTCGGTCAACAAGAGAAAACGCTTGGCCTCGAGCGCGCCGGCAATGGCGCCGGCAAACGTATCGGCATTGACGTTGAACGTGCCGCCGTCGGCCGAAGCGGCGACCGGCGCCAGGACCGGGATCAGGTCGCGACCGAGAATCTGCATCAGCACGGTGGTATCGATCTTGTCCGGCTCGCCGACAAAGCCAAGGTCGACCACGCGTTCGATGTGCGAGTCCGGATCGACGACGCTGCGCGTGAGCTTGCGCGCGACCACCATGTTGCCGTCCTTGCCGCACAGTCCCACCGCTTTGCCGCCGGCATCGTTGATGTAGCCGACCATTTGTTTATTAATCGACCCGGCCAGCACCATCTCGACGATTTCCAGCGTCTTGGCGTCGGTGATGCGCAGGCCTCCAGCGAATTGCGATTGCACGCCGACCTTTTTGAGCATGGCCTCGATCTGCGGTCCGCCGCCGTGCACCACGACCGGATTGATAGCGGTCTGCTCCAGGAGCACGATGTCGCGCGCAAAATCGCGGGCCTGCTGCTCCTCGCCCATGGCATGGCCGCCGTATTTGATGACAATGGTCGCCTCGTCATAGCGCCGCATGTAGGGCAGCGCCTCGGCCAGGATGCGGGCCTGCTGAAACGGCGTCACCTCCATCAGGAACTCCTTGGGCGGAATGGCTATTTAGCCGCCACCGTAGTGCAGCGAAAGGCCTTTTGCCGGCCCACTCGGGGAACACGGCAAGGCTGCAAACGTTGTCTCTGCAGAGGCACGCACCGGACCGACGGCGTGCGAGAGCGAAACGGAATCCGCACAGCTGATAACGGGTCCCGCCCGCGAGTGTCCCACACAATTGGCCCGGCCGCTTCCTCCGTACCGATTAAGGAGGTTTGACATGTCAATGACCTATTCGTCTACGACCGCATCGGGTGAAGCCGCAACCTATGGCGGTTTTGTCGACGCGCTTGGAGGTATCGCCACGATCGTGCTGGCGATCATCGGCCTTTCGGGCGTGCATCCCGAAGTGCTGGTATCGATTGCGACGATCGTATTCGGCGCCGCATTGCTGATCCAGGGCGGCGCCATGCTCAGCGAGTTCGCGCTGGACATGAGCCCTGAAGGCAGCTCGGCCGCGAGCGGCGGCGGCGTCTCCGCCTTGTTCCTGGTTGGCGTTGCCGGCATCGTGCTCGGCGTGCTGGCGCTGCTCGGCGTTCATGCCGCCATGCTGACCGCGGTGGCCCTGATTGCGTTCGGCGCCGCGCTTGCCATTAGCTGCTCATCGGTGTGGCATCTGCTCACCTCGCGATCGGTGGCGATCCAGTTCCAGGGGCGCGCCCCAATGGTGCGTGCGATCGCCTCCGAGGTCGCGGCCGGTTCCGCGGTCATGCAGGGGACCGGCGGCCTGGCCGTCATCGTGCTTGGCATCCTCGCGGTCTGCGGCATCTTCACCGTGCCGTTGACCCTGATTGGCCTTCTGGTGGCCGGCGCGGCCATCCTGCTGACCGGCAGTACGCTCAGCGGCACCATGGTGGGCTTCATGCGAGCGACCCCCACACCGCAAACGCGGCCGATCTCCTGACCCGCCCGGCAACATCCGGTTCGAGCACAAGAACGGGCTGGCTGCGGGAGCTTCCCGCAGCCGGCTTTTTTGCTTCAATATTTGCAGCGCGATTGCAGCGCGGCCGCCGATCGCGACGGCGTTTGCTCTCTCAGCTGCGTTCACGCAATAGCCGATGGATCGCAGCGCGCAGCTCAGCTATCCCCGCTGCCGTTTCGGCAGAGGTTGCCAGAACCGTCGGATAGGCCGCCGGCCGCTTCGCCAACTGTTGGCGTAACGACGCCAAGCGTTCCTCGAGCGCCGCGGCGGCGAGAGCATCGGACTTGGTGAGGACGACCTGATAACTCACTGCCGCTTGATCGAGCGCGGTCATGATCTCGTCGTCGCCCGGCATCAGACCGCGGCGCGCATCGATCAGCAGGTAGACGCGCGCCAGCGTGGCGCGGCCGCGCAAGTAGGCGTAGATGAGCGCCGTCCAGGCCGTTACCTTGGTTCTGGGCGCCGCCGCGTAGCCGTAGCCCGGCATATCGACCAGCGCCACGCGGTCATGCCCGCCCTGCCCGCCCGCGAAGAAGATCAGCTCCTGGGTGCGGCCCGGCGCCGCCGAGGTACGGGCCAGTGCGCGCCGGCCGGTCAGCGCGTTGATGAGGCTCGACTTGCCGACGTTGGAGCGGCCGGCAAAAGCGATTTCCGGGCCGGCCATCGGCGGCAGCGCCGTTAGCGCCGGTGCCGCCGCAACAAACTGCCAGTCCCCGGCAAACAGCCGGCGTCCCGCCTCGATCTCGGCGGCGGAAAAGCCAGACAAATCGGCGGCACGCTTCATCCCGCACGGGCCTTTGACGGCGCGCCGGCCGCACCAAATAGGCTGCAGCGGAACCAAAGCCGCCGCGTTTGGTTTTGCGAATATCGGGCTGCGCCGACGCGGCGGCCGTGTCTGCGCCTAAGCACATGACCGATGGCCGTACGACCGACAGCGTCCGTCGTCCCTGTCGGAGAGGGTGTCATGGAAGAGTGGTGTAACTTGCGGCTCTGCGACGTGGTGAACCTGTCGCTCGCCGTGGTGCTGTTTTTTTCGCCATGGCTGTTCGATCTGTCTGGCGGCGCGCCATGGCAGACCGCCTCGATCGTCGGCATCATCATCGCTGTGCTGTCGATCGCGGCGCTCGCCGCGTTTGCGATCTGGGAGGAATGGCTCATGCTGGTCGCCGGCTTGGCGCTGATCGTAGCGCCCTGGCTGCTCGCCTTCCAGGACAGCCAGGCCAT